>NZ_JBHMIN010000036.1:0-65892 GCF_048060215.1 Micromonospora sp. LOL_021 | reverse complement strand
TTGCTGTTCGTAGGAGATGACTGGGCGGAGGACCACCACGACGTCGAGGTGATGGACGCCTCCGGCCGCCGGCTGGCCAGGGCCCGGCTGCCCGAGGGCGTCGCGGGGATGACCAGGCTGCACGCGATGATCGGCCAGGCCCTCGGGGACGACATCGACACCGACGACGACGCCCGGGTGAGGATCGGCATCGAGACCGATCGGGGCCCGTGGGTGCAGGCCCTCGTCGCCGCCGGCTACACGGTGTACGCGGTCAATCCGTTGCAGGCGTCCCGCTACCGGGAACGCCTGGCGTTGTCGGGGGCCAAGAGCGACGCCGCCGACGCGCACATGCTGGCCGACATGGTGCGCACCGACTCGCACCAACTGCGCCCGATCGCCGGAGACACCGCCGACGCGCAGGCGGTCAAGGTCGTCACCCGAACACACAAAACCCTGGTCTGGGAACGCACCCGCGCCGGTCAGCGGCTGCGGCACGCGCTGCGCGACTACTTCCCCGCCGCCCTCACGGCGTTCGCCGACCTCGACGCCCCGGACGCCCTGGAACTCCTCGCGAAGGCCCCCGACCCGGCGGCCGCCGCCCGGTTGAGCCTGACGCAGATCAGCGCGGCCCTCAAACGGGCCCGCCGCCGCGACATCCCGGCCAAGGCGGCCACGATCCAAGCCGCGCTGCGCGCCGAGCACCTCGGCCAGCCCGCCGTGGTCACCGCCGCGTACGCCGCGTCGGTACGTGCCCTGGTCGCGTTGCTGGTCACCCTCAACGAACAGGTCAAGGCCCTGCAAGGGCAGGTGGAGGACCATTTTGGTCGGCACCCGGACGCTGAGATCATCCTGTCCCAGCCCGGACTGGGTGCCGTCCTCGGCTCCCGGGTGCTCGCTGAGTTCGGTGACGACCACGACCGCTACACGTCGGCCAAGGCCCGGAAGAACTACGCTGCGACCAGCCCGATCACCCGCGCGTCCGGGAAGAAGAGGACCGTCGCGGCCCGGTTCGTGCACAACGACCGGCTCATCGACGCGCTGATGGCGCAGGCGTTCTCCGCCCTGCACACATCCCCGGGTGCCCGCGCCTACTACGACCGGCAACGAGCCCGTGGCGCCGGCTACAACGCCGCGCTGCGTCAGCTCGCCAACCGGCTCGTCGGCATCCTCCACGGATGCCTCAAGGCCGGCGCCGTCTACGACGAGACGACCGCCTGGTCGCATCACCTCACCGAGGCTGCTGCTTGACACTCAAGCTCCTGGGATGTCTTCCGTGGACGTCGGTGCGACACCTGGCGCAGGCGCGACACCTGGCCGGAGTGGTGTCACCCCATCGACCATCCGCCGTTGGCCCGGATCAGCTGCCCGGTGACGAACCGGGCGGCGTCGGAGACCAGGTAGAGCACCAGCAGCGCCTGGTCCTGCGGGTCGCCGACGATGTTCAGCGGCGAACGGGCCGCCATGCCGGCCAGCCACTGACGCTTGCGCTCGGCGTCGACGGTGCCGTCCGGATCGGTGAAGTTGCGGGCGCTGAAATTGGTCAGGGTGGCGCCGGGCGCGATCGCGTTGACCCGTACCCCTTTCGGGCCGAGCTCCAGGGCCAGGGTGCGGGTCATCCCGACGACGGCGAGTTTGCCGAGGTGGTAGAGCCCGTAGCCGGCGGCGGGCAGGTCGGCGGCGGTCGACGAGATGTTGACGATGGCTCCGTGCCCCTGGCGGGTCATCACCGTCGCGGCGGCCTGACAGCCGTACAGCACGCCCTTGACGCTGATCGCGAACTCGGCGTCGAGGTCCGCCCCGGTGACCTCGGTCAACTCGCGGACCAGGGACGGCACGCCGGCGATGTTGCACTGGATGTCGAGGCCGCCGTACCGGTCGACGGCGGCGGTGGCCAGGGCGTCCAGGTCGGCCCGACGGCTGACATCGGTGTACTGGAAGCTGGCCCGTCCGCCGGCGGCGGTGATGTCGGCGACGGTCGCCGCGCCGCGTTCGGCGTCGATGTCGGCGACCACCACCGCCGCGCCGACCCGGGCGAGGGTCTGTGCGACCGCCTGGCCGATTCCGCTGCCGGCGCCGGTGACCGCGGCGACGCGGCCGTCCAGCCGGAACGCCGACTCGTCCATCCGCATGACGTACCTCCTGCTGCTCGGGTCGAGGGCGGCCCGGTTCCGGACGTTGTCGTCAGACCTGCAAGTCCCGGGGATCCCAGCGGGCCCGGGCACGTTCCCCGACGATGTTCAGGCTGAAGACGGTGAGGAACATGAACACACCGGGGATCAGCGGTACGTGCGGGTGCCGGCGCAGCTCCCGCAGGCCACCCTCGGCGATCATGTTTCCCCAGGACGGGGCGGGCTGCTGCAGCCCGAGGCCGAGGAAGGCCAGCGATCCTTCCGCGACGATCAGCACGGCGGCGACGATGAAGGCGTACGAGACCAGCGGCAGTGCCACGTTGGGCAGCAGTTCGCGGATCAGGATCCGGGTGTGCCGGGCGCCCATCGCCCGGCTGGCGGTGACGAACTCCCGTTGGGCGAACAGCAGCGTGTTGGCCCGGGCCAGCCGGATCATCGTCGGGATGCCGACCACGGCCAGGGCCAGACCGCTCTTGAGCACCGCCTCCGGCACGGTCCGGGGCGGGCCGAGCACCGCGGCGAAGGCGATCAGCAGGACGAGGGCGGGGATCACCAGGGCGGCGTCGGCGAAGACGCCGATCACCACGTCCACCCAGCCACGGAAGTAGCCAGCGACCATGCCGACCGCACCGCCGATCAGCAGGCTGACCAGCACGGTGCAGCCGACGGTCAGCAGGCTCACCCGGGCTCCGTAGATGGACCGGGCCAGCAGGTCGAGACCGAAGCCGTTGGTGCCCAGCGGGTTGGCCGAGAACAGGTCGGGGCGGGCGTAGCCGGCGATCCCGATCGTCTGGGTGGTGTCGTCGGCGTTGCCCAGCGGCAGCAGGTCGGCGAGCAGGGCGCAGCCGGTGAGAACGACCAGCCAGCCGAGGCTGAGCCAGAAGGCGAGGTCGATCCGACGGCGTCGGGTACGGCTGGGCTCAGGCATGCCGCCTCCGGATTCGCGGGTCCAGATAGCCGTACAGCACGTCGACGGTGAGGTTCAGCAGCAGGTAGATGACCGCGATCAGTAGTACGCCGCCCTGCACCAGCTTGTAGTCGTTGCTCTGCGCGGCGTTGATGATCACGTTGCCCACCCCGGGCAGTACGAAGACCGCCTCGACGATGATCGTGCCGCCGAGCAGCCGGCCGGCGCTCACCCCGGCCAGGGTGATCAGCGAGAACGACGAGGGGCGCAGCGCCTCCCGGAGCATGATGTGCCAGCCGGGCATGCCCTTGGCCTTCGCGGCCAGGATGAAGTCCTCCTGCAGGGTGGCGACCAGGTCGCCGCGCAGCAGCCGGGCGAAGACCGGGGCCTCGGCCAACGCCAGGGTGAGCGCGGGCAGGAAGGCGTGCCACAGGTTCTGGCCCAGACCGTCGTCGGACGGCCGGGACCACTGTCCGAGCGGAAACCAGTCCAGGTGGATGGCGAACACCAGCAGCAGGAGCAGGCCGACCAGGAACGGCGGGACCGAGATGACGCCGATGGTGCCGGCCGAGATCCACCGGTCGACCAGCCCACCGGCCCGGTACGCCGACCACATCGCCAGCGGGACGGCGATCAGCAGGGCCAGCACGATGGCCATCGCGGCGAGCTGCAGGTTCACCGGGAACGCCCGCAGCAGCCGGTCGGAGACGTTCTCGATCGGCGGGACCAGGTTCTGACCGAGGTCGCCGCGCAGTACGCCGCCGAGCCATTCGAGGTAGCGCTGCACGGGCGGCTGGTCCAGCCCCATCTCGGTACGGATGCGCTGGTAGTCGGCGGGCGTACCGGTGTTGCCGAGCACCTGCGCGGCGGGGTCGCCCGGCCCCAGTTGGAGCAGGACGAACGTGCCCACGCTGACCAGGAACAGCACCGGGACGAGCAGGGCCAGTTTGACGGCGACCGTCCGTAGCATCAGTGCTCCTCCTCTCGTCGTCGCCGGGTCACACCAGCGGGGCCGGCCCGCCGTCGACCTCGATGGTCTGACCGGTCAGGTACGACGCCGCGTCGCTGGCCAGCCACCGGATCGCCGCGGCGATCTCGGCGGGCTCGCCGATCCGGCCGAGAACCGCGATCCGGCCCATCGCGTCGATCTCGGCGGCGCTGCGGTTGCGCTCCATCAACGGGGTACGGACCGGTCCGGGTGCGACGCAGTTGACCCGGACCCCGGCGGGGCCGTGGTCGATGGCCAGCGCCCGGGTCAGTCCGACCACTCCGGCCTTGGCGGCGCAGTACGCCGGGTTGGCCCGCATGCCGCGCAGTCCGGCACCGGACGAGACGTTGACGATCGTCCCGCCGACCGCGGTCAGCTGCGGCAGCGCGGCCCGGCACATCAGGTAGACCGAGGTGAGGTTGAGCGCCAGCCAGCGGTCCCACTCGGCGAGGTCGATGTCGAGCACGGTACGGCCGGGCTGGCTGCCGCCCACCACGTTGATCAACGCGTCCAGCCGCCCGTACCGGGTGGTGGCCGCGTCGACCGCCGTGGCGGCGCCGGCCTCGGTGGTCGCGTCGGCGACCACGGTCGTCACGCGGTCGGCACCGGCCGGGTCGGCACCGGCCGGGTCGGCGGCGGTCAGGTCGGCGGCGGTCAGGTCGGCGGCGGTCAGGTCGGCGGCGGTCGCTGCAAGCCCGGCCGCGTCGACGTCGGCCAGCACCAGCCGGTAGCCGGCCTCGGCGAAGGATCGTGCGGTGGCCGCCCCGATGCCGTGGGCGGCCGCAGTGATCAGGGCCACCGGGGGTGCCGGGGTGGCGCCGGCAGCGCCGGCACCACCCCGCCCGGTGACCCGCGCCGACGGGTCAGCGGCGTCGGTCGCGGATCGTCCGGTCATCCCCGTGTCGCCCGACCGAGCAGCACCACGGTGTTGACGCTCTGCAGCACGTCGCCGACCTCGTCGGAGATCAGCACGACCTCCGGCTGCGCGGTCAGCGCGAGGAACGGCACGTCCTCGGCGTACGCCCGGGCGATGGTGCTGATCGCGGCCTTCACCTCGGCCTCGCTGCCGGCGCCCCGTCCGGCGGCGATCGCCTCGTCAACGGTGGGATTGACGTAGCCGGAGAAGTTGCCGCCGCCGGTGGTGACGTAGGTCGAGTTGAAGTCGCGGTTGAGGGCGAAGAACGGCTCGGCGTCGGAGATCGACGAGCCGAAGCAGGCCAGGTCGAAGTCCTTGCGTACGATCACCGCCGAGGTGTTCGCGGCGATCTCCTGCTGGTCGGTGAGGTCGACCTGCATACCGGCCGCCTCCAGCATGCCCTGCACGGCGGTCCCCCAGGTCGGCAGGCCGGTGTGGCAACTGACCCGGATCCGCCCGTCCCAGCCGTCGGCCTTGGCCTCCTCGACCAGGTCGCGGGCCCGGTCGATGTCGTAGGCCGGTCCGTCGACACCGTCGTACCAGCGGGAGTCCTCGGAGATCAGGGCACTGGACATGAAGCCGGCACCGCCGTACACCCGCTGTTTGAGCGTCTCCAGGTCGATGGCGGCGGCCACCGCCTGCCGGACCCGCTTGTCGGCGGTGGGTGCGGTGGACTCCAGTTCGGTGCCGTCCGGCTGGCCTTCGCACCGGGGTGCCGGCTCGCCTTCCTGGCAGGTGATCGGGAATCCGTTGTTCATGATCAGGGTGTCGTTGGCGGAGTACTGGACCCGGATGCCCTCGGCGCCGTCCGCCTCGGCGTCCGCGATCGCCCCGGCGTCACGTAGGAAGGCCAGGTCGACGCTGCCGGCGCGGAACGCCTCGTAGGTCTGCGGTCCGTCACCGGCGTGGATGAACCGCACCCCGTCCAGCGGGACTTCGCCGCCCCAGTAGTCGGGGTTACGGGTGAGGGTCAGCGACTCGTCGGGGCGGAACTCGTCGAAGACGAACGGCCCGGCACCGGCACCTTCCGGGTTGGTGCCGAACGCGTCGCCCTGGGCGGCCACCGCCGCCGGGTTGACCACCATGCCGGGGGTTCCGGCGAGGGCGAACGGGAAGTTGTTCCATGGGAAGGCGAGGGTGAACACCACCGTCAGGTCGTCGGGGGTGGCGTAGTCGGTGATCGGCGCGACCAGCGAGCTGGCGTTGGACCGTGCCTCGGTGTGCCGTTGCAGGTTCGCCACGACGGCCGCCGAGTCGTACGGCGCGCCGTCGCTGAAGGTGATCCCGGACCGTAGGGTGAGGGTCCACTGGGTGAAGTCGTCGTTGGGGGTCAGCGACTCGGCGGTCTGCGGCTCGAAGGCACCGCTGGCCGGGTCGTACCGCATGATCGTGTCGTAGAGCGCCGCGAGCTCCGCGCCGCCGGAGTTGCCGGTGCCGGCCACCTGGACCGGGTCGAGTGACTGGGTGGCCGACCAGGTGGCCATGGTGATCGTGCCGCCGGTCTCGTTGGTTTCGTTGTCGTCGCCGCACGCGGCGACGGTGGCGAGCAGCAGCCCGGCCACCGCGACGCGGGCGGGCGCCCCGTTCCACTTGTATTTCCGACCAGTTGCCATCTGCTTCTCCTGGTAGCCGTGAAGCCCGAGGCTTTGTGAATGCCATGTAAACTAGCCGCGTACCGACCACCAATCAAGCGCTCGCTTGGAGATTGTTACCCGAGCTCGACCTGGGGCGACCAGCCCGACCCCGACACCCGTCGCACCAAGCGCTTGATTGACTCTGCTATGCTGGCGCCCGCCCGTTGCACCGCAGACCCGAAAGAGGCACCGTGGCAGAGTCGCTGGATCGACGACAGCAGATCATCGCCTGCGCGGCGGCCTTCTTCGCCAGTCGCGGCGTAGCCGCCACCACGGTCCGGCAGATCGCCGACGAGGTCGGCATCCTGTCCGGCAGCTTGTACCACCATTTCGACTCGAAGGAAGCGATCGTCGAGGCGATCCTCGGCCCCTACCTGGAGGATCTGCGCCACCGGTATGCCGAGGTGCTGGCCGGGGAGAACGATCCGGCGACCCGGCTGCGCGAGCTGGTCCGCGCCTCGCTGGACACCGCCGCTGCGCACCCGCACGCCACCGAGATCTACCAGAACGACGTCAACTACCTGCGTGGCCTGGCCCGGTTCCACTACCTCAAGGACGTCGCCCGCGAGGTGCAGAGCGCCTGGCTCGGGGTGATCGAAGCGGGCGTCAGCAGCGGAGCGTTCCGCCCCGACATCGACACCCGGGTGTTCTACCGCTTCATCCGCGACGCGGTCTGGCTGTCGGTCCGGTGGTTCCATCCGAGCCCCGACAATCCCACCAGCCGGCTCGCCGACCAGTGCACCGCGATCTTCCTCGACGGCCTGGCCGCGCGCCCGACCGATGCGGACACGTCGACCCCGGCGGCCCTGTCGGCCCCACCAGCCGCGGTCGACGCGGTCGATGGGGCGGCACCGGCACCGGCCGGCTGACCGGCCGGTTACCGGCCGGCTGCTCATCCGGCGGCCAACGAGCGACCGCTCAGGTATCCGTACGTCATCCCGGCGGCGAGTGTCGCGCCGGCACCCGGATAGCCCGGTCCGAACGGGCTGGCCGCCACGTTCCCGCAGGCGTACAGTCCGCCGATCAGCCCACCGTCGACGTCCCGCACCTGGCCGTGCTCGTCGCAGAGCGGGCCGCCCTTGGTGCCCAGACAGCCCAGGTGCAGCCGTACCGCGTAGTAGGGACCGTCACCGAGCGGACGTAGATTGCGGTGCGGGGTCACCGTCGGATCGCCCCGGTACCGGTCGTACACGGTCGCGCCCCGACCGAACTGCGGATCCCGGCCCTGCGCGGCGTGCCGGTTGAACTCGGCGACCTGCTCGGCCAACCCGTCCGGGTCGATGCCGACCGCGCCGGCCAGCTCCGCCAGGGTCGGTGCCGTCGCCATCCAACCCGGGGTCGGCGCGTCCGGGGTCGCCGTGGCGACCGAGTACGACGACCGGAAGCGGTCGTCGAACACCAGCCAGCAGGGCAGGTTGGCGTACTCGTAGCGGATCGGGTCGAAGGTGGCCATCGCCTTGCCGAGGTCGTTGTAGTTCATCGCCTCGTTGGAGAACCGCCGGCCGTTCCGGTTGACGATGATCCCGCCGGGCAGCGCCCGCAGACCCGACGTGGGCCGAAACAGCGGCGCGCCGTCGTAGGTGTCGCCGGCCGCGTACACCATCGGCCCCCACCAGGCCTCGCTCATGTTGCCGAGCGCGGCACCGACCTCCATCACCATCCGCAACCCGTCGCCGGCGTTCGCCGGTGGGCTGGCCGGTGCGTCCATCGGTACGCCGAGGAACTGCCCGACCATCGCCGGATCCCACTCGAACCCGCCGGAGGCGAGCACCACACCCCGCTGCGCGACGATCTCCACTTCGCCGTCGCCGGCGGCCACGGTGATCCCGTCGACCCGTCCGCCGGCGCGACGCAGCCGGACCGCCCGGGTGTCGGTGTGCACCGTGGCACCGAGCCGCAGGCAGCCGTACAGCAGCTCACCGACCAGTGCGGCGCCCATGCCGACCACGCCCTTCGCGGTGCGTTCGGCGATCAGCGCCCAGTCCCACCGGTCCAGGGTGTCCATCCCCCACTGGTCCAGTTCGAGCTTGGTCACCGGCACCGTCGAATGCGTCGGCCGCAGCTTGCCGCGCAGCTCACCGAGGACGGTTGCGTCGAACAGGTCGCTCTGCAGGGTGCGCCCGCCCGGATGTGCCCCGGGCAGGTCCGGCTGGTAGTCCGGGTGCTCCAGGTTCGGAGTGAAGCGCAGCCCGGTGCGCGCCACCACCAGGTCCAGCATCGGGTTGACCTGGTCGACGAAGGCCTCGATGACCCGATCCGGGACCCGGTCCAGGGCGAGCCGTCGCAGGTAGGTCAGCGCGTCGTCGCGGCTGTCCGGCACGCCCGCCTCGGCCAGCCAGCGGTTCGCCGGCGCCCAGATGGAGCCGCCGGAGACCACGGTGGTGCCGCCGATCACCGGCGCCTTCTCCAGGATGGTGACCTGCAGGCCGGCCGCGGCAGCGGTCAACGCCGCGGTCAACCCGGCGGCGCCGGTGCCGACCACCACCACATCGGTACGGCGTGGCAACTCGTGCATGGCTCGTCTGCTCCCCTCGTCAGGCGCTGGCCCGCCGGGCTTCGAGTGCCTGGCGGATGTTGCGCAGGAAGTCCTCGGCGGTCGGCTCCACCATCGGCCCCATCAACAGCTCGACCATCGGGGCCATCGGCCCGCCCGGGGTGAGCTGCAGATGGAAACGCAGCCGGGATCGGCCGGTCCGGGGCGGCCCGGCCGATGTCGGCCTGCCCGACACGTGATCGCTCGCCTCGGGAGGGTTGGCCGCCGCCGGCGGGTTGGCCGCCGAACCGGCCGACGGGTGGGTCGCCCGGCGGCGGTTCAACCAGCGCAGCAGCCGGCCGGCCACGGCGAACCTGATCCGGCGCAGCAGTCCGGGACGCGTCTGCTCGTCACCGGGCTCGGGACGTCGCTGCTGTCCCGAGGCCGGGGAACCGTCGGCCGGGCCGGCCGCGGTGGCGTCGCCCGGTCCCGACGGCGCGTCGATCGGCTCGATGTCGAAGCTGCCCTGCCCGGTGATCCGTTCGGTCAGCCCGGTGATGGTGAACTCCGCCCGCCGGCCCGGCTCCCAGACGGTGATGTCGGCCTGCAGGTCCACCTCGCGGGCGAGGACCCCGACGTCACCGCGCAGCGTCCAGATCGACCGTCGGTCGTCGACCAGGTCCAGCTTCTGGAAACCGACCAGGAAGTGCGCCCAGTTCGGGATCACCTCGACGAACGACCACACCTCGTCGACGCCGACGTCGATGTCCAGGGTGTAGCTCGCCTCAATCATGGTCGGGCCGACCTGGCAGGATGGAGATCGGCTGCTGCCGCATGCTCCAGGTGAACTCGATGTCGATCGCGCCGGCCGGGCACTCCACCCGGCAGACGTCGCAGTAGCTGCACTCGTCCGGGTAGCGGACCATCTCCGCCACGCCCCAATCGATGTGCAGGATGTCGCCCGGACAGACGTCCTGGCAGATCCCGCAGAGCGTGCAGAGGTTCTCGTTGATCCGTGGTGCCATGCCTATCCCACCTTTCCGGCGAGCCGTGCTCCCCGCTCACCGACCAGTTCCACGACCGACCGGTTCTCCAGTTGCGCCGCACGCCAGGACGGGGTCGGCACGGTGTGCTCCAGCACCGGCTGCTCGCCGTCGTGTCCGGCCAGGATCGACACGCCGAGCCACCGCTGGTCGTCGGCGCCCGGCCGGTCGGTGCGGTAGTGACCCATCAGGAAGCTGAACCGGCTCTCGTCGCGCTCCAGCGCGACGGCGGTCATCATCTCGTCGAACAGCCGCAGGTCGAACGCCTCGTGGGCGCGCATCAGCTCGTGACCGTTACCGGCGTGGACCTCGCCGGCCGCCGCCGCGTACCCGCGCAGGTACTCGGCGGCCTGCCGCAGCCCGATCTCGTTGCGGTCCATTCCGACGTACTTGGTCATCAGGTCCTGCAGCTGGTGCTCGTACTCACGCCAGCCGATCCCGCTGGTCCGGTTCAGCGGTGCCAGGGTCCGCCGACGTTCGGCGGCCACCGCCGAGGCGTCCAGCACCGGCGCGGCGGCGGACCGGGCGAACTCGGCGGCGGTCCGGCCGATGACGTACCCGCTGGCCAGCGAGCCGGCCAGGGCGTACGCCGGAGTGGCCAGGTCACCGGCGGCGAACAGGCCGGGGACCCGGGTCTGCCCGTCCGCGCCGACCACCACGCCCTTGGGCGACCCGGTGGCCGACCAGGCGCCGTTGAACAGCTCGAACTCGACCGGGTGCCGGGACAGGTCGATGCCGGACTGCTCCAGGAACTCCAGGAACAGCGGCGCGTCGTAGGAGATGTAGTCGCTGATCGCGGCGATCTCGGCGGGCGGCAGATGGGTGCAGTCGATGTACACCGGGCCACGGCCGGCGAGCACCTCACCGGCCGCCTTGCCGACGATGCCGAACCCGAACCGCCGCTCCCCCTCGACGTCCGGCAGGTCGGCGATGAGCTGACCATTGCCGTTGACCAGCCGGCCTCCGGCCTCCAGCAGGTTGCCCATCGCGCCGGTGGCGAAGCCGCGCGGGAAGAGGAAGGTCCCGAGGAACTCGATGTTGGCGGCCACCGCGCCGGCCCGGGCGGCCAGGGCGAACCCGGTGGTGGCGTGGTAGGGCCGGTGGTAGGTGTGGAACGCGTCGCGCCGGGGCGAGTTGAAGATGACCCGTTCGGCGTTGCCGGTGGCGACGATCACCGCGCCGGCGCGGAAGGTCAGGAACTCGCAGGACCGGATGTCGAAGCCGGTCGCGCCGACCGCGCGGCCGGTGTCGTCGAGCTGCACGCTGGTGGCGTGCACCCCGCCGATGATCCGGACCTGGTCGGTGGCCGCCGCCCGCTGCGCCAGTCGGGGCTTGATGTCGGCGCCGTCGAACTTGAGCACGATCGGACCGGGCGTCCACATCCGGCCGACCCGCTCGTAGTCGCCGTCGGCGTTGCGCAGTGGCACGCCGGACTCCTCCAGGAACCGGCAGACGGCCGGCAGCGGTTCGATGCCCAGCGGCCGGGCCACCTCCATGTCGACCAGCCCGAGGGCGATGTCGCAGTACCACTCGGCGAAGACCTCCGGGGTGTCCCAGGGCTCGCCCAGGTCCAGGTAGGTGGTGAGGAAGGCCAGTCCCCGGCCGGCGTCGCCGGAGCGCCGTACCGACCTGGTCTTGTCGACCAGGACCACCGAGGCGCCCGCCTCCGCGGCCCGCACGGCCGCCACGCAGCCGGCGATTCCCCCACCGATGACGAGTACGTCGGACTCGATCACGTTGCCGCCCACCGGTGCCTCCCTCCTATCGTCGGTGACTCGCCGTAATCGGCGGCCACCAGAAATCGATCATGTCATCGTGCCTGGTCAGCGGGGTCCGACGAGCGGACCGGGTCATATCCACGGCGGCGGTGGCGCGACCACGGCACCGGTCGGCCGGACCGTCAGACGGTCCGCCGGCACTCGCCCGATCAGCCAGCCGAGCAGCTGCCAACCGGCTCCGGACAGCTCCACCGGCCGGACCGGTGCGGTATCACCGGACCCGGCCGCACCGCTGGTCGCCGCGCTCCCCGTCCCGCTGGTCGCCACGGTTCCCGGACCGGTCCGCCAGACCCGCGACCGGTCGGTCGCCCGCAGTTCGACCGCCGCACCGGCGTCACGGCTGGTGAAGGTGGCGGTCACCTCGTCCAGCAGCGCGTCGGTGAGCGGACCGGGCAGATCGGCCAGGGTGCCGCCGAGGTCGAGGTCGGCCTGGTGCACCCAGACCTCCCGGACCCGCAGCCAGAGCACCTGGTCGGCGGGAACCTCGCGGCCCTGACCGGTACGGACGGTGGCCGACCAGGCGTCGTCGGGCATGACCCGGACGGCGTCGGCGAGCCGACCCGCCGCACCGGCCAGGTCGGCGCGCAGCTCGTCGGCGCCGCGCCCGGCGCCGGCGTCGATGTCCGTGCCGCGCTGGGCGGCGCTGGCGTACATCGGGGTCGGCGCCCCGGTCCGCGCCCAGGTCAACAGGTTCACCAGGGCGTCGGCGTTGCGGGCCAGGTGGGTGACCAGGTGGGCGCGGGTCCAGCCGGGCAGCCGGCTCGGCGCCGCCGCGTCGGCGTCGGTGAGCTGGTCGACCAGTTCCCGGCACCGCTGTTCCCCGGCGGTCAGCCAGCCCATGGTGGCGTCGGACCCCGCGCCGGTCACGGTTGCTCCGCGCGGCAGGTGTTGCGGCACTCGCCGACCCCACCGATCCGGGTGACCAGCACGTCACCGTCGGTCAGGTACCGGGGTGGTTTACGGGCGTGGCCCACGCCGCCGGGTGTCCCGGTGGCTATCACGTCGCCGGGCCGCAGGGTGCAGATGGTGGACAGGTACGCCACCAGTGCGGGCGGGTCGAAGACCAGCTCGGTGCTGTCGGAGCTCTGCACCACCTCGCCGTTGACCAGGCATTCGACGCTGAACCCGGCGTCGAGGTCGAGGTCGTCCGGGGTGACCAGACAGGGTCCGATCGGGGTGGTCGCCTCGAACGTCTTGCCGGCCAGCCACTGCGGGGTGCGGTACTGCCAGTCCCGGGCGGTGACGTCGTTGAGCACGGTGTAGCCGGCGATCGCGGCGGCGGCCTGCTCGGGGTCGGCGTGCCGGACGGTGGTGCCGACGACGACCGCGAGTTCGGCCTCCCAGTCCATCGCCGTCGCGGCGGCCGGCAGTACGACCGGGTCGGTGGCCCCGATCAGCGCCGGTGGGTACTTGGCGAAGATCGTCGGATGTTCCGGGAGCTGCCGGCCCATCTCCAGGATGTGCCGGCGGTAGTTCAGCCCGACGCAGATGATCTTCTCCGGTCGGCTGACCAGCGGAGCGTGGTCGAGTCCGTCGACCGGGTGCCGGGTGCCGTCGGCGGCGGCGGCGCGCTGCGCCCAACCGGGGTCGGTGAGCAGCTCGCCGAGGTCGACGGCGCCGACCTCGACCGCCGCGTCGGCGTCGACCCGGACCGCGGCGGTCCGATCGCCGGTACGGATGGTGGCCAGCCTCACGCCGGATCACCCACCTGGTGCCCGTCCAGGTGCAGCGCCTGGTAGCTGGGTGCGTCACTGAACCGGAACAGATCGGCGCCGTGCGGTGACCGCAGGCTCACCGGGCACCAGGACGGTACGGCGAACAGGTCCCCGGCGCCGACCTGGTGTTCCCGGCCGTCGAGCAGCACCGTGGCCTGCCCGCTGAACACCTGCCACACCGACGAGCCGACCTCCCGGCGGGTTGCCGTGGCGGCACCGGCGGCCAGCCGGTGCATCTCCAGGCGCAACGTCGCCAGGGCGTCGCGGCCGGTGGTCGGGTTGACGAACCGTACCGCCGCGTGGCCGGGCTCGACGAGCGCCGGATGTCCTTCGTCGGCGAGCTCCAGCTGCGCGGTGAGCGCGGCGTCGGTGTGCGTCCAGCGGTACGCCGGCAGCGGCGAGTGGACGGTGTCCGCGTCGGCCGACAGCGGGCGCAGCCCGGGGTGGGCCCAGAGCCGTTCGCCCCGCGAGACGGCCGGGGTCGACGTATCGGTGAGCTGGTCCGGGCCGAACTCGAAGAACCCGGCGTCGAGTTGGGCGTTCAGCGGAATGTCCAGTCCGTCCAGCCAGACCATCGCGGTGTCGGCGGTGTTGTGGTGTTCGTGCCACGCCCAGCCCGGGGTCAGCAGCAGGTCACCCCGGCGCATCGCGACCGGGTCGCCGTCGACGACCGTCCAGACGCCTTCCCCGTCGAGCACGAAGCGGAACGCGTTCTGGCTGTGCCGGTGGGCCGGGGCGACCTCGCGGGGCCCGAGGTACTGCACCGCTGCCCAGAGGGTGGCGGTGGCGAACGGGTCGCCGGGCAGGCCGGGGTTGGCCAGGGCGATGGCCCGTCGTTCGCCGCCGCGCCCGACCGGGACGAGGTCACCGGCGCGGGCGGCGAGCGGCAGCAGCCGGTCCCACGGCCAGACGTGGGGCACCGCCCGGGGCGTCGGGGCGACCGGCATCAGACCGTCCCGCACGGTCCACAGCGGTTTGAGTCCAGCGGCGTCGAAGTCGGTGTAGAGCTGCTGCAGAGCGCGGTCCTGCACCGTGCCGGCAGCGGCCTCGGAGTCCAGGTCAACCATGTCGCCAGGTTAGGAACCTTCTTTACGACGGAATGATCACGTGGTCATAATTCTCTGGTGCAGAACGCCGTGCCGTACCCCATCGAGTCCGTCGACAACGCCCTGCGCCTGATCCTGCTGCTGCGGGAGCGGTCCCGGCTCGGGGTGGCCGAGGCCGCCCGCCACCTCGGGGTGGCGCCGTCCACCGCGCACCGACTGCTCGGCATGTTGAAGCACCACGGCTTCGCCGTCCAGGACGGCCGCAGGGCGTACCTGCCCGGCCCGGTCTTCGCCGACCTGGGGCTGCTCGCCGGCCGGTCCGGCCCGGACCTGCGGACCGTGGTGCGGCCGCATCTGGAGCGGCTCAGCGGTGAGCTGCAGGAGACGGTGCACCTGGCGGTCCTGCAGGGCACCGCGGTCCGGTTCCTCGACGGAGTGGAGGCCACCCACGGTCTGCGCGTCGGTTCCCGGGCCGGGATGTCGATGCCGGCGCACTGCACCTCCGGCGGCAAGGTGCTGCTCGCCCAACTCAGTCCGGCGGAGCTGGAGGTGCTCTATCCCCGAGGGCTGCCGGCGGTGTACGGTCCTGCGGTCGAAGATCTAGCCACCCTGCGTCGCCAATTGACCACCGCACGTCGCCTCGGCTACGCGGTGAACCGCGAGGAGAGCGAGCGGGGCATCACCGGGATCGGGGTCTGCCTGCATGACTCGACGGGCCGGGTGCGCGGCGCGTTGGCGGCCGGGATGCCCACCGCGCGCTGCCCGAACACCCGGATTCCCGAGGTCGCGGCGGCGCTGCGGACCGCCGCCGGGCTGATCGCCGCCGAGCTGGGCGGGCACTGACCGCAGCGCCGGGCCGGCGAGGACCGCCGGACCGGACCGACCACTACATCGGGCTGCAACATCGGCGCAACATGCCGTTGACGAAGCAAGCGCTTTGTTGGTAGCTTCCTCGCCTACTCTCGCCGGCGCCGTGCCGTGCCGCACCGCTGGTAGAGCAACTGCCGCCTACCGAAGGTGGGACCGAAAAGTGAGATCCCTACACCACACACTCGCGCCGATGCTGGCGTTGTCCCTGCTGCCGCTCGCCGCTTGCAGCACCAGTTCCGACACCGACTCCGACACCACCGACGACCACGCCACCGCCGCGCCCGGCTGCCCGCCGGCGACGGCGGGCACGGTGGCCCACGACCCGACCGCGATCCTCAAGTACGGCAGCGTGCCGGCCAGCTCGCTCGACCCGATCCGGATGGTCGAGGCCAACGAGATCACCGTGCTGCAGACGATCTTCGACCCACTGGTCAAGCTCGACGCCACCGACCAACCCATCCCTGGCCTGGCCACCGAGTGGAACGTCGTCGACGACAACGTCATGGAGTTCAAACTCCGCGACGGCGTCGTCTTCTCCGACGGGACCCCGTTCGACGCCGAGGCGGTGCGCTTCAACATCGACCGGGCGATGAACGACGAGGAGTCGAACATCAAGGGTGACCTGGCCAACGTCCAGGCCATCGAGGTGGTCGACGACTACACCGTACGGTTCGAGCTGGATCCGCCGAACCCGGCCGCCTTCCCGATTGTCCTGTCCGACCGGCCCGGGCTGATGGCCTCGCCCACCGCGGTGCAGGCCGCCGGCTCCTCCACCGCGTTCAGCGACGCGCCGGTCGGTGCCGGCCCGTACGCCGTCGAGGGCCCCTGGTACGCCCGGGAGAAAGTCAGTGTCCGGGCCTGGGACGGCTACTGGAACGCGCAGGAGCGGCTGCTCGGCGGGATCGACTTCATCGAGACCTCCACCGACGCCAGCCTTGGCGCGCTGCAGGCCGGTGACCTGGACGTGCAGTACATCGAGGACGACAAGGTCGCCGCGGCCTGCGCCGACGACCGGCTGCGGGTGATGTCCTCGTCGACCAACGAGGTCCGCGCGTTGCTGATCAACCAGGCGATGGAGCCGTTCGACGATGTCCGGGTCCGGCAGGCCCTGCAGTACGCCCTGGACCGCGAGGCGATCACCGAGGCGCTGACCGACGGCCGGTCCGAGGCGGCCACCCAGTGGTTCCCGGAGGGCTCGGTACCCTACTCGCCCGAACTGGCCGACGCCTACCCGTACGATCCGCAACGGGCCCGGGAGCTGCTGGCCGAGGCCGGCTACCCGGACGGGGTGACGTTCACCGCCGAGATCGGCGGCACCTTCACCGCGTACGTCCGGATGGGTGAGCTGGTGCAGGCGCAGCTGGAGCAGGCCGGGTTCACCATGGACCTGCAGCTGATCGACCCGGCGCAGATGCTGGCCCGGCTGTACGGCACCGCCGACTCGCCGCCGCAGATCGCGGCCGCGCCGCTGGCCATGGCACCGGCCCGGTCACCGTCCAGCCGGTTCCGGGAACGGTTCTTCGAGGACGGCCGGTACAACCCGTCCGGCGAGACCATCCCCGGTCTGCGGGACCTCGTCGTCCAGGCGGACGCAGCGGTCGACCCCGACGAGCGGGCCGACCTGCTACGCCAGGCGGCCACCCTGGTCTCCGAGGAGGCCGCCGCCGGAGTGCCGCTGTTCTTCGTCGCCGGGCACACCGCGATGGGTGCCCACGTCGGTGGGGTGCAACGCGGCTCCACCCGATCGAACATGATCTTCGACGGGTTGTACATCACCGAGGGCCGGGTACCGGTCGGCTGACCACCCGGACCGCCCTTCGCGGGCGGACGCGACGGCGTCGCGGGATCCGGCGGACGGATCCCGCGACGCCGAGGTGTGCCGGCGGCACGGATGCCTGCGCGGCCGGGACGGTGGTGGGTCAGGCCTGCGCGCCGCCGTCGGCGCGCAGCACGCTGCCGGCGACGAACGACGCGTCCGGCGAGGCCAGGAACGCGATGGTACGGGCGATCTCGGCTGGTTCGGCCCGCCGACCGGTCGGCCGCGTCGGGGCCGGGCCGGTAGCCGCACCGCCGGTCGAAGCGATATCGCCGCCGCTGAGCGCGGCCCGCATCCCGTCGGCCAGCCGGGTCCGCACCGCGCCGGGGCAGAGCACGTTGATCCGTACGCCGGCCGGGCCGTACTCGGCCGCCAGCGAGCGCATCAGCGCGATCAGCCCGCCCTTGGACGCCGCGTACACCGCGCTGCCGGACCAGCCGCGCAGCCCGGCCACCGAGGAGACCGCCACGACGGTGCCGCCGGTGGCCACCAGGTGCGGCATCGCGGCCTGGGCCAGCAGGAACGGTGCCCGCAGGTTGACGTCGAGCACCCGGTCCCACTCGGCCACGGTGACCGCGTCGGACGGTCCGGCCTGGCCCACTCCGGCGACCAGGGCGAGCACGTCGATCCGGCCGTACCGCCGTAGGCAGGTCTCGACGACGGTGGCCGCCGCCGCAGGCCCGGCCAGGTCGGCGGTGAGCGTCCCGGCCCGGCCACCGGCGGCTCCCACCTGCTCGCGCAGCGCGGCGAGACCGTCGGGGTCGACGTCCACCCCGAGTACGGTGTCGCCGAGCGCGGCGAGGTGCTCGGCGGTGGCCCGGCCGATGCCGGCGGCGGCCCCGGTGACCACCGCGACCCGTGGCTCAGCCATCCAGCACCGCCCGCAGCACGGCGAACGCCTGCGCGGTCGCGGTCCGGCCGGTGTCCAACTGGTGCCACTGGGTGAAGAAGCCGTGCGCCACACCGGGGTGGCTGGCCAGGGTCACCGCGACCCCGGCGGCGCGCAGCCGGGCCGCGTACGCCTCGTTCTCGCTGCGCAGCGGGCAGTGCTCGGCGGTGACCAGGTAGGTCGGCGGCAGGCCGGCCAGGTCGCCGGCGCGCAGCGGGCAGGCCGCCGGCTGGTCCGGGTCGGCGTCGCCAAGGTACTGGTGCCAGTACCAGCGCAGGTGGTCGACGGTGACCGCGTACCCGCGGCCGTTGCTGCGGTAGGAGTCGGTGTCGAACCGGTGGTCGAGCATCGGGTAGACCAGCAGCTGGTACGCCAGGGCCGGCCCGCCGCGCGCGGCGGCGAGCTGGGCGGTGACCGCGGCGAGGTTGCCGCCGGCGCTGTCGCCGGCCACCGCGATCCGCGCCGGGTCAACGCCCAGCACATCGGCGTTGCCGGCGGTCCAGGCGGTCGCGGCGTAGGCGTCCTCGGCGGCGGCCGGGAACCGGTGCTCGGGGGCGAGCCGGTAGTCGACCGACACCACCACCGCGCCGCTGTCGCGGGCCATCAGCCGGCACAGCCCGTCGTGGGTGTCCAGCGAGCAGAGCGTGAAGCCGCCGCCGTGGCAGAACACCACCGCCGGCTGCGGCCGCCCGGTCGGCGCCGGGTGGTAGACCCGTACCCGCAGACCGGCCGGACCGGCGCGGTGCTCGGCGACCCGGTGCACCGGCGGGCCGGCCGGCGGGTTGCCCGGCCGGGTGGCGAGGATCCGCCGTGCCTCGGCGGCGTCGTGCACCTCGGTGCCGAGCGCCGGCATCCGCCGGGCGGCCGCCGCCACCGCGGCGGCGGACTGCGGATCGAGTGCCATGGGTCAGACCACCGGATCGTTCGCCGGGTACGGGTCGGGTGCCGGGTCGTCGAAGCGCAGACCCGGGTAGCCGGCCGCGGCGATCTCGTCGCACCGCCGCCGATAGCGGTCCAGCCCGCCGACGTACGGCAGGAAGACCCGGGGTTTGCCGGGTACGTTCGCGCCGATGAACCACGAGTCGGCCTGCGGGTAGAGGGTGGCCGCGGCGAGATCGGCGACGTGCGCGACCCACGCGTCCTGGTGGTCGGGGTCGGCCTCCACTCGGGTCACGCCCCGGGCGGGCAGGTACCCGAGCAGGTCGGCGAGCCATTCGACGTGCTGCTCGATAGCCATGATCACGTTGACCAGCACCGACGGGCTGCCCGGCCCGGTAACGGTGAACATGTTCGGAAAGCCGGCGACGACCAGTCCGAGGTAGCTGCGCGGCCCGTCGGCCCACACCTGGCGCAACGACCGCCCACCGCGGCCCCGGATGTCGATGCGGGTCAGCGCTCCGGTCATCGCGTCGTAGCCGGTGGCGAAGACGACCGCGTCGACCGGGTACTCCCGGCGGCTGGTCCGCACCCCGCCCCGGGTCAGCTCGACGATCGGCTCGGACCGTACGTCGACCAGGTCGACGTCGTCCCGGTTGAAGGTCTCGAAGTATCCGGTGTCGCGGCAGATCCGCTTCGTCCCGATCGGGTGGCCCTGCGGGCAGAGCAGTTCGGCGGTGGCCGGGTCGGTCACCGTGGCCCGGATCTTCTCCCGGACGAAGTCGGCGACCGCCCGGTTGGCGTCGGCGTCGGTCAGCACATCGGTGAACGCGGTCAGGAAGGACACCTCACCGTCGCGCCAGCGTTGTTCCAGTTCGGCCCGGCGGACCTGCTCGGGGACCTGCAGCACCCCCTTGCCGGTCCGCCGGTGCAGCGCCCGCGGGTTCTCCCGCATCATCGCCCGGATCTGCGGGTATCTGGCCTTGACGTCGGCCTGTTCGCCGGGTAGCAGCGGCCGGTTGCGGGCCGGCAGGCTGAAGTTGGCGGTCCGTTGGAAGACCGTCAGGTGTGCCGCCTGCTCGGCGATCGGCGGAATCACCTGGATGCCGGACGAACCGGTGCCGACGACCGCGACCCGCTGGCCGGTGAAGTCGACCTCGTGGTGCGGCCACTGTCCGGTGTGGTAGATCGGGCCGGTGAAGTCGCGCTGGCCGGGCCAGTCCGGGTCCGGGCGGCCGACAGGCATCCCACGGCGGTGATCAGGAACCGGCCGACGAAGGTACGCCCGCCATCTGCGCGCAGCCGCCACAGCCCGGTCTGTTCGTCGAAGTCGGCCGTCCGGATCCGGGTGTCGAAGGTGATGTCACGGCGCAGGTCGAACCGGTCGTCGACGTGTTCGGCGTACCGCAGGATCTCCGGCTGGGCGGCGAACCGCTCGGTCATTCCCACTCCTGCTGCAGCGGCTCGCAAAACGAGTAGGAGTACTCCAGGCTCGCCACGTCGCAGCGGGCACCGGGGTACCGATTCCAGTACCAGGTGCCGCCGACGCCGCCAGCCGCCTCGACCGCGTGCACGGTGAAGCCGAGCGCGCGCAGCTTGTGGATCAGGTACATCCCGGCGAACCCGGCCCCGACGACCAGCACGTCGTGCCGGTCCGCCGGACCGGCGGGGTCGTCGACTGCGGTGTCCGTCGTCATCCCGGCCGACGCTAGCCAACCGAGCGCTTGTTCGTCAACGCGGTGACCGGAGACGACCGACGGGCGGGGCGGATCACCGGCACCAACCGAGCGTTGACTAACAAGCGCTCGTTAGGTAGGTTGCCCGGACAGTCAGATGCTGGTCAGCCAGCGTTCCGGCGGCCAAAGGATCACCCACGAATGGTCACCCTCGTCCTCCGGCGCCTCCTGTCGGCGATCCCGCTCCTGCTGATCGTCTCGCTGGGCGCGTTCTCCCTGGTCGCGTTGCTCCCCGGCGACCAGGCGATGGCGATCGCCGGCGAACACGCCACCCCGGAGCAGCTGGCCGCGCTGCGCCAGCAGCTACGCCTCGACGACCCCTTCCTGGTCCGCTACGCGCACTGGCTCGGCGGCATCCTGCAGGGCGACCTCGGCGACTCGCTGGTGACCGGCCGGGCGATCAGCGACGAGATCCTGCGCCGCGCGCCGCTGACCGCGAGCATCGCCCTGGGCACCCTCGTCGTGGTGCTACTGATCGGCGTACCGACCGGCATCCTGCAGGGCGTCTACGCCGGCCGTGCCGTCGACCGGATCGGCCTGCTCGGCAGCGCCGCCGGCCTGGCCGTACCGAACTTCTGGCTGGCGACCATGCTGATCACCATCTTCGCGGTGCAGCTGCGCTGGCTGCCGGCCACCGGCTACACCCCGCTCAGCGAGGGCGTGCTGCCCTGGATGCAGCACCTGATCATGCCGTCGATCACCCTCGGCGTGTTCACCGCCGCCGAAATGGCCCGCCAACTGCGCACCGGCTTCCTCCACGCGTACTCCCAGCCCTACGTCCGGACCGCCTGGTCCAAGGGGTTGCCGGCGCGCACCGTGATCGGAAAACACGCACTCAAGAACGCGGCGGCGCCGGCGATCACCGTGCTCGGCATCCGGCTCGGGCACCTGCTGTCCGGCGCGGTGATCGTCGAGTCCATCTTCGGCATGCCAGGGCTCGGCAAGTTCGCCATCGACGCCATCCTCAACCGGGACTTCACCGTCGTACAGGCCGTCGTCCTGGTCTCCGCGGTGGTCGTGCTCACCGCGAACCTGCTCGTCGACATCGCCTACGGACTCCTCAACCCGAAGGTGCGGATCTCTTGAGCCGACCAGTGAGTACCGACGACACCGCGTCCACCGCCAACCCCACCGAGCCCGGCACCGGGCCGGAACCGGGCGGGCTCGACCGCCGCGACCGCGGCGACACTCTCGTCGCCCGGATCCGCAGCCAGCCGATGACCGTGGTCGCCCTCGGCTACCTGGTGCTGCTCAGCCTGTTGGCGGTCGCCGCACCGCTGGTCAGCCCGTACGACCCGTACGCCACCGACTTCCGGGCGATCCTCGACCCGCCGTCGACCGCGCACTGGCTCGGCACCGACGACCTCGGTCGGGACATGCTCAGCCGGCTGCTGTACGCCTCCCGCTCCTCCCTACTGGCCTGTCTGCAGGCGGTCGGGCTCGGCCTGCTCGGCGGAGTCCTGCTCGGGGTGACCGCCGGCTACTTCGGCGGCTGGGTGGACCGGCTGGTAATGACGCTGATCGACGCCGTGCTCAGCGTCCCCGGCCTGCTGCTGGCGATGTCCATCGTCGGCGTGCTCGGGCCCGGGCTGCGCAACGCCATGTTCGCCCTCGCGGTCATCTTCGTGCCGATCTTCGCCCGGTTGAGCCGCATCCAGGCGCTGGCGGTACGCGAGGAGACCTACCTCGAGGCGGCCCGCTCGATCGGGGTCTCCCACCTGCGGTCGGTGCTGCGGCACGTGCTGCCCAACATCGCCGGTCCGCTGGTCGTCCAGGTCTTCATCACGATGGCCGTGGCGATCGTCGCCGAAGGTGCGATGAGCTACCTCGGGCTCAGCATCCAGCCGCCGGAGGCGAGCTGGGGCAACCTGCTGCAGCGGGCGTTCTCGTCGGTCGCCTCGGCCCCCTGGTTGATCTTCATCCCCGGCCTGACCATCACCCTGACGGTCGTCGCCTTCCAGGTGCTCGGCGACGGACTCAGTCAGGCCCTGTCCGGTGGACACCAGCAGAAAGCAGGCAACCGATGACTGCCGCGAGCACCACGACCCGACCGCTGCTGGAGGTCGACGGCCTGACCGTCAGCGTGGGGTCCGGACGGGACACCGTGCACCTGGTCGAACAGGTCAATCTGACCGTCGCCGCTGGCGAGACCCTCGGCCTGGTCGGCGAGAGCGGCTCGGGTAAGAGCATCACCTGTCTCGCCCTGGCCGGGCTGCTGCCACCCGGCGCCCGGATCACCGGCGGTTCGATCCGCTTCGCCGGGGAGGAACTCACCGGCCGATCCCCCGCCGAGCTGACCCGGTTCCGCGGCAGCCGGGTCGGCATGGTCTTCCAGGAGGCGTTGAGCAGCCTGAACCCGGCGTTCACCGTCGGCAACCAGATCGTCGAGAGCCTGCTGCGACACACCAGAATGAACCGCCGGCAGGCCCGGGCCCGCGCGGTGGAGCTGCTCGACCTGGTCCGGATCCCGGACCCGCAACAGCGGGTGGCCAGCTATCCGCACGAACTGTCGGGCGGGATGGCCCAACGGGCGCTGATCGCGATGGCCATCGCCGGCGAACCGGAGCTGCTGATCGCCGACGAACCGACGACCGCCCTGGACGTGACGGTCCAGCTGCAGATCCTGCAGCTGCTCGGCGACCTGCGTGACGCGCTGGGAATGTCGTTGCTGCTGGTGTCGCACGATCTCGGCGTCATCGCCACGATGGCGCAACGGCTCAACGTCATGTACGCCGGTCAGGTCGTCGAGTCCGGTCCGGTCCGCGACGTGTTCGCCGCACCACGGCATCCGTACACCTCGGCGCTGATCTCGTCCAGCGCGGAGGTCGCCGAGAAGGCCACCCGGCTGCCGGTCATCCCCGGCCAGGTGCCGCGCCCGGGCCACTTCCCCGCCGCCGGCTGCCGGTTCGCCAACCGGTGCGCCCACGCGCAGCCGCAGTGGACTCGGACCGACCCGCCGTGGACGGTGCTGCACGGCGGCGACCGGGGCACCCGATGCGGCCGGCACGCCGAACTCGAACTGCCCGGCACCGGCCAGGTACCGGCCACTGGCCCGGCGCCCGCCACCGAATCCGACCCTCCGGCGGCGACCGACGCGGCGACCGAGGCGACCGTCGAGGATGCCGGCGCCGGTGATCCGATCGACGACGGCGATCCGACCGATGCCGGGGACATCGGAGACGCCGACGACGGGGCCGTGCTGCGACTACGCGGCCTCGGCAAACAGTTCCCGGTCCGGCGCGGGGTGCTCGGCCTGCGCCGAGTGGTGGTGCACGCGGTCGACGGCGTCGACCTGACGGTGGCCCGTGGCCGGACCCTCGGCCTGGTCGGTGAGAGCGGATCCGGCAAGTCGACCGTCGGCCGGCTCGCCCTGCGGTTGATCGAACCCAGCAGCGGGGAGGTCTCCTTCCTCGGGCGGGACCTCGCCGCGATGCGCCGGGGCGAGCTGCGGTCACACCGCCGCGGCATGCAGATGGTGTTCCAGGACCCGTACGCCTCGCTGGACCCGTCGATGACGGTCGGACAGAGCATCGCCGAACCGCTGGTGGTGCACTCCCGGCTGACCCCGGCCGAGCGCCGCCGCCGGATCGGCCAGCTGCTGGAACGGGTCGGTCTGGACCCGGCACTGGCCCGCCGGTCGCCGCGAGCCCTGTCCGGCGGCCAACGACAGCGGATCTCGTTCGCCCGGGCGCTGGCGCTCGAACCCCAGCTGATCATCTGTGACGAGCCGGTGAGCGCGCTGGACGTCTCCACCCGTTCACAGATCGTCAACCTGGTACAGGACATCCAGGACGCCGAGGGCATCGCCTTCCTGTTCATCGCCCACGACCTCGCGCTGGTCCACCACGTCAGCCACGAGCTGGCGGTGATGTACCTGGGGCGGGTGGTGGAAAGCGGTCCCGCCAGTCGGGTCTACGCCAGCCCTGCCCACCCGTACACCCAGGCGCTGCTGGCCTCGATGCTGACCCCGGCCAGTCACGGGCTCGCCGACCGGAGCACCCCGACCGGAGAGATCCCCAGCCCGATCGACCCACCGTCGGGTTGCCGGTTCCGCACCCGCTGCCCGCACGCGATGCCGGTGTGCGCCGAGGAGACCCCACGGCCGGCGTCGGTCGCCGGCGGCGGCTGGTCCGCCTGTCACCTCACCGGCTGAGCCGGCTGCCGGCCGGCCCGCCGCCGGCAATCACCGTGGCTGCCGGGCCGCTTGCGCACCGGCGACCAAGCCGAAGACCGCTGCCTCGAGCAGCCCGCCCATGGTCGCGCCGGCCGCGTACAGCCCGGTGATCGGCTGGCCGGCGGCGTCGCGCAGCCGGGCCCGGCCGTCGACCCGCAGCCCGCCGAGGGCGAACGTGACCCCGGCTACCAGCGGCACCGCCCGCAGCGGCGGTACGGCCAGCCGCAGTCGGCCGGTGCGCGACGGCGACGCCTCCTGCGGCGAGGCCCGCAACTGCGCCACCGTGGCGGACAACCCGGCCGGGTCGATGCCGGCTCGAGCCGCCAGGTCCGCCGGACCGGTTCCGGTCAGCACCGTCGCCCCGCAGTCGAGCAGGTACGGGTTGGGGGCCGGGTCGCCGATCCGCCCCTCGGTGCGCCACCCGTCGTCGTCGACGATCAGCCAGCATCCGTCCGGTGCCGGGCCGTGGGCCACCGCGTTGGTCGTGGTCACTCCGTGGTGGCTCTCGTCGACCAGCCGCCGACCGTCTCCGCCGACGACGATCCCGACCGCGGCCAGCGGGTCCAGGATCGGATACGGCCACAGTCGACTGTCCTGGCGCGCCTCGCGGACCAGCAGGTGGCCGTAGAAACCGGTATCCGGGACCAGCGCCGCGCCGGCCGAGCGGCCCATCCGCAGTCCGTCGCCGGTCGCGGTGCCGGCGCCGCGCAGCAGCACCCGGTCGGTGTCCAGCAGGTCACGGCGCAGGCCCGGGTCGGCCTGGAACCCGCCGTCGGCGAGGACCACGGCCCGGCTGGTGATCCACTCGGTGGCACCGCCCGGCAGGTCCAGCCCGACCTGCCAGGCCGCACCGGGCGCGGGCCGCAGCCGTCGGGCCCGGGCCGGCTGCCGCAGTGTGCCGCCGGCGGCGGTGAACTCGTCGGCGAGCCCGCGCAGGAAGGTCCAGACGCCGAAGCTGGCGTACCGCCGGCCCGGCTCGGTGCGGCGCACCGGGGCGAACACCCGCGCCCGGTGCGCGGCGTCGCCGTCGGTGACCAGTTGGGCACCGTGCTCGACGAGCCAGTGCAGGGTGGGTCGTAGGCGTTCGCTCCAGGTGCGCAGCACCGCCTCGTCGGCCCGACCGTCGGTCAACTCCCGCATCAGCGCCCGCAACTGGTCCGGCGGGGTCCTCGGATCGCGCAGCGCGGCGTGCAGGGCACCGCCGGACAGCACCGAGTTGCCCCAGCCGGGGCGCCGACGGGACCGTTCGACGACGACCACCGACGCGCCGGCCTGCTGGGCGCGAACCGCAGCGCACCAGCCGGCCAGGCCGGCGCCGACCACCAGCACGTCAGCTGACGGTTCGGGGCCATCGCCGGTCGGCGGCGGACAGTGCGTGTCCAAACCGGGCTCCTTCCAGCACGGCGTGCGTCAGCCGACGTGGCGCCAACGCGTCGCCGACCACCTGACATTTGAGGTCCGCCGGCAGCGCGGCGCGCGGCCCGTCGTTCGCGGTACGACCGTGCGCGACAATCACCGCACCGGCGTCGAGGATCGATTGGTGCCCGGTGAACAACTGCTCCACCTCGACGGCCCCGCCGGACCACCGGCGCACCCGGGTCATCGGGGCGAACCCCACCGCCCGGCCGTACAACCGACGCAGCACCGCCGGTCTGGTCCGCTGATCCAGATCGGGTCCGATGTCGACACATTCGGTGCACACCCGGACCGGCCAGCCCTCCCCGGCCAGCAGGTCGGCGGCGAGCAGCGGCTCGAGATGCCGCTCGGCACCGCCGACCACCAGCACCGGTGTGCCCGGCGGCGGTCGACGACCGACCAACAGATCCATCGTGGTCAGTACCGGTTGGTCGGTAGGGAAGCCAGCCGGGCCCGACCGGCCGCCGGTGGCCAGCACCACCAGGTCCGCGTCGAGCAGGTCGGGGTGCTCAGCGGTGGCGGTGGTGCCGGTACGCAGGACCACCCGCCCTCCGGCGGGAGACGGCCGGTCCAGCAGCGGGGCCAGCCGCCGCTCGAGCCGGTGCAGCAGCGGTGCCCAGTCGGCGAGCAGTGGCGTACCGACCAGGTGACGCAGTGCCCCGCCGACCATGTCGGCGGCTTCGATCAGGGTCACCTCGGCTCCGGCCGCCGCGGCACCGACCGCCACCTCCACCCCGGCCGACCCGGCACCGACGACGGCGATCCGTCGGCGGGCAGGACGGTGTCGGACGAGAGCCGGACCGGCCGGTGGTTCGGCGGGCAGCGGGTCGAACTCGGCTTCCCGGCCGGCGGCCGGGTTCGCCGGGCAGGAGAACGGCACCCGTACGCACTCGTTGCAGGCGACGCAGCGGACGATGCCGGCGTCGTCCCCGCGGACCGCGCGCCGGGGGAAAGTGGGGTCCGCGATCAGCGCCCGGGCCAGTCCCACCAGGTCGGCCGCGCCGTCAGCGATCAGGCCACGGGCGATCGCCGGATCGGTGATCCGGCCGGAGACCAGGACCGGCACGTCGACCACGGCGCGGACCTGCCGGGCGGTCGGTGCCGCCGGCGCCGGCGGCACCAGCCAGGATCCGGTGTACGCGGTAGCCGGCCGGCCGTCGCGCAGCCCGTCGTGGTTGCCCAGCGACAGGTTGACGTAGTCGACGAGATCGGCGATGCCGGCGGCGATCCCGGTCACTCCGGCGGCGTCGATCCCGCCCGGCACCTCCTCGCCAGCGGTGAGCCGGACGCCGAGCAGCGACCGGTCCCCCAGCTCGGCGCGCACCGCGCGCAGGATCCGGCGGATCAGCCGCAGCCGGCCGGCCGGGGAGCCGCCGTACCGGTCGGTGCGCCGGTTGTAGTGCGGGGACAGGAACCGGTTCAGCAGGTACCCGTGGCCGGCGTGCAGTTCGACGCCGTCGAACCCGGCGTCGACGATCGCCGTGGCGGTGGCGAGGTAGCCGGTCACCAGATCGTCGATCTCGGCGGCGGTGAGCGCGTGCGGGACGACTCCGGTGTCGTCGCCCCGTACCTGCGACGGGGCGAGGGCCGGTTGGAAGTTGTCCCAGCCGCGTTCGGCGCCGGGGTGGTGGATCTGGCCGACGGCGAGCGCCCCGCCGCCGTGCGCCGCGTCCGCCAGTCCAACCAGTTGCTCGTGGGCCGCCGCGAGCAGCACCTGACGGTGCCGGGGGTCACGCACGTGGAACGAGACCGCGTCGGGGTCGGCGTAGCCGTCCGGGTCACCGGGGCAGGCCTCCAGCGGGTAGACCGGGTTGGCGTACACCCCCTGGCCGGCGGGTAGCACGATCATCGCCACCCCGCCGGCGGCGCGCTCGGCCACGTAGCGCCGCAGCCGTCGGGGCGGCAGCCGGCCGAGGTGCGGGGTCATCACCATCCGGTTGCGCAGCCGGTGCCGGCCGACGGTCAGCGGTGCGGCCAGCGGGTCACCGCCCGGCCCGCCGGTCATGCCGGCAGCAGGGTCTGCAGCGCGACGTCCAGCCCGCCGTCGACGGCGATCACCTGACCGGTGACGTAGCGGGCGGCGTCGCCGAGCAGGAAGACCACGACCGGGGCGATGTCCGTCGCGGACCCGGTGCGACCCAGCGGTACGGCGGCACCACGGCGCTGCGCGGCCTGCGGGTCGCGGCTGCTGGCCGAGAAGTTGGTGCCGCTGACGATGCCGGGCGCGACCGCGTTCGCCCGGATCCCGTCCGGACCCCATTCCAGCGCCATCTGCCGGGTCAGTGCGATCACCGCGGCCTTGGCGGCGTTGTAGGCACCGGCGCCGGGCGCGACGTGGATGCCGCACAGCGACGAGATGTTGACGATCGCACCGCCCGACGTCATCGCGGGCAGTGCGGCCTGGCTGCAGTAGAGCGCGCTGGCGCAGTCGATCCGCATGATCGCGTTCCAGTCGTCCGGGCTGACCGACCGCAGTGCTCCGCTGCGTACCACGCCGACGTTGTTGACCAGGCCGGTGAGCCGGCCGAGCCGGTCGACGGCGGCGGCCACGACGGCCGCGGCGGCCCGTGGGTCCGCCACGTCCCCGGCGACGGGGTAGGCAGTGCCGCCGGCGGCGGCGACCGTGTCGACGGTGGTCTGGGCGGCGGCCGGGTCGAGGTCGTTGACGGCGACCGCCGCGCCGGCCGCCGCGACCTGCCGGGCGGTCGCCGCGCCGATCCCCGATCCGGCACCGGTGACCAGCACCGCTCCGTCCGCCAGTGTTGTCATCCCGACCCCTCTTCTCCGCCGCCCGACGGTCCGTCGGG
This sequence comes from Micromonospora sp. LOL_021, assembly GCF_048060215.1. Classification (NCBI taxonomy): domain Bacteria; kingdom Bacillati; phylum Actinomycetota; class Actinomycetes; order Micromonosporales; family Micromonosporaceae; genus Micromonospora; species Micromonospora sp. LOL_021. The sequence continues at coordinate 36,697 of NZ_JBHMIN010000036.1, read as the reverse complement.
CAAGCTCATTCGTCGATCGCCAGCAGTACGTTCTTGACCCGGCTGAACTCCAGCAGTCCGGCGAGCCCGCCGACCTTTCCGTAGCCGCTCTGTTTCACCCCGCCGAACGGCGCGAACGGCCCGGCGGGCGCGCCGGCCCCGTTGACCCCGACGTTGCCGACGGCCAGCGCCGAGGCGACCCGCATCGCCCGGTCGACGTCGCGGGTGTGCACGTAGCCGGCGAGCCCGTACCGGCTGGCGTTGGCCGCCTCGACCGCCTCGGCTTCGCTGGCGAACCGGCAGACCGACAGCACCGGGCCGAAGATCTCCTCGGTGGCGAGTTCGCTGTGCGGGTCGACGTCGGAGAAGACGGTCGGGGCGACGTAGTAGCCGTCGGCCAGCTCGCCGCCGAGCCGGTGCCCGCCGAGCACCAGGTCACCGGTGTTGTTCTCCCGGGCCCGGTCGATGGTCCCGACGACCCGCTCGCAGGCGGCCGCGTCGATCAGCGGCCCCATCTGGGCGGCCGGGTCGAACGGGTCGCCGACGGTGACCGCCCGCAGGCCGTCCAGCAGCCGGCCGAGCACCTCGTCGTACGCGTCGTCGTGAACGAACATCCGGGTCGGGATGGTGCAGCCCTGGCCGCTGTTGGCGGTGATCAGCAGCGCGAATCGGCAGGCCCGGTCGAGATCGGCGTCCGGGAAGACCAGCGACGCGCTCTTGCCGCCGAGCTCCAGCAGCAAGGGCTTGAGCGTCGGGGCGGCCGCCGCCTGGATCCGGGCAGCCGTCGCCGGACCGCCGACGAATCCGATCTTGTCGACCTCGGGGTGGCGGACCAGGGCGTCGCCGACCGCCGGGCCGCCGGGCAGGACGTTGACCACCCCGGGCGGCAGTCCGGCCTCGGCGCAGAGTCGACCGAACCGCAACGCCGCGAACGGGGCCTGCTCCGGCGGTTTGACGATGACCGTGCATCCGGCGGCCAGTGCCGGGGCGACGGTGGTCTGGATGTTGGCCAGCGGATGGTTCCAGGTGAGGATCGCGCCGACCACGCCGACCGGTTCCAGCAGGGTGAGGTCCAACGCTCCGGGCATCCGCAGCGCGTCACCGGCGGCCTTGTCCAGCCAGCCGGCGTAGTAGTCGAAGAAGGTTTGGCCGGTGGTGTAGCGGCCGTACGACAGGGCCGCCGGGGTGCCGACCTCGAGCGCGTTGATCGCGGCGAGGTCGGCGGCGTTGGCCCGGATCAGGTCGCCGAGGCGGGACAGTACCTGGCGGCGGCGGTCGATGGGCCAGCTCCGCCAGCCGCAGGCGGCGGCCCGGGCAGCGGCGACCGCCTCGTTGACCTCGGTGGCTCCGGCCAGGGCGAAGCTCTGCTGGACGCGGCCGGTGCCCGGGTCGACGTGGTCGCGCCGACCTTCGGTGCCGGTGTCGCGCCACTGTCCGTCGATCAGGATGCCGGGGCGTAGCAGGCCGGTCGGGTCCGCCGGTCGGTTGATCACCGTCATCGACGGCCGCCGGGGGCCGGGATCGGTGTCGGGTCGACTGACAGCATCACGATCACCTCACAAGCGCTTGCTTGGTGGCCGACATTACCGCATCCCGCACCGTCGCGAAACCCGTGGTCAGTCCGGCGGCCGGTACGCCGTCACGCCGTCCGCCCGGTGCGACACCACCCGGCTCTGCTCGGCCAGCAGGTCGAGATGCAACGCCGTCTCGTTGACCGCCAGCATCCGGTGGTACGGCGGTAGATCGTCGAGCGCCCGGCGACGTCGGGTCCAGGGCAGGGTCCGCGCCACCTGGTACGCGGTCCGCGCGCCGGCACCGACCGCGGCCGCCATCTCGGCCAACCGGTCCCGGTGGTGGGCCAGCAGTTCGTCCACCCGTCGGTGGACGCTGTCGCCCACCGGCCCGTGCGCCGGCAGCAGCAGCGCGTCCGGCAACGCGCGTACCGCCCGCAACGACTCCAGGTACCGGCCCAGCGGGCGGTGCGCCGCCACCGCCTCGAAGCCGACCGACGGGGTGATGCCCGGCAGCACGTGGTCACCGGCGAAGAGCAGCCCGGCCTGCGGGTCGCGGAAGACGTAGTGCCCCGCGGTGTGGCCCGGTGTCGGCAACGCCCGCAACCGGCGGCCGGGCAACGCCACCTCGCGCTCACCGGACAGCCACTCGTCCGGCGGTTGCCAGTCTAGTTCCGGCTGCTCCGCGTCGGCGGTCAGCCGCTTCACCTGGTCGGCGAGGTCGGCGGCACGGCGGCGCGCAACTGGGCCAGCGGGGCGGCGTACGGCTCGTCGGTGCCGGCCGCCATGAACTCCAGGCTGGGCCGCTCGCCCGCCCCGAGCGCGATCGGCACCCCGGTCTCCCGTCGGATCGCGACCGCCTGCGAATAGTGGTCCTGATGGATGTGGGTGACGAGGAACCGGCGGATCGCTGCGAGGTCGTGCCCACAATCACCGAGCGCTGCCTCGAGAGCCTTGCGGGCGGCCGGCACCGCCCAGCCGGCGTCGACCAGCACCAGCCCGGCGTCGTCCTCGATCGCGTAGACGTTGACCGCCCGCAGCGCGTCGTCGGGCATCGGCAGCGGAATCCGGTATACCCCGTCCGCGACCGGGTGCGCCCCCGGCGTCATCCAGTCCGACACCGTCGCCATCGGGCACCCCCTCGTGCTGACCAACCAGCCACCGACCATACCGGTCGATTGCTTGGCTACTGGTGGTACCGCTCACCCGCAGCCGGTGATCGTCCACACATCGAAGCCCGGCACAGTGAGTCAGTAGCCGCGCCACGCCGCCCGGCTGTAGGTGAGCACCCGGGGGTCCAGCAGCGTCGACGGCTCGACCGGCACCGGACCCCGGTCCGGTGGGAACACCTGCGCCGCCCGCAACACCTCGGGGCCCAGGAAGCGCAGCGCGGGGGCTTCCGCCGGCAGCTGCGGCGTCGGCCCCGAACCGTCGCCGTCGGCGACCGCGAGCAGGAAACCCCAGTCACCGAACGACGGAACATCGACGTGGTACGGCCGGGTCGTCCAGCCCGCATGCCGCACCGACGCCTCGATGCACCAGAAGGCACGCGGCGCGAAGTACGGGGACCCGGCCTGCACCACCATCCTGCCCTGCGGACCGAGTGCCTGCCGGACCAGCGAGTAGAACTCCACCGAGTAGAGCTTCGCCGTCGCGGTCTGGTCCGGGTCCGGCAGATCGACGACGACCGCGTCGAACACTCCTGGTGCACCGCGCAGCCAGGCGAACGCGTCGGCGTGCACCAGGCGTACCCGCGGATCGTCGAAGGCCGCGCCGTTGAGCGCCCGGATGTCCGGCTCGGTCCGGGCCAACGCGACCACCGCCGGGTCCAACTCGACGACCGTCACCGAGGCGACGTCGGGATAGCGCAGCACCTCGCGCAGCGCCAGCCCGTCCCCCCCGCCGAGCAGCAGCACCCGGTCCCGCCGCCCGGACAGCGCCGGATGGACCAACGCCTCGTGGTAGCGGTACTCGTCCACCGAGCTGAACTGCAGATCCCCGTCGAGGTACAGCCGCAGGTCGGAGCCGTCGACGACCGGCGACACCGCCCGGGTCAGGACGATCTCCTGGTAGCGGCTGCGTTCGGCGTGCACCACCGGATCCCGGTAGAGCTGCTGGCGCGCGGTCACCTCGAAGTCCGCCGCCACCAGATAGGCGCCGGCCAGCGTCGCCAGCACCACCGTGGCGGCGAGCGCGACCCCGGCCCGGCCCGGCCGGCCGAGATCGCTCCGGAAAACCGTGCCGACCAGCAGGATTCCGGCCAGCGCGTTCACCGCGCCGACCAGCAGCGCCCCACGCAGTTGGCCGAAGAACGGGATCAGCAGGAACGGGAAGGCCAGACCTCCCAGCAGGGCACCGACGTAGTCGGCCGCGAACAGGTCGGCGACCGCGCTACCGGCCGCCTGCGCCCGGATCCGCTGCAGCAGGACCATCAGCAGCGGAATCTCCGCCCCGATCAGCAGCCCCAGCACGAACGCGGTCGCCACCAGCGCGGGCGCGTAGAGGTCCAGCCAGGCGAAGGCGGCGTACAGGCCCAGCACCGACAGCCCGCCGAGCAGGGCCAGGATGAGCTCGACCGCGGCGAAGGCGACCACCGCGTGGTGCTGCAGCGGCTTGGCCGCCAACGCGCCGACGCCCATCGCGAAGACCATCACGCCCAGCACGATCGACGCCTGGCCGACCGTGTCGCCGATCAGGTAGCTGCCCAGGGCGACCAGCGCCAGCTCGTACACCAGGCCGCAGGCCGCGCAGACGAAGACCGCGACCAGGACCGCCGGGCGGGCCAGCCGGGCGTACCGGTGGCCGGTGCCGGCACCGTCGCCCGGTGCCGGCACCACGGCGGCCGACATCAGCTGACCGCCGACATCAACTGATCGCCGCGGCCACGATCGCGCCGGTGGCAAGGTGGATGGTGGCGCTGACCCAGACCGCCGGATGCGGCTCCCGGTCCACCAGGATGTCCCCGAGGCGGCCCGGCGTGACCGCGTCCAGCAACACGAACGACACCGCCATCACGAGCAGGCCGAGCAGCCCGTACCCGGCGGTGCCGACCAGCCCGGTGACGAAGCTGTTCTCCCCGGCGGCGATCGCGGCCACCACGATGGTGCCCACCGCGAACAGGTTCGAGGCGAGCAGCACGGTCGCGTTGCGGTTGCGCTGCGCCCAGATGAGTTCGTGCAGCTTACCCGGGGTGACCAGGTCGACCAGCAGGTAGCCGAGCGCCATCAGGACCAGACCGACCCCGGCGTACGCCAGGGTGAGCAGCAGATCGACGAACAGAGTGCGGAACATGTGCCAACTCCAGGTGGTGGGATGGGGGTGGTTACTTGCCGGTGCCGGGACCGCCGCCGCGGATCGTGCTGCCGCGCTGCCAGTTCCACGAGTTCCCGACGACGGAGCGGTACCGGGGGTACGCGGTCGTCATGCGTTCCAGCAGGATCAGCGAGCCGGCGGCGATCGGCAGGATGACCACCGAGTCGTCGCCGTAGCGCAGGTAGTAGCGGTCACCGACGGTGTACTGGTCGGCCGGGCTGAAGGTCCGGGTGAGCTGCTGCGCCACCTGGCGCGGTGGCAGATCGGAGCGGTACCCCTCGGCGTCGGAGCCGATGTCGTCGACCACCGAGCGGGCATAGCTGCGCTCGACGTAGCCGCGGGCGGAGAAGGTGCCGGCGGCCAGCCCGCAGCACGAGACGATCACGCCCACCAGAGCGAGGACCACGCCACCGACGATCCATTTGCGGGAAGTCACCGTACTGTCACCACCGTCTCGGTCTCGACCAACTCGGCTGTCTGCGGGTACGCATGCCAGGTGCGCCAGCTGATCCGCGCACGATCGATCCGGGCGTGCAGCGCGGTGAGCGCGTCCGGGCTGCCCGGGAAGACGCCGACCAGGGCGTGCGGGTCGCCGGTCAAATGCCGGCGGAGGCGGTCGGCCCGCCCGGCGAGCTCGCCCGCTGACAGCCGAAGCGCTCGCGCGGCGAACCGGTAGCCGTCGTCGGCGTCCACCACCGCCGGTAGGTCGGGTGGATGACCGGGCAGGCAGGCGAGCGTCTCGACCAGGTCATGACCGGCGGTACGCAGCACGACCTGGTGTGAGGCCCCGAGCAACCGCAGCCGCAGCAGCCCTGCCGGCTGCGAACCGGGCCGCTGCGAACGCGAGCGGGCGCCGCCGTCGGTGCCCGGCAGGGGCAGCTCGAGCACGTGCAGGGCAGGTCGCTCGGCCAGACCGAGCGCGAAGCTGAGCTCCGCCGCGCTGGTGTCGACGTACGGTGCGTCCAGGGCGACCAGCATGTCAGGCCTTCCCAGCGGTCGGTGCCTGACCGGCGGAGGGGTAGATCATCACCTCGGCGCGGTGCAGCACCTCGCCGAAGCCGATTTCCCAACGACCCGAGTCGCCGAAGCCCTCGAAGGACAGCCGGGCGTTGTCCGGGGCGGTGTAGTCGAAGTAGCGCACGAAGCCGCTGGGGATCAACCCGGTCGCCCCGACGCTGGTGAACCGGGCCTGGCCGGATTCGTCGAGCCGGTAACGGCGCCCGGCGACATCCACCACCGCCGGGCCGGGCTGCAGGTGTTGCAGGTCAGGCCCGGCCGCCCGCCACAGCACCAGCTCCAGGTCGGGGTCGGATTCGACGGAGAGCCACAGCTTGTCGCCCCGCGCGTCGTCGAGAAAGTGCTCGCTCCAGGTCCAGCTGCCCTCGGCGAAGTGCAGGCTGCCGCGGACCGCGTACGACTGTGCCCGGATCTCCACGATGTCACCGGGGCCGAGGCGACGCGGATCGCCACGCAACGCGTCGGTGTCACCGGTATGGAACGGGTCGACCGGTCCCCCACCGGACCCTTTCCGAGCGCCACCGGCGCGGGTCCGGGTCTGCCACACGGCGATCGCCGCCACCACCACACCAGCCGTCGCGATCAGGCATCCCAGCCCGGTCACCAGGTAAGCAATGGTCCCGTTCATCATCCCCGCGCCCTCCGTACGTCGCACCGGTCGACGACCGTAACAAGTGCGCGCACGTCACCCGCAGCTAGCGCGACTAAGTGACGGGTCAGCGACGGAACGCAGCGACTTCACCGCAGGTGGGTGTCGAACCATCCGGCGGCGTCGGCGGCGACCCGGTTCAGCGTGCCCGGCTCGGCGAACAGGTGACCGGCGCCCGGCACCACCCGCAGGTCGTACGGTGCCCGCAGGACGGCCGCAGCCGCCGCGTTGAGCTCCGCGACCTGCGCATCAAGCTCCCCGACCAGCAGCAGGGTCGGTGCCCGCACCTCGGCCAGGACGGTCCCGGCCAGGTCTGGCCGGCCGCCCCGCGACACCACGGCACCGACCCGTTCCGGCCGGGACGCGGCGGCGCTCAGCGCCGCCGCCGCGCCGGTGCTGGCACCGAACAGCCCTACCGGCAGGCCGTCGAGTTCCGGCTGTTCGACGGCCCAGTCCACCACCGCGGTCAACCGCCGGCTGAGCAGGGCGATGTCGAAGCGCAGTTGGGCGGTGGTGGCGTCGATCTGCTCCTCCTCCTTGGTCAGCAGATCGGCCAGGACGGTCGCCAGGCCGGTCGCGTGCAGCCGGCCGGCCACGGTCCGGTTGCGTGGACTGAGCCGGGAGCTGCCGCTGCCGTGGGCGAACAGCACCACCGCCCGGGTACGGGCGGGCACCATCACGTCCGCGTCGAGCGCGACGTCGACGGCGGGGACGCGGGTCGCAGTGTCCTGGGCCACCGGGGTCGGATACCCGGCCGATGACCGGTCATGCCTGCGACACGACGCTCAACCGTGGGCCGGCGGATCGCCCTGGCTGCCGGGGTCCAGCTCACCCGGTCACCGGACCGTCCTGGTGGCCGACCGGTACGCGACGAGCAGCGCCCGCGCCTTGAGCATCGTCTCGTCGTACTCGTCGGCCGGGTCGGAGTCCAGCACGATGGCACCGCCGGTGCCGACGGTGAATCCGTCGCCGGTCAGCACCGCGGTACGGATCACGATGCTGAGATCGGCACCGCCGCCGAGGCTGAAGTAGCCGAGGGCGCCGGAGTAGATCCCCCGGGCCCGCTGCTCCAACCGGTCGATGATCTCCATGGTGCGCAGCTTCGGCGCACCGGTCATCGACCCGCCGGGGAAACACGACCGTACGCAGTCGACCGCGCTGGTCGGCGGACGGAGCCGTCCTTCGACGGTGGACACCAGTTGGTGCAGGGTGGGGTAGGTCTCGGTGGCCAGGAACCGGGGAACGCGTACCGAGCCGACCTCGCAGACCCGGCCGAGATCGTTGCGGAGCAGGTCGACGATCATCAGGTTCTCGGCCCGGGTCTTGGGTGAGCTGGCCAGCGTACGACGTAGCCGGTCGTCCTCGTCGGTGTCGTCCGCGCGGGCCGCGGTGCCCTTCACCGGACTGCTGTCGACCCGGCCGTCCGGGCGGATGCGCAGGAACCGTTCCGGTGAGGAGCTGGCCACGACGACGTCGTCCAGCCGCAGGTACGCCGCGTAGGGCGCGGGGTTCATCCGACGCAGCGTCCGGTAGTAGGCGAGCGGATCCGCGACCGGCGGCAGCCGCAACTGGTTGGTCAGGCAGATCTCGTAGCTCTCGCCGCGTCGCAGCTGCGTGCGGGCCGCTTCGACGTCGGCGAGGTAGCGGCCGCGGTCGCGGGCTGGCGTTACCCAGCGCCGCGGGTCCGCCCCGGCGTCCGGTGCCGCCGGCTTGTCGGACGGGCCGGGCCGCGCCGACGGCACCGCCCGCAGCCGGGTCGCCGTCGCCGCCAGCCAGTCCCGGGCGGCGCGCTGCCCGGCGTCGTCTGCGCTCAGCGCCACCAGGTAGGTGCGCCGGTGCAGGTGGTCGACGGCGACCAGCCGGTCGGCGAAGATCCAGACCGCGTCGGGGGTGTCGGCCCGGCGGGCGGTGGTGGGCACGCAGTCGGCCTTCATCTCGTAGCCGAGATAGCCGACGTAGCCGCCGACGAAGTCGAACGGCAGCCCGGCTGGGGGCAGCCGCCGCCGTGCCAGCCGGTGGCGCAGTACGTCGAGTATGCCGCCGGGCTCCTGCCCGACCGGACGGTCCGGCCGGCGCACCTCGACCCGGCCACTGCCGACCCGGTAGCTGAGCACCTCGGCCAGCGGTCCGTCGGCGTCACCGAGGAAGGAGAACCGGGAACGCCCGGCTGCGACGTCGGCGCCGTCGAGCCAGTACGCGTACTGCGCGTCGGCGTAGAGCTCCAGGAAGGCCGCCTCGGTGTCGATCTCCGCGTCGACGACCGTCACGTCGCGCCGCCAGCCGGGGTCGGGGGCCGCAGGATCGGGGTCCGCCTGCCGGGGTGTCACCGACGCGTCGGCGTGTCGCGGCCCAGCCGCCACCGGACGCACGGCGGCGGTGGCAGTGGCGGCGGCGGGCCCGGCGGCCCGGGCCAGGGCCAGGAAGTTGCCGACCAGCTGGGCACCGTGTTCGGTGCCGATCGACTCCGGATGAAACTGCACACCCCACCGGGGCAACCGACGGTGCGTCAACGCCATCACGGTGCCGTCGGCGGCCCACGCGCTCACCATGAGGTCCGCCGGCACCGGTTCGGTCACCTGCAGCGAGTGGTACCGGACCGCCGCGAAACCCTGAGGCACACCGGCGAACAGTCCGGCACCGGTGTGCCGCACCCGGTCGATCTGGCCGTGCCGGGCCCGCCGCTGGTCGACCCGCGCGCCGGCGTGCAACGCGATCGCCTGGTGGCCGAGGCACACCCCGAGCACCGGCAGATCGCGACGGCGGTCGAGTAGTTCCCACCCCCAGCCGAGGTCGGTCACCCGGTGCGGCCGGCCTGGGCCGGGCGAGATCACTACGCACTGGGCGGCGATCTGGTCGACGGCGGCGAGCCGGGGGTCGTCGTTGGCCAGCACGGTCGGCTCGCTGCCGGCGACCGCCGCGAGCAGCTGGAAAAGGTTGTACGTGTAGGAGTCGTAGTTGTCGACCAGCAGGATCCGCACCCGCTACCTCCCACCGCGTCACGGCACCGGCCGATTGTCCTCCATCCGCCGGGGGCGTGTTTCGCGGTCGCCGACGGCCGCCGGCGTCAGCACCGAACCGGCACGGCTCACCTGTCGGGCCCCGGGGCGGTGTCCCGGATCAGTCGTTCGACGGTCGCCGGCGCGTACACCCGGGCTCGGCCGACCAGTGCGACGATCAGCGGAGCGACGACCGCGGCGAGGCCGAGGACCGCAGCCTGTTGTGCCTCAGTGAGCGGCAGACCGAACGCGGTCACCACGCCCAGTAGCGCGGTGACCGCAGCGGTGACGCCGCCCACCGACCACAGCGGTTCGGTACTGCGCGGATTGGGGGTGACGGCCACGGGAAACCTCCTGGTCGAGCGGACACCACGAAGACGCGGCACCGGGCCGGGAGGTTGACCGGGGATGGTCAGATCGCAGTCATACTGAACTCTGCGGTCCGCACCACTCCACGGTGCTGGAATTCGAAGAACAGCTGGTAGGTGCCGGCCGACGGGACCTGGATGGCGAACGCCACCACTGAGCTCGGGCCGGTCGCCGGGGCCGGATGCACGTGCAGGTAGCCGAGATCGCCGTGGCGCAGCGCGACGAGGTGGCCGTACGAGCCGAGATACGGCTCCAGGTCCGGCACCGGCTCGCCGTCGCGGCCGAGCCAGACCAGTACCTGGGAGGCCTGACCCGGGCGCAGTCCGCCGTCCAGGGTGACGGTGTAGCCGTCGACTAGGACGGTCGCCTCGTCCACCGGGGTGGCCGGACGGATCGCGTACCCGCCGGCGACCAGCAGGTCCGCGCCGAGCGTCAGCGGTGTGTCGACGCCAGCCGGGACGAAGTCGGCGATCATCCGGTAGGCACCACCCCTGGGCAGGGTGATGACCACCCGCCAGGTGCCGTCCGGGGCCCGCCGCGGGTGCAGGTGCTGGTAGCCGGCGAAGTCCCGGCCGACCACGACCAGGTGCAGATCCCGCTCGTGGTTACTCCGGTAGCCGGTCACCGGAGCCCCGTCCGGGCCGAGGATCCGAAAGGCCAGCTCGGCGGCGACTTCGGCGGTGGTCGGAGAGTCCAGTAGGAGCAGCTGGTATCCGTCCTGGCTGACGCCCAGGCCGCCCACCGCGTGTCCGGCGTGGGCGGCGGTGGCCCCGCCGGCCGTCGGCGTACCGGTAGCCGGGCCGCTCGCCCGGCCGGCGACGAATCCGGCGGCGGCGACCAGCAGAGCCAGCGTCGCCGCCGTGACGATCCGGCCGGCCGGTTGGCGCCCGGTCGGTGCCGGGGCGGCAGCCGGCAGCCCTGGCGGCGCGGCGGCCGGCGACCCCGCCGGTACGGCGGCCGGCGGGGTCGTGTGTCGGGTGGCGGAGGTCGTCATCAGGCCGGAATCCGGCGGTCGACGGTCACCGGCCGATCCGCGGCCGACGTGACGGCGGGCAGGTTCGGCCGGAGCACGAACAGCCCTTGCTCGATGCCGCTGACCACCACGGTTCCGCTGGCGAAGTACGGGTACACGCTCCACGCCCCGTTCATCGAGGCGGAGTCGCTCGACGGATAGACATCAAAGTACCCGGCTTCGGTCAGTGTCCCGCTGGCGATGCCGCGCAGGTCGAGGATGCGCAGTCCGGCTCGGTAGTTGGCCTGATAGCTGTAGTTGCCCTTGATGTACTGGTTGTGGTCGGTGGCCGCCGCCGAGGAGGTGTGGGTACCGATGTGCCGGGGGGCGTCCAGGTCGTACAGGTCGAAGACGAAGGTCTTCGTCCCGCCACCGGCACGGGTCTCGTCCAGCTCGTCGTCGAGGACGAAGTACCGGTGGTTGTCGGTGAGCCAACCCTGGTGGGTGTACTGCCGGCCGGAGTACGCGGCCCGGACGATCTGCCGAGGGCTGGCCTTGCTGGTCACGTCGACGATGGTGATAGTGTCCTCGTTGGAGCTGACGCAGATCTCGCGGCCGGTGTAGGCGCTGTCCGGGCCCTGGTAGACCACGCACTGGGTGTCGTGGGTGTAACCGTCCTGGTTGACGCATCCGGCGAACGTCGGCGACGTGGGCGTCCTGATGTCGATCATGTGCAGGCCGCCCCGGCAGGTATTCGATCCCACCGCGTACGCGTATCCGGTCTGCTCGTTGATCGCGATGTTGTGCGAGTTGCCGAACCGGTTGTAGTGCGCGTCCGCGGTGAAGGTCTGCGGGCTGCCCACGCTGCGCAGCCTGGTCAGGTCGAACACCTGCATGCCGTGCCCACGGACATCGGCGACGACGATGGCGTGGTTGCGGTAGACCTTGACGTCGCGCCAGATCGCGGTCCGGTTCTGGTAGGCCGGCAGGTTGCCGAGGTACACCGGCGCGGTGGGGTCGGAGATGTCGACGAACGAGGTGCCGTTGCGGCGCCCGACGATCGCGTACTCCCGGCCGGTGCCCGGGTCCGTCCAGCCCCAGATGTCGTTGGCCTGGCTGCCGCCGATCTGGCTCAGCGGCAAAAAGGACAGCAGGTCGACGTTGCGGCACGGGTAGCCGCCAGCCTGACCGTTGCTGCAGCTCACCTGCGCCAGCGCGGTGAGTTGCTGGGTCGGCTCACGCTGGGCCATGAAGGCCACGGCCGAGGACCGGCCGGCGGGTGTGTCGGGGTCGTGCGCCGACGACGCCCCAGGCATTCCGGCGAGCAGCCCGCCGACCAGGGCCAGTGTGACAGCTGCTGTCGTCCATCGGGTTCGCATCCGGGCCTCCCCTGCCGTCGCTGCGACCGCCGCCGTCGGACGCCCGTCAGGCGGCTCCTGGCCGGCCTTCGGACACCGGCGCTCGGCTCCTGCGCCAAGCGTGCGGCGTCCGAAGTGTCCGGTCAAGAGCCGGGGAGGATACCAAACCGCTCATACCGGATCGGTTATCCGACGCGGGCCATCCCGCCATAGCCGAGCTGCCGGGACGGAGTCTGTGCGTCCACATCAAGACCCGGGTCGGGCCGCCAGTCCGCCATCAGGGTCACGCCCGGCTCGACCAGCTCCATCCCGTCGAACCAGGAGGTGATGGTGGCCCTGTCCCGGACGTAGAGGTTCGCGCCGACGCCGGCCTGGTAGGCGGCGACCATCCGGTCCACCTGCCCGCGGGTGTCCTCGTCCGCCGTGTCCGCGCTGAGGTGCGACATCGCGATGTAGCTGCCCGGCGCCAGCGCGTCCCGGTAGGCCGCGACGAGCCCGGCCGGATCCTCCTCGTCCGGCACGAAAACGAGCAGCCCGCCGAGGACGATGCCCACCGGCTGCAGCGGGTCGATCAGCTCGCGGACCGCCGGATGCGACCACACCCGATCGGGGTACTTGCCGTCGACCTCGGCCATCGCCACCAGCGGCTCAGTGGCGAGGATGTGCTCACCGTGGACGGCAGCCGAATGGTCGTTGTCCACGTAGACCACTCGGGCCTGCGGGTCCAGGGCGTGCGCCACCTCGTGCGTGTTGCCGGCCGTCGGCAGTCCTGAGGCGATGTCGATGAACTGCCGCACGCCCTGGCCGACCAGGTAGCGCACCGAACGGCGCAGCCAGTCCCGGTTGCTGCGGGCGAGCAGGTCGACGCTGGACAGCATCAGCTTGATGCGGTCGGCCCGCTCGCGATCGATCGCGAAGTTGTAGAGTCCACCAAGGTAATAGTCGTAGATCCGCGCGATGTTGGCATTTTCCACATCGGCTCGCACATCGCCCGATTGTCCGATAGTTGCCGTCATTTCAACGACCCTCCAGCGATATGACGGACACACCGAATAGGCGCGCCCGCGAACACGAACGGTGGCACGGCAACTATAAATGGGATCATCGAGTCCAGACAGTGCCCCGGGCCTGATACTCCAACACCTCTTCGGCGCGGACCGCGATGTCGGCGCTGACCTTGCGCCGTACCAGGTGTAGGGCCAGCTCCAGTCCGGAGGTGATGCCGGCGGCGGTCACCAGGTCACCGTCGTCGACGACCCGGGCGTTCTTCACCACGCCGCCACGGGCCGCCAACTCCGCCTTGGCACCGTTGTGCGTGGTGCACGGACGCCCCGCGGTGAGCCCGGCCGCCGCCAGGATGATCGCACCGGTGCACAGCGACGAGATCACCAGACCGCGCCGTGCCGCACCGGCCAGCGCGGCCGGCAGCACCCCACGGTCGATCTCCGGCCAGATACCCGGCCCGTCCGGCCGGCGGAACCCACCGCCGGGCACGACGATGATGTCCGCCGACCGGGGCGACCAGTCCTGCTCGACGATCACCCTGGTGCCGAACGCGGCGGTCACCGTACGCGGTCCGTCGACGCTGACGTAGCTGGTCTCGACAGCACCGCCACTGAGCCCACCGACGAGGGAGAACACCTCGTACGGGCCGACGAAGTCCTGCTCCTCCACCCCGTCGAACAGGACGATCTGCACCCGCAGCGGGCGCTGCGGCGGGTGTCCGGGCGCACCGGCCGCAGGCGCGGCGGCGCGGACCGGCGCTGACCCGCCAACGGCGGCCAGCACACCAGCGCCAGCGGCGGTAGCGGCACCCAGCAGTTTCCGACGTTCCATGTCGGTCTCCCTCCGGACCGGCCGCCGTCGTGGTCGGCCACTACCGAGTTGGTCGACCTACATCGATATTCGGTTCCAGCCATCGGGCCAATTTCCGGATCTTCAGTCCGTATCAGGTAGCAGCCGTCCGGGCCGGCGACAGCTCGGCCGCCGCTCGGCGTCGATTTTCCGGCCCGCCACCCGCCGGCGGACTACCATCACCGCAGGTAAACAAGCGCACACCGAAGGGTCCGGATCGGTCCGGCCGGACGCAGGCACGGCGCGGGTCGGTGGCGCGCTGGTCAGCGCAGGTCGTCAGCGGCGAGCACCAGCAGCAGCTCGAACCGCCGGTCCGGGTCGTCCAGGTCGTCGCCGAGCAGCGTCCGCAGCCGCTTGAGCCGGTAGCTGACGGTCTGGGGATGGATGAACAGCTCGGCGGCGACCGCCGACCGGGACCCCCAGTGCCGCAGCCAGCTGTGCAGCGTACGCAGCAGTCCGTCGCGCTGGGCGGGCGGCAGCGCGGCGAAGGGCGCCAGCCGGCGGCCGGTCAGCACCGCCAGCGCGTCGGGTTGGCCGTGCAGCGCCAGCACGGTGAGGTGGTCCTCGGCGAAGACGGCGGTACGGTCGACGGGACCGCCCTGGTCTGCTCCGCCGGTCCGGGCGACGGTCGCCGCGAGCTCGGCAAGTCGTACCGCCTGGGGCACCTGCGGCCAGGGCAACGCCGGGCCCACCGTGGCTTGCCAGCCGCGCAGCGCGTCGGCCAGCACCGGTCGGGTGGTCCGGGGGCCGGCGCGCAGCAGCAGCACGGCGTCGCGGCCCCGGTCGACCACGATCCCGTCGGTACCGAACCGGAACCGTGCGTCGCGGGCCTGCCGGGCCGGCAGCACGACCGGCAGCACGGTGGCCAGGTCCCGCCAGCCGGCCCGGGCGGCGGCGGCCGTCACGGTGGCGGCACCGGCTCCGCCGACCAGCAGCAGTTCGCCGAGCTGCCGGCGGGCCCGGTCGCCCTCGCCGGACTGTTCGCGCAGCTGACGGGCGAACCCGTCGGTGCCGGCCGCAGCCAACTCGTCGACGAAGCCGGTGACCGCGTCGGCGCAGTCGGCGAGGGCCTCAGCGTCGACCGGGTGCACCGTGGCGAGTGCCTGACCGACCTGACGCAGCAGCAGCCGGCCGGCCACCCGCAGCGCGGCGAGCAACGCCTGGGGGCCACGGTCCTCCCGGGCCTCGGCCGCGCCGAGCGCGACGAAGACCTCCCGCACCCGGGGCGGCAACGCCGGCTCGGTGGTGCCGACCAGGTCCAGAAAACGCTGGAGGGCCACGTCGACCGCGGTCCGCACGTCGACCCGGAACTTCGGGTCGTCGATCCCGACGAACTCAGGAGTCAGCTCGGTCACCGCGGCGGCCACCGTGTCGACCACCGCCGCCAGCCGGGGCCGCATCGCCGGGGCCAGCTCGGCGGGCAGCCGCTGCCAGGGAGTGACGGTCACCGGGCGGGCGTGCACCCCGCCATCCTGTCACGTGATGACAATCCGGTCGGGGAATCCGGCCCAGGGCAGCGGGTCGACGGCGCGCGCGCAGCCGAAGTTTGTCATGTGGTGCCAATCCGGTCGCTGTTTTCCGCTGCCGGCGGGACGGTGTCCCAGCGCCGGTCGGCAGCGAGGATAGGTTTCTCGCCGCGTACCCCCGGAGGATCCGCCATGGACCATCACACTTCCCGCCGGCACGTCGTCGACATGTGTCGAACCATGCTGGACCGAGGCTATCTGAAGGCCACCGAGGGCAACGTGTCGGTCCGGGTTCCGGGGCACCGGCTGTACGCCGTCACGCCGAGCAACTACGACTACGACCGGATGCGGATCGAGGACATCTGCCTGGTCGACTTCGACGGTACGCACGTACCCGACGGCACCGGCGGTGACCTCGCGCCGTCGATCGAGGCCGGGATGCACGCCAACATCTACCGGCAGCGGCCCGACGTCAACGCGATCGTGCACACTCACCAGCCGTACGCCTCGGCTCTGGCGTTCCTGCGCCGGCCGATCCCGGCGCTCACCGACGAGCAGGTGCGCTTCCTCGGCCGTGGGGTGGCGATCGTCGACTACGCCCCGTCCGGCACCGGGATGCTGGCCCGCAACGTGCAGAAGAAGGTGGCCAACGGCGACAACGCGTTCATCATCGCCAACCATGGTGTCGTCGCGCTGGGTACCGACCCGGACCGCGCGGTGTTCAACATGGCGCTGCTGGAGAAGGTGTCGATCGCCTATCTCCTGGCGTTGACCAGCGAAACCGGCAAGGTCTACACCATTCCGACCGCGATCCGGGAGATCGCGTTCACCAAGCTGCGCGCCGACGAGAAGCGGATCGCCGCGCAGATCACCGAGGCGGTCCCGCCGGTGCGGGTGCCGGTCGAGGAGCAACTGCCCAGCGCGGACGCGGTGGCGGCGGCGATCGCCGCCGCCGGGCCACCGGTCGCCGACACCACCACCGCGCAGACGCCGGGTAGCGAGTCGGCGCGCCTCGGCTACGCGATCACCGAGTACCTCGACGTCGACGACACGATGCGCCGGCTCAAGGCCCTGGTCGCCCAGCCGGTACGCGGATTGCGCCACGACGCGATGCTCGACGTGCTCGGCTACTTCAACGACCGGTGCCGGGCCAGCAAGGAGATCACCGACCGGGCGAAACGCCGCATCCCGGGTGGGGTGCAGCACAATCTGGCCTTCAACTACCCGTTCCCGTTGGCGATCGACGCCGCCGACGGCGCCTACCTGGCCGACCGCGACGGCAACACCTACATCGACTTCCTGCAGGCTGGCGGCCCGACGATCCTGGGCAGCAACTACGGCCCGGTCAACGAGCAGGTCGCCGCGGTGGTGAAGGAGTCGGGGCCGGTGACCGGGCTGTTCCACGAGTACGAGCTGAAACTCGCCGAGATCATCCACCGGTACCTGCCGCACGTCGAGATGTACCGGTCGCTCGGCTCGGGCACCGAAGCGGTGATGGCAGCGGTACGCGGTGCCCGCGCCTTCACCGGCAAGCACATGGTGATCAAGGTCGGTGGGGCGTACCACGGCTGGTCCGACACGATGGTGTACGGGCTGCGGGTGCCCGGCACGTACCGGATGAACGCCAAGGGCATCCCGTTCGGCGCGACCGCCAACACCCGGGAGGCGTTCCCGCACGACCTCGGCCAGCTGCGCCGCAAACTGATCGAGAATCGGGTCCGCGGCGGTACGGCGGCGGTGATCGTCGAACCGCTCGGCCCGGAGTCCGGCACCCGCCCGGTGCCGCGTGACTTCAACGCCAAGGTCCGCGCGCTGTGCGACGAATTCGGCGCGCTGCTGATCTTCGACGAGGTGGTCACCGGGTTCCGGGTCGGGATCGGCGGAGCGGCCGGCTACTTCGGCGTCACCCCCGACCTGACCGTGTTCGGCAAGGCGGTCTCCGGCGGCTACCCGATGGCCGGCGGCGTCGGCGGCCGGTCCGACGTGATGGCCGTCTTCGGTGCCGGGCTGGACGGGCGTGGCGGGACGCACATCCAGGTCGGCGGCACCCTGTCGGCGAATCCGCTGTCCTGCGCGGCCGGCTACTTCGCGATCGCCGAGATGGCCCGGACCAACGCCCCGGTGATCGCCGGCCGGGCCGGCGACCGGCTCACCCGGGGACTGCAGCGGCTGATCGACCGGTACGGTCTGCCGTACGTGGCCTACAACCAGGGGTCGATCGTGCATCTGGAGTGCAGTGGCGTCATGCTGCTGGACATGCGCAACCCGATCAAGCTGCTGAAGGAGAACAAGCCCCGCAAGCGGCTGATGGAGCAGATGGGTGCGGCGTACACGGCGCACGGCGTCGTCACCCTGGCCGGCTCCCGGATGTACACCTCGATGGCCGACACCGACGAGGTGATCGACGCCGCGCTGGACCGGTTCGACCGGGTGTTCGCGCAGGTGGAAGGGGTCTGACCCGGTGTCGGCCGTCCCGCCGCAGGTGCTCGCGATCGACCTGGGCACCTCCGGAATGAAGGCCGCGCTGGTCGCCGCCGACGGTACGGTGACCGGCTGGGCGCAGCGGCCGGTGCCGCTGCTGGTGCTGCCCGGCGGCGGCGCCGAACAGGACCCACAGTCCTGGTGGACGGCGCTCGCCGAGGTGGTCGCCGACCTCGGCCGGGCCCATCCGGAGCAGCTGCGGGCGGTCACCACCGTCTGCTCGTCCACCCAGGGCGAGGGGACCGTCGCGGTGGACGCCGCCGGGACGCCGTTGACCCGCTGCATCACCTGGTTGGACATGCGCGGCGCGGCGCACCTGCGGCGGCAGTTCGGCGGCTTTCCGGCGTACGGCGGGATGTCGGTCCGCCGGATCCTCCGCTGGCTGCGGCTGACCGGCGGGATGCCCTCCACCACCGGCAAGGACCCGGCCGCGCACATGCTGCTGGTCCGCGACACGATGCCCGAGGTGTACGCGCGGACCGCGACCTTCCTCAACGCGCTGGACTGGATCAACCTCAAGCTGACCGGCCGTACGGTGGCCACGGTCGACTCGATCCTCACCTCGTGGGTGACGGACAACCGCCGACCCGACCGGGTCCGCTACTCGCCCGCCCTGGTCGCCGACTGCGGCATCGACGCGGACAAACTGCCGCCGATCGTGGCCTGTACCGAGGTGATCGGCACGCTGCACCCCGACGCCGCCGCCCACCTCGGTCTGCCGCCGACCGTCCAGGTGGTGGCCGGGGCGATCGACACCACGGCGGCGGCGATCGGCGCCGGCACCACCGCCGACAACGACCCGCACCTGTACCTGGGCACCTCGTCGTGGATCGCGGCGCACGTGCGCCGCAAGAAGACCGACCCGGTCGCGCAGATCGCCGCCGTGCCGTGCGCGATCGGCGACCGGTACCTGATGACCGCGCTGCAGGCCACCGCCGGGGCGAACCTGACCTGGCTGAAGGACAAGATCGTCGAGTACGAGGACCCGCTGGTCGGTGCCGGCCGCCTCGCCACCGACGAGACGTCGATCTTCGACGCGTTCGACGCGATCCTGCCGACCGTGCCGGCCGGCGCCAACGGCGTGCTCTACCTGCCGTGGCTGTACGGCGAACGCGCCCCGGTCGACGACCCGGACCTGCGCGCCGCGTTCGTCAACATCTCGCTCGACACCAACCGGTCCGATCTGCTGCGGGCCGTCTTCGAAGGCGTCGCCTTGAACACCCGGTGGCTGTCGGCGGCGGTCGACCGGTTCCTCGGCACCCCGGTGACCTCGTTGACCGTCACCGGTGGCGGCGCCCGGTCGACTGCCTGGTGCCAGATCTTCGCCGACGTGCTCGGCGTCGAGGTGCGTCGGGATCCGGACCCGGTCGCGGTCAACGCCCGTGGCGCCGGCTGGATCGGCGCGGTCGGCACCGGGCAGCTGACGTTCGGGCAGATCCCGGCGTTGCCGCGGGCCGACCGGGTGTTCACCCCGACGGCGGCGAACCGCGACCGCTACGCCGAACTCTTCGACGTCTACCGGGAGCTGCACCGCCGACTGGCCCCGGTGTACCGGCGGATGCCCGGTGGTGCACATCGGACCGATCAGCGAAGATAGCGGTATGGCCCGATCCGTTCCCGCCGCCCGGCACGCGGTCGTCATCGGCGGCAGTCTCGCCGGGCTGTGCGCGGCCCGCGCGCTCGCCGAACACGTCGAACGGGTGACCGTCGTCGACCGTGACCGGTTCCCCGACGCGCCGCAGGTCCGCGCCGGCGTCCCACAGGCACACCACCTGCACGTGCTGATCGCCGCCGGGCAGCGCGCGCTCGATCAGCTCTTCCCCGGCCTGATCGCCGAGCTGCACGCCGCCGGCGCGGTCCGAGTCGACGCGCCGACCGACATCCTGTACCTGGCGCCGACCGGGTGGCGGGAACGGTTCCCGGCGACCCACCAGCTGGTCGGGACCAGCCGGGAGCTGCTCGACTGGACGGTCCGCCAGCGGCTGGCCGCCGATCCACGGATCCGGTTCGAGCCGTCCCACGACGTGATCGGGCTGCTCGGCGCCGACGGCCGCGACGCGGTCACCGGCGTACGGATGCGTCCCCGCGCGGCGGGCGCCGCCGTCCGGAGCCTGCCGGCCGACCTGGTGGTGGACGCCAGCGGCCGCGGCTCGCGCGCGCCGGACTGGTTGGCTGAGCTCGGCTACGGCCGCCCCGCCGAGACCCGGGTCGACTCCGGTCTCGGCTACGCGAGTCGGCGCTACCTGCTGCCGCCGGGAGCCAGTGACGGGTGGAAGAACATCGTGGTGATGCCGCAGCCGCCACGGTCGGGCCGGGGCGGAGTGATCTACCCGATCGAGAACGGACGGTGGATGGTGACGCTCGGCGGCCTCGGTGGCGACCACCCGCCGACCGACGAGGCCGGTTTCCTGGAGTTCGCCCGTGGGCTGCGCAGCCCGCTGATCCACCAGGCGATCCGCGATGCCACGCCCGACTCGCCGATCCACGGGTTCCGCAACACCGCCAACCATCGCCGCCGGTACGAGGCGATGCCACGCTGGCCGGACGGGTTCGCGGTGGTCGGCGACGCGTCGTGCACCTTCAACCCGGTGTACGGCCAGGGAATGGCGGTGGCCGCCCGGACGGCGGTGGTGCTGGCCGAACAGCTGCGCGACAGCGGGGGCACGCTGGACCGCGCGGCGCAGGCCCGGGTGGCCGGCTGCAGCGAGACCGCCTGGCTGATCGCCACCGGCGCCGACCTGCGGTACCCGACGACGGTCGGGCCACGGCCCCGGCGCGGCGGCGTGCTGTCCCGCTGGTACCTGGACCGGGCGGCCGACGTCGCCAACCGGGATGCGTACGTGCAGCGCACCCTGACCGACGTGTTCCACCTGGTCGCACCGTTGTCCGCAGTGGTCCGGCCGGCCGTCGCGCTGCGGGTGCTGCGCGGTCGGCCCGGCCCGCAACTGGTCGCACCGCCATCGAGCTGACCGCGCAGACCGGATGAGACTCTCACGGAGCCGGTGGACGGTGCCGGCCACGATACTGGTGTGGCTGGTCACCCGGGCCGCGCTGATGGCGGTCTACGCACAGCTGATTCCCGGCTTGGATGCCGATCACCGCCCGGCCGCTGCGCGGGCTGCGCCCCATGTCGATTGGCTTCGCGACCGCGACGGCCGTGCTGGGAGCTGTGCTGACGGTCTCCTACGCCGGCGCCTGGTCCGGCTTCTCGGACAACCAGGCGGACCGTGGGCTGCAGGTCGAGTCGGTCGCCGCCACCCCGCTGGTCTGGCCCGGGTCACCGATCCGACGATCGTGGTGGAGTACAGCTACGGCGCGATGGAGTTCAGCCACCCGGTCGCCACCTCGGTCCCCACCGTGCTGCCCGGGTCGACCTCGCCGGCCTGGGTCTGCTCGGCTGGTGGTGGCTTTTCCGGGGACGCCGGATCGACTGGACCCCGACGGTCGGCTTCGATTTGGCGCTGCTGGCCGTCGGGGTGGCGGTGGTGACCAGCCGGGTGCTCTCCCCGCAGTACCTGCTCTGGCTGCTCGGGCTCGCCGCGGTCTGTCTGACCCGCCGGGACACCACACAGCGGCCGCCGGCCCTGCTGATCGTCGTGGCAACCGTACTGACCAGCGCCTACTTCCCGTGGTTCTATCCCGACGTGATCGGCGCGCCGGGCTGGCCGGGGCCGTGCTGCTGGCCGCCCGTAACGCGGTCCTGGTGGCCGCCACCGTGATCGGTCTGCGTCGGCTGTTGGGCGGATACCGGGTCGTGCCGCAGGCGCCCCGAGCGACGGTCGGCCACCGGCAGCCGGTCGGCGGGACCGCCGGCCTTGGCAGAACCCGAACATCCAGTTAGGTTAGGCTCACCTCATCGACGAAGGGAGTGGGATGGGCCTCGACCGCACGACGGATGCTGGCACCACGCGCCACCGGGTGGTGCTCACCGACCGGGTGCAGATCGACGATCTCGCGAAGGTGTACCGCCAGGTGCACGCCAAGGACCTGCACCTGACCGACCACACCGAGCCGTCGGTGGAGCAACGGCTGGAGTGGACGGCGCAGGCACCCGGATTCGCCGCCACGGTCGGCTACGTCGGCGACCAACTGGTGGGGACGGTGATGGGTTGTCCGCTGCCGCCGGAGACACTCTGGTGGCGCGACCTGCGGTCGGCCGCCGACCCGGACCTCGCCCGGGAGTGGCCGGGGCGGACCTTCGCCGTTTGCGAGGCGTTCGTGCTACCCGAGTTCCAACGCCAGCAGGTCGGCGTGCCGTTGTTCTCCCAGTTGCTGGCCAGCCGCACCGAGGAACGGGTGTCACTGGCGGTCGCCGATTCCAACACCCGGGTGCTGCGCAGCATGCGGGTGCTGGGCTGGCAGCACGTCGGCGACCTGGTGCCCTTCCCCGGCTGGCGCCAGCACGCCATGTTCGTCCGGCCGCTGCCCTGGTGACCCGGTCGGTTCCGGAGACGGCGCCGGACCGGTCGGCGGCCGGTACCGGCGCTGGTGGCGCACGCCGACGGCGACGCCAGCGAGGATCAGTACGATCGCGGCCACCGCGACCGCCGGGTAGCCGACCCGGGCCGCCGCCGTCAGGCCGAGCGCCGCGGCCAGGTAGGAGCAGACCAGCCCGAACGACGACAGCACCGTGAAATCCGTACCCCCGGTGCCGGGCCGGGAGTAGTCCATGTTCACCGTGTACAGCGCGACGTTCGCCACCGTGTACGCGGCCATGAAGCAGCACAACGCGACCGTGGTGAAGCCACCGGCCGCCCGTCCGGTGAGCATCGGCAGCAGCAGCACCGTGGCGACGGCCAGCGACCCGCCACCGGCCACCAGCACCCCGGCCCGCCCGATCCGGTCGACCAGGCCACCGGCCACCAGCCCGGCGACGACGGCCGGGACACTGGTGACGATCCCGGTGACGAAGCCGATCCGCTGCAACGACCAGCCGGCGTCGACCAGGGCCGGCGACACCAGCCCGTACGCCGCCCCGGCTCCCATGTAGAGCAGGGGCACCACGCCGAGCGCCCAGCGGCGGCAGCCGGGCTGGCCGAGGACGGACAGCAGCGCGCCGTACGCCTGACGCGCCCCGGCCGGTCGGGCGAGCCGCTCGGGCTCGCGGAACCGCCACACCACCAGCAGCCCGGCCGCGGTGAGCACGGCGAGCAGGCCGACCGCGGCCTGCCAGCCGAGCCGGTCGTAGACCACCACGCAGACGCCGCCGCCCAGAATGTTGCCGACGTAGCTCGCCGACACCTGAATTCCATTGCCGGTGCCCCGGACCGAGTCGGCCAGCATCCGCACCGCGACCGCGTCGGCGGCGATGTCCTGGGTAGCGGACAGGAACACGAACAGCGCGCAGATCAGCACGACCGGGCCGATCCGCCCGGTGGCCGGGTCGGCCGCGAGCAGGGCCAGCAGGGCCAGCACCATGCCGCTCTGCAGCACCAGCAGCCAGGAGCGGTAGTGGCCGCCGCGCCGTGGGCCGTACCGGTCCAGGATCGGGGCCCAGAGGAACTTGACCGGCCAGATCAGGCCGATCAGGTTGAGCAGCGCGAGAGTATCCAGCGAGGTGCCGCCGGCCCGCAGGATGCTGGCCAGCCCGACGGTGATGAACCCGAACCCCAGGTACTGGGTGACGTACAGCGCGGTCAGGGTCGACATGGTCCGCCCGCGGGCGGCGACGGCAGCAGTCATCGGGCCGCCCTCCCGCCGAGGCTGAGCGGCCACACCGGAATCCACCGGTTAATCCACCTGGTGGGACGCAGGTCACAAGCGTCCGCTCGACCTCCGCTGACGGCATGAATCCGCTGGTCACGACGCACGGCAGCGGTCCCGCCGAGGAGCGTGGGACCCGCCTGCCGGCCCCGTGCCCCGTGGAGAAGGGGTCCTGCCCAGTTCCGTTTCACCGGCCCTCCCAGTAGCCTCGCCTAAGTTAGGTTAGGTTACCCTTATGGAGGCGGTGTTGGAGAGACCAATGTACCCGCATCTGTTCGGCCGGCACACGGTGGACACCTACGTGTCCAGCATCGACCGGACCGCAGCGGTTCTCGCCGACCGCGTACGGGCGGTCCGCCAGCCGTACTCCGGCGACGCCGTGGCGCCACTGCAGGCCAAGGTCGACGACGTCGACCTGGACGCGCCGCTCGGCACCACCGACGCCGCACTGGACGAAATCGCCGGCCTGTACCTGGACCACGCGGTGTGGTTCCACGAACCCACCTACCTGGCCCACCTGAACTGCCCGGTGGCGATCCCCGCGCTCAACGCCGAGCTGCTGCTCGCCGCCGTCAACACCTCGGTCGACACCTGGGACCAGAGCACCACCGGCACGCTGATCGAACGGCGGCTGATCGCCTGGACGGCCGGGCGGATCGGTTTCGGTCCGACCGCCGACGGCGTCTTCACCAGCGGCGGCACCCAGTCGAACCTGCACGGCCTGCTGCTGGCCCGAGAGGACCGCCTGGCCCGCGCCGATGCCGACCGGGCAACGACGCTACCCCGGCTGCGGGTGCTGGCCACGGCGGAGAGCCACTTCAGCGTTGGCAAGTCCGCCGGTCTGCTCGGACTCGCCGCCGACGCGGTCGTCCCGGTCGCCACCGACAGCACCGGCCGGATGGACCCGGCGGCGCTCGACGCCGAGATCGACCGGCTGCTCGACCAGGATCTGGTGCCGATGGCGGTCGTCGCCACCGCCGGCACCACCGACCGCGGCTGCGTCGACCCGCTCGCCGCGATCGGCACCATCTGCCGCGACCGGGCGGTGTGGCTGCACGTCGACGCGGCGTACGGCTGCGGTCTGCTGGTCTCCACCCGCCACCGGCACCTGCTCGACGGCATCGCCGCCGCCGACTCGGTCACCGTCGACTTCCACAAGAGCTTCTTCCAGCCGATCAGCTCCAGCGCCATCATCGTCCGGAACGCGCCGACCATGCGGCGGGTCGCGGTGCACGCCGACTACCTGAACCCACGAACCGCGACCGTGCCGAACCAGGTCGACAAGAGCCTGCAGACCACCCGCCGGCTGGACGCGCTGAAGTTGTGGATGACGTTGCGGGCGATCGGCGCCGACCAGCTCGGCGAAATGTTCGATCGGGTCGTCGACCTGGCCCAGCAGGCTCACGGCCTGCTCCGCGAACTCGATGACTTCGAGCTGGCCATGCGGCCGGTGCTGAGCACCGTGCTGTTCCGCTACCGGCCGGACTGGCTACCGGTGCAGGACTGCGACCGGCTACTGCCCCGGCTGCGAGCCCGACTGTTCGCCGACGGCACCGCGATCATCGCCGGCACCGTCGTCGACGGACACTACTGGCTCAAGTTCACCCTGCTCAACCCGAACACCACCGTCGAGGACCTGCGTACCGTGATCGAGCTGATCCGCCGCACCGGCCAGGACCTGCTCGACGCCGAATGGGATCCGGCGCTGATCGCCCCGGAGCCGGTCACCCCGGAGGTGTGCGCCAATGCGAACGTATGACTTCGTCGCCGTCGGGCTCGGGCCGTTCAACCTCGGCCTGGCCTGTCTGACCGCGCCACTCGACGAGTTGGACGGGGTGTTCCTGGAGCAGCGTGACGAATTCGCCTGGCACCCCGGGCTGATGATCGAGGGGGTCACCATTCAGGTGCCGTTCCTGGCCGACCTGGTGACGATGGCCGACCCGACGTCACCGTACTCGTTCCTCAACTACCTGAAACAGACCGGCCGGCTGTACCGCTTCTACATCCGGGAGGACTTCTACCCACTGCGCGCCGAGTACGACGCGTACTGCCGCTGGGCGGCGGCCCAGTTGCCCAACGTCCGGTTCGGCAGCCGGGTCGACCGGGTCGAGCACGACGCCGCGACCGGCGACTACCTGGTGCGGGTCACCCGGCTGGGCACCGGGGCGACCACGACGATGCGGACCCGGCGGCTGGTGCTCGGCATCGGTACCGTGCCGTACCGCCCGGCGGTGGTCCGGGACCTGCCCGGCCCGGCCATCCACAGCGCCGACTACCTGGCGAACAAGGCCCGGCTGCAGCGCCTCGGGTCGGTCACCGTGGTCGGCAGCGGGCAGAGCGCCGCAGAGATCTACCTCGACCTGCTGGAGGAGATCGGCACCCACGGCTACCAGCTCAACTGGGTCACCCGGTCGCCCCGGTTCTTCCCGATGGAGTACACCAAACTCACCCTGGAGATGACCTCACCGGAGTACGTCCGCTACTTCCACGGGCTGCCGGCGGCCAGCCGGGACCGGCTCAACCGGGACCAGCGCAGTCTCTACAAAGGCATCAGCGGCGACCTGGTGAACACCATCTTCGACACGCTCTACCGTAAGGACGTCGCCGGCCCGGTACCGACCACCCTGCTCACCGGCACCGCGCTGACCCGCGCCGACTGGGACGCCGACGCCGGGCGGTACCGGCTCGGCCTGCACCACCAGGAGCAGGCCCGCGACTTCAGCCTCGATACCGAGGGCCTGGTCCTGGCCACCGGCTACCGGCCGGCCGTGCCGGCGTTCCTGGACCCGGTTCGTGACCGGATCCGGTGGGACGAGCGGGGCCGGTTCGACGTGGCGCTCGGCTACACCGTCGACCACGGCGACCGGGAGATCTTCGTGCAGAACGCCGAGGAGCACACCCACAGCCTCACCGCACCCGACCTGGGCATGGGCCCCTACCGCAACTCGGTGATCATCGCGAACATGCTCGGCCGCGAGGTCTACCCGATCGAGCGGAAGATCGCCTTCCAGCACTTCGGCGCGCCGCCGGACAGCGACACACCGCAGGCACCATCGGCGCCGTCGGCCGCGACCGGTCCGGTGGCCACGCAGCGGCAGGAGGCGCTCATCCGGTGACCGCCGCAACGACGACCATGTTCACCATCGACGACGCGCTCGGCCGGATGACCGTCGAACCGCTCGACGTCGCCGGTCACGCCGACCTGCTGCACGCCTGGATCACCCACCCCCGGTCGGTGTTCTGGGGGATGCCCGACGCCGACCTCGACACCGTACGGCGCGAGTACCAGCGCATCGACGCCAACCCGCATCATCACGCGTGGCTCGGCCGGCTCGACGGCGTACCGCTGTTCCTCACCGAGACCTACGAACCCGCGCACAGCGAACTCGCCGACCACTACCCCGTACAGCCCGGTGACGTCGGGATGCACGTGCTGGTCGCGCCGCCGGACGGCGAGCCCCGGCACGGGGTGACGTCGGCGGTGATGCGGACGGTGATGGCCTTCATCTTCACCGACCCGGCGCACCACCGGGTCGTCGTCGAACCCGACGTCCGCAACGAGGCGATCGCCGTGAAGAACGCCGAGGCCGGTTTCGTCGTCGACCGGCTCATTCAACTGTCCGACAAGCAGGCCCGGCTCAGCTTCTGTTCCCGGGCCGCGTTCACCGCCAGCCGGCTGGGCGGTGCCAGCGGCCCGGACGGCGTCCGCCCGACCGCGGGCGCGGCGGCCGGTGCCGACGGATCCGCCACGGAGAGCCCGATGACACCCCCCGCCCACCTAGCGCCGGGCCCGATCGCGGCCGCCCACCGCCAGCTGGTCGCCAAGGCCATCGCCGAGTTCAGCCACGAACGGCTGATCCAGCCCCGACCCGACGACACGCTCCCGGCCGACCCCGGCGGCGACGGGTACCGGCTGACGACCGACGACCGGGTCGCGTACCGGTTCCGGGCCCGTCGGTACGCCCTCGACCACTGGCTGATCGACACCGCGTCGCTGACCCGCGAGGTCGACGGCGCACCGGCGGAGCTGGACGCCCTCGACCTGATCGTCGAGCTGCGGGAGACGCTGGGCATCCCGGCCAAGCTGCTCGGCACCTACCTGGAAGAGATCAGCGCCACCCTGGCCGGTGCCGCCTGGAAGCACCATCACCGGCGGGAACGTGTCGCCGACCTGGTGCACGCCGACTTCCAGACCATCGAGTCGGCGATGGTTGAGGGGCACCCGCTGTTCGTCGCCAACAGCGGCCGGATCGGTTTCGGCCTGGCCGACCACGAGGCGTACGCGCCGGAGGCCGGCGCCCCGGTGCGGCTGGTCTGGCTGGCGGTCCGCCGCGACCTCAGTACCTTCACCGCCGGCCACGGCGTCGACGAGCAGAGCCACTACCTCGACGAGCTCGGTGCCGAGACGCTGCACCGGTTCGCCGACCAGCTGCGCGATCTCGGCCTCGACCCGAGCGGCTACCGGTACCTGCCGGTACATCCGTGGCAGTGGGAACACAAGGTCGGCATCACCTTCGCCGCCGACGTGGCGTCCCGGGCGATCGTCCCGGTCGGCACCAGCCCGGACCGGTACCGGGCGCAGCAGTCGATCCGCACCTTCTTCAACGTCGACCACCCGCGCCGGCACTACGTCAAGACCGCGCTGTCCATCCAGAACATGGGCTTCATGCGCGGGCTGTCCCCGGCGTACATGCGGGCCACCCCGCCGATCAACGACTGGGTCGCCGACCTGGTCGCCGCAGACGACACGTTGCGCGACTGCGGGTTCGAGGTGCTGCGGGAACTGGCGTCGGTCGGCTACACCGGGGACGCGTACCACCGCAGCGGGGCACCGGTCTCGGCGTACCAGCGGATGCTCGCCGCGCTGTGGCGGGAGAGCCCGGTGCCGCGGATCGCGCCCGGGCAGCGGCTGGCCACCATGGCCAGCCTGCTGCACCGCGACCGCGACGGCACGCATCTGGCCACCGCCTTGATCGCGGCGTCCGGCCTGCCGGCCGCCGACTGGCTGGCCCGCTACCTGCGGGCCTATCTGCGCCCGCTGTTGCACTGCCTGCTCGGCCACGACCTGGCTTTCATGCCGCACGGGGAGAACCTGATCCTCGTGCTGGCGGATCACGTACCGGTCCGGGTGTTCATGAAGGACATCGGCGAGGAGGTCGTCGCCATGCACGACCGGGAACTGCCGGCCACGGTCGAACGGATCCGGATGCCGGTCGACGACGACTTCCGGGCGCTGGCCGTGTTCACCGACGTCTTCGACGGGTTCCTGCGCTTCCTCGCCGCGATCCTGGACGCCGACGGCGTGCTGCCGGCGGACCGGTTCTGGCAGCTGGTCGCCGAGTGCGTCCGCCGACACGGCGACGACCACCCGCAGCTGCGGGACCGGTTGGACTTCTTCGCGCCCACCTTCCGGCACTCCTGTCTGAACCGGTTGCAGCTGCGCAACACGCTGCAGATGGTCGACCTGACCGACCAGGCCGGATCGTTGATCTTCGTCGGCGTGCAGGAGAACCCGATCGCCGCCGCAGCGGCGCCGGCCTCGTGACGGCCCGGTCTGTCGTCGGCCGGTCCGGGCGGGTGCACCGGGACGGGTACGGCGTACCGCACCTGTGGGCGGCCGACGTCGACGACCTCGCCTACCTGCAGGGGCACACCGCCGCCACCGACCGGGCCTGGCAGATCGAGGTCGAACGGTGGCGCTCGGAGGGCGCGCTGGCCAGCCGGCTCGGCCCGGCCGAGGTCGGCTGGGACCGGTTCGCCCGTCGGGTCCGGCTCGACGACACCGCCGAAAGCTGCTTCCACCGGCTCGATCCGGCGACCCGCCGCTGGGTGGGCGCGTACGTCGACGGCGTCAACGACGGTCTCGCCGAGGGCGCCGGCGCGGCACCCGAGTTCGCCGCCACCGGCACCGCCGCCGGCAGCTGGCAGCCGTGGACCCCGCTCGGCGTGTTCCTGGTGCAGCACGTGCTGTTCGGCACCTTCGGCAGCAAGCTGTGGCGGGCGCACGTCACCGCCACCGTCGGACCGGGCGCGGTCGACCTGTTCGCCATGGAACCGCCCGCGTCGTCGGGCAGCAACGCTTGGGCGGTGACCGGACGGCACAGCGGCACCGGATTCCCGGTCGTCGCCGGCGACCCGCACCGAATCCTGGAGCTGCCCAACGTCTACCAGCAAGTGCAGCTGAGCTGCCCCGAGTTCGACGTCTTCGGGTTCGCCTTCCCCGGCGTACCGGGGCTGCCGCACTTCGGCCACTCCGGCGAGGTCGCCTGGGCGATCACCAACGCCATGGCCGACTACCAGGACCTGTACCGCGAACAGCTGCGCCGGGTCGACGGGCAGGTCCTGGTCCGCCAGGCCGGCGGCTGGGCCCCGGTGCCGGCGCACACCGAACTGATCGAGGTACGCGACGCCGACCCGGTCCCGGTCGAGGTGATCGAGACCCCACGCGGGCCGGTGATCGACGTGGACCGGCGCACCGGTGAGGCGATCAGCCTGCGTACGCCGAGCCGGGTCGACGGGGCACTGGGCTTCGACGCGCTGCTGCCGCTGCTGCGCGCCCGCCGGGTCGGCGACGTCGAACGGGCACTGCGGCACTGGGTGGAACCGGTCAACAGTGTGCTGGTAGCCGACCGCTCCGGCACGGTGCGCCGGCTGGTCGCCGGCCGGGTGCCAGTGCGTGACGACCGGTGTCGGCAGGTGCCGGTGCCCGGCTGGGCACCCCGGTACGCCTGGCGACCCGGCTACGCCGCCCTGCCCGCCGCCGAGGTGTCCGATCTGGTGGTCAATGCCAACGATCGGCGCGGCGGCGACACCGCTGACCTCGGCGTCGACTTCGCCGCACCGCACCGGGCCCGGCGGATCCGCGAGCTCCTCGACAGCGGAGCCGCGCCCGAGTCGGTGCACATGGACACCCAGGTGCCGACGGCCGGGCTGCGCCGGCTGCTGCGTGGCCTGGACCTGACCGACCAGCCCGGGCCGGTCCGTCAGCTACGCGAGAAGCTGCTCGGCTGGGACGGTCGGATGGCGGCCGACAGCGCCGACGCCGGGCTGTTCGCCGCCTGGCGGGCCGCGCTGGTCCACCGGCTGTCCGCCGAGCCCTGCCTGCGGCCGCTGCACGCCGAACCCGGCTTCGACGAACTGTTCGCCCCGTGGACCGATCCGGTGGGCCGGATCGGGCTGGCGCTGGACCGGATTATCGACGGGCTGCCCCGGCTGGGTGGCGACCCGGGCCGCTGCGCGGCGGCCGCGCTGGTCGAGGTGGCCGACGGGCCGCCGCCGGGTCGGTGGGGCGACCGGCACCTGCTGCACCCGGTACGGGTGCTGCTGCCCAGCACCGCCGACCCGGCCGTCGGCGCACTCGGCGGCCCAGTCCCGCTCGACGGCGACACCGGCAGCGTCCTGGCCACCTCCAGCGTGCCCGGTGTCGCCGACGCGTGCTGGCGCGGGCCGGTCGCCCGCTACGTCTGGGATCTCGCCGACCCGGCGGCGAGCCGCTGGGTGGTGCCGTTCGGCGCCTCGGGTCGGCCCGGCGACCGGCACTTCGCCGACCAGTTGCCCCGGTGGGCGGCCGGCCAACTGGTCCCGGTCGCGCCGGTGCGCTGGAGCACCGGCCCCGGCGGGACGGCACGGCCGAGCGTGTACGTCGAACAGCTGCCCGGCATCGGCCGGTTCAGCCTGCTGGTGCTGGACCCCACCGAGGACCTCGACCTGCTGTACGGCTGGGTCACCGAGCCACGGGCCCGGTTCTGGGGAATGACCGGGCACACCCGGGAACAGGTGGGCGACATCTACCGGTTCCTCGACGGTCTTGACTCGCACCACGCGTACCTGATGACCGTCGACGACGAGCCGGTCGGCATCTTCCAGACCTACCTGCCAGCGGAGGACCCGCTCGGCGAGCACTACCCGGTACGTGACGGTGACATCGGGATCCATCTGTTCCTCGCTCCGGCCCGGCGGCCGGTCGCCGGGTTCACCGACGCGGTGGCGGCCGCGTTCACCCGCTACCTGTTCGCCGACCCGGGCCGGCGACGGATCGTCATCGAGCCGGACGTCCGCAATGACCGGGCGCTGCGTCGCTGGAAGCGGCTGGGCTTCGAGTTCGACGTGGAGCTGGCATTGGCCGACAAGCGCGCGCAGTTGGCGTTCCTGACCCGGGAGGCGTTCACCGCCAGGCAACCCACCGGCGGCGTACCATCGACCGGTGACCGCCGCTGACCAGCCACGCACCGCTGTGCCGTCCCGGGTGCTGGCCGCCGATCCGCAGCTCGCCGGGTTGCGCCGGTCACTGGAGTTCTACTACGGCGATCCGGACCGGGACGCCGCGATGGACCTGCTCTACCGACGGTTCGTCGTACCGGGCGATCTGGTCTTCGACATCGGCGCGCACGTCGGCGACCGGGTGGGCAGCTTCCGGCGGTTGGGCGCGCGGGTGGTGGCGGTCGAGCCGCAGCCGTTGTGTGCCCGCGCGGTACGGCTCGTCTACGCCGACGATCCGGCGGTGACCGTGCTGCCGGCGGCGTGCGGGGACACCGCCGGCCCGGTGCGGATGTACATCAATTCGGCCAATCCCACGGTCTCCACCGCGTCGGCCGGCTTCGTCGGTGCCGCCGACGGCGCCGACGGCTGGTCGGACCAGGTCTGGGACGGCGAGATCGAGGTGCCGGCGACGACCCTCGACCAACTGGTCGCCGAATACGGCCGACCGGCGTTCGTCAAGATCGACGTCGAGGGGTTCGAGGAGTCCGTGCTCGCCGGGCTGTCCGGGCCGCTGCCCGCGCTGTCCTTCGAGTTCACCACGATCCAGCGGGACACGGCGCTGCGCTGCCTGCGGCGGCTGTCCGGGCTCGGCGACTACCGGTTCGACGTCGCCCTGGGTGAGAGCCAGCGGCTGACCTTCGGCCGGTGGGTGTCGGATGCGGAGATGGCCCCTCATCTGCGGGCGCTGCCGCACGCGGCCAACTCGGGCGACGTCTACGCGGTGCTGGCGGGCGGGTCAGCCGGCTAGCTCCGCCCGCCACCGGTCGATCTGCGGTCCGCGGCCGCGCCACAGCCAGTGGACGTCCCGTCCGAACGACCAGAGCAGCGCGGTCAGCACGCCAGCGAGCAACGCGGTGACCAACGCCGCCGACACGATCCCGGCGGCGGCCAGCACCAGTACGGTGCCCTGGGCGGCGGCCACCGTCTTGCGGCTGAACCGGGGCGGGAGTGGCGCCCGCAGCCAGGGCAGCAACCGGGCGGCGACACCGAACACGTAGCGGAACACCCCGATCGCCAGCACCCACCAGCCGACCGACGCGGCCACGTACACGCTGAGCGCCAGGACCAGCGCCGAGTCGGTCTCCATGTCGAACCGGGCACCGAGCCGCGAGCAGGTACCGGTGCGGCGGGCCACCTGGCCGTCGACGCCGTCGAGCGCCAGGGCCACCGCCGCCAGCGTCACCAGCAGCGCGACCGGAGCCGAGCCGACAAACGAGTCGGCCACCAGCGCGGTCACCGCGCCGACCAGGGTGCCCCGGGCCAGGGTGACGCTGTCCGCCGGACCCCAGCCAGCCACCTCGGGCTGCTGCATCGCCCGGATGAGCAGCGCCCAGGTCACCAGGCCGTAGACCAGTCCGGCCGACCAGCCGGCCACGCCGAGGCCACTGGTCGCCGCCAGGATCAGCAGGACCGTGATCTGGGCGAGCAGCCCGATACTCGGCGCATGCACCGACCGAACAGCTTCACTACGTGCACTTACCGTCACTTTTCCTCCGTCACCGAATGGCCACCGGCGTGGTACGCCCCGGTGCCCATATCCCCACCAACGGCGATTCGGTGCGAAGAGTTCACTGGCCGGGCCGGAATTTCATGTCGGCATCCGGACACCGTGACGGCCGACGCTCGGTGACGATCAGTAGCCGGTCCAGACGGCTTTCGCCCCCGAGTCGCCGGCCCGCACCACGAAGTAGAGGCTTACCCCGGCCGCGACGATGACCAAACCCTTCACCACCAGGACCAGCACCCCGTTGCCGCGCGCGCCGGTGACGGTCGCGCTGTCCGCAGCGGCGGCGACCCGGGGACCGACCAGGTAGACCAGGGCCAGGGTGGCGAGCGCCAGCAAGATCGACGCGATCAGGGTCAGGTTCCCCAGCTGTTCGTGTTCCTCGATCACCGGCCGGAAGCTCTCGGTGATCCGGCCGGCCGTGTCCATCCGGTTGAGGAACGCGTCGCCGGACAGCTTGGTGACCAGTGCGGCAATCGGCGTGACAACGGCCAGCACAGCCAGCACCCACCGGGTGTGCGCCCGGATGAACGGGACCAGCGCGTACCCGACCGCCAGCAGCGCCAGCAGCGGGACGAAGACCACCGCCGCGTGCAGCAGCAGTGGATGGGCGGGGATTCCCGCGACTTCCTCGAACATGTCTACGCCTCCTCGGCGGTTCCACGGCAGTCATGGCGACCAGGGATCGGAGGCTAACCCACCAGGAAACCGGTACGGCAGCAGCCACCCGGCGACCGCCGGGCACCGCGTACCGCGGAGCCGATCAGGAGTCGTCGTCCTCGTCCGCCGACGGAAGCCGCCACCGTCGTTCCTGCGGACCACGTTGGGCGCCGAGGGTGTCCTCCGGCTCGGTGGTCTGTTCGAAACTGGGCCGACGGACCTGTTCCGGCCGGGGCACCTGGACGGCCCGGGCACCGGACACCGGGTCCGGCACGAAGGTGGCGACGTCGGTCGGACCCTGCGCCGGCCCGCGCGGGACGATCCGGTGGGCGGCCGGGTCACGGTGTAGTTCGTCAACGAGGTGCTGCGGCGGCTCGGTGTCCCGCTGCGGCAGGTCACGACCGAGATCCGCGACGAACAGGCCGTACTTGGCCTCGAACGCCGGGCGTTCGGACCTGATCCGGGGCAACCGGTCGAAGTTGCGCAGCGGCGGCGGGCAGGTGGTCGCCCACTCCAACGAGTTGCCGAACCCCCACGGGTCGTGCACCCTCACCTGCTCACCGAACCGGTACGACTTCCACACGTTCCAGATGAAGAACAGCGTGGACGCTCCGAGGATGAACGATCCGATGGTGGCGATGGTGTTCAGCAGGGTGAAGCCGTCGGTCGGCAGATAGTCGGCGTACCGGCGGGGAAAACCCTCGTTGCCGAGCCAGTGCTGGACCAGAAAGGTGGCATGAAAGCCGATGAACATCGTCCAGAAATGCGCCTTTCCGAGCCCTTCGTCGAGCAGTCGGCCGGTCATTTTCGGAAACCAGAAATAGATGCCGGCGAACGCCGCGAAGACGATGGTACCGAACAGGACGTAGTGGAAGTGGGCCACGACGAAGTAGCTGTCGGTGACGTGAAAGTCGACCGGCGGGCTGGCCAGCAGCACCCCGGTCAGCCCGCCGAGCAGGAAGGTCACCAGGAAGCCGACCGCGAACAGCATCGGCGTCTCGAATGTCAATTGCCCCTTCCACATGGTGCCGACCCAGTTGAAGAACTTGATCCCGGTGGGCACCGCGATCAGGAAGCTGAGCATGGCGAAGAACGGCAGCAGCACCTGCCCGGTGCCGTACATGTGGTGCGCCCAGACGCTCATCGACAACGCGGCGATCGCGATCGTCGCGGCCACCAGCCCCTTGTAGCCGAAGATCGGTTTGCGGGCGAAGACCGGAATGACCTCGCTGATGATGCCGAAGAACGGCAGCGCGACGATGTAAACCTCGGGATGGCCGAAGAACCAGAACAGATGCTGCCACAGCATCGGACCGCCGGTCTGCGGCGAGTACACGTGCGCGCCGAGCAGTCGGTCCGCCAGCAGCGCCAGCAGCGCCGCCGCCAGCAGCGGGAACACCAGGACCACCAGCAGGGCGGTGATCAGGATGTTCCAGGTGAAGATCGGCATCCGGAACATGGTCATACCCGGCGCGCGCAGGGTGATGATGGTGGCGATCAGGTTGACCGAGCCGAGGATGGTGCCGAGGCCGGAGACGACCAGGCCGACGATCCACATGTTGGCGCCGACGCCCGGGGTGTGCTCCATCCGGCTCAACGGGGTGTAGGCGAACCAGCCGAAGTCGGGAGCGCCGCCGGGCGTCAGGAATCCCCCCATGACCAGCAGCCCGCCGAGCAGATAGAGCCAGTACGCCAGCGCGTTGAGCCGGGGAAACGACACGTCGGGGGCGCCGATCTGCAGTGGTACCAGGTAGTTGGCGAACCCGAACACCAGCGGGGTGGCGAACAGCAGCATCATGATCGTGCCGTGCATGGTGAACAGTTGGTTGTACTGCTCCGGCGAGAGGAACTGCATGCCGGGCCGGGCCAACTCGGCACGCATCAGCAGGGCCATGATGCCGCCCGCCACGAAGTAGCCGAAGGACGTGCCGAGGTACAACAGTCCGATCTGCTTGGCGTCGGTGGTCCGCAGCAGCCGGGCCAGTGAGTTGCCCGGTACCGCCGGGCGGACCGGGCCGGGGGTGGCGCCGTCGACTCCCAACTCCACCGGACGCGGCGGGGCCGTCTGTGCCGTACCCACCGTCGTGGTCTGCTCCGTCATCGGATTCCTTCCGTGGATACTCCGGCGGTGCGGCCGGGGAGGAAATGGAACTCCTGCGGAGCAGGACAGGGAAAGCCGATCCGCCGCCGAGGCGGATCGGCGCCCACCCCACACGGCACCCCACGGCTCACGACCGAACCGATAGACTGCGGACTGTTTCCAGGACCGTGAAGCGGGCATTCAAATACCGCCGCTACCCCACCCCGGAGCAGGCGGCCGAGCTTGCCCGGACGTTCGGTTGTGTCCGGCTGGTCTACAACAAGGCCCTGGCCACCCGCAGCGAGGCGTGGACCCGACGCCAGCAACGGATCACCTACAACGCCACGTCGGCGATGCTCACCGGGTGGAAGAAGACCGACGACCTCGCGTTCCTCAACGACGTCTCCTGCGTGCCGTTGCAGCAGGCGCTGCGGCACCTGCAGACCGCGTTCACCAACTTCTGGGCAAAACGGGCCCGGTACCCGACGTTCAAGTCGAGGAAGCGGTCGCGGCGGTCGGCGGAGTACACCGCCAGCGCGTTCCGGTG
>NZ_JBHMIN010000035.1:0-71229 GCF_048060215.1 Micromonospora sp. LOL_021 | reverse complement strand
GCCGCCGACGAACGCCTACGCGAGGTAGTCAACAGGGCCAACGTTGCCTGACGCGGCACTACTACCGGGCCGACAAGCTCTGGTCGGGCTCGTACTTCGCCGGCTCCGTCGGCGGCGCACCGCGCAGCGTCGTGAAGCAGTACATCGAGCGGCAGAACCGTCCGGCTCAGGGCACTGCCCGGGGTCTTGGCGGCCCTCCCAGCGCGGGCCTTCACCCCCGGGCCTGAAGGCCGGAGCACTGGCCCGCATTCCGGTAGCAGGCCGGTATCGACCACCGGTGTCTCGGTTACGTACGCTACCCCCGGTGCCGCCGCGATCCCCGTCAGGTGACCGGGACCGGGGGAGTCCGGCAGAGATGGCCGGTCGGGGCGAACAACGGGCCTTTGGCGGTGTGGCCTGAACAGGTCTAGCTTCGTAGCCTGTCAGGCGGGGACCGATAGCGCTGGGAGGGCGAGCCGTGGAGGGCACCGAGTCCGGCTGGGGCCGGCCTGCCGAACCAGCGCCGCGTTGGCGTGCGCTGCTCG
Source organism: Micromonospora sp. LOL_021 (assembly GCF_048060215.1). Classification (NCBI taxonomy): domain Bacteria; kingdom Bacillati; phylum Actinomycetota; class Actinomycetes; order Micromonosporales; family Micromonosporaceae; genus Micromonospora; species Micromonospora sp. LOL_021. The sequence continues at coordinate 70,705 of NZ_JBHMIN010000035.1, read as the reverse complement.
ACCGGGCCCGCCTCGGCGGCCGTACCGGTGAGCAGCCCGAGGTGGCGGACCGCAACGCGGCGGCGCCTCGGTCCCGGGAGAACGGTCGCGGCACCGCCCAGGTGCCCAACGGCATCGCGCAGGTGCCGGGTCAGCACCCGGAGCCGGGGCATTCCGCCGGTTCCAGTTGGATGGGCGACTCCGGCCATCCGGCCGGTCCCGGTCACCCCTCGACCATCGGCCACCCCGCTGATCCTGGCTATCCGGCCGATCCTGGCTATCCCGTTGATCCCGGCCATTCGGCCGGTCCTGGCTACCCGGCCGACCCGGGGCCGCCGGCACCGGCCGCCGGTCGGTACGCCGCCCTGGCCCCGCCGCCGGGTCCGGTCGCCCCGGGCGGCTACGCACCCGGCTATCCGGTGATGCCCGGCCACCCTGCCGACCGGGGCGCTCGGCCGGTGCGACCCAGTGTGCCGCCACCTGCGGAGCAGGGCTTTGTCGGCGGCCCCGAGGTCGGCGGCTATCCGCCGGTCGCCGAGCCGTCCCGCCGGGGCGGGCCTGTGCCGGGGTACCCGCCGGGTCCGGACGGCGGCGGCGGATACCCGGCGCGGATCGAGTGGCGGGAGAGCCGGCCCGACGCGGAGGTCGACCGGGCCACCGGCATCCTGCGCCGCAACCTCGGCATACCGCGGGTGCTGGCGTTCGCGAATCCGAAGGGCGGGGTGCACAAGACGACGGCGACGGTCCTCGCCGCGGCGACGATCGGTAGCGTCCGTGGCCGCGGGGTGCTCGCCTGGGACGACAACGAGCTGCGCGGCACGCTCGGGCTGCGGGCGGGCAGCGCCCGCCATGCCCGGACCATCCGCCATCTGATCTCCGATCTGGTGGAGATCGAGGGCTCGCACGGCTACGAGTTGACCGACCGGCTCGACGACTACCTCCGGCACGCCTCCGACGGCTCGTACGACGTACTCGCCGGTGAGGAGAGCCCTCGGTTCGCGCAGCGTCTCGACCCGCACACCGTTCGGCGGGTGCTGGAGCTGCTCCGCCGGACCCACGACGTGATCTGTGTGGACACCGGCAACAACGTGGAGAGCGCCAACTGGCAGACCGTCCTGCAGGCCGCCGATCAGTTGGTGGTCACCTGCGTGCCCCGGGAGGACGCGGCGTTCACCGCGGACTGGATGCTGGACCTGCTGGACGACGTCGGCATGGGCGACCTGGTGCGCAACGCGGTGACCTTGCTGTCCTGCCCGAGTCCGGGGCCGATGCCGCTGCTCGACGACCTGCGCCGACATTTCGCCACCCGGACCCGGGCGGTGGCCGTGGTGCCCTACGACCCGGCTCTGGAGACCGGGTCGTCGATCGAGTACGTGCAGTTGCAGCCGGAGACACGACAGGCGTGGCTGCAGGCGGCCTCGATGATGCTGGAGCCGTTCGTCCGCTGAGCCTGTTCCGTTGGTTGGGTCCGGGTCAGTCGGCTAGCGTCCCGGGTCAGTCGGCTGGCGCCCGGTCGGCCGTCGGCTGGCAGCCGTGTGCCACCCCCCAGCGGGAGCACCGGCCGTCCGGGTAGGGCGTCGTGTGCGCGATCCAGGCGAAGTAGCCGGCGTGGTCGGTCCGTTCGTCGGGCATGTACCGGTCGACGGTGGCGGACCCGGCGGAGGCGAGCACGAACAGCAGCGGCACGAGCAGCAGCCCGACCGGGGCGGTCGGCTCCCGGCTGGCCGGTCCGGTGGTGCCGGTGCGGCCGCGCCAGCGTTGAACGGCGAGCAGCACACCGAACCCGGTGAGGACCAGCAGGCAGTAGAGCACTACGGCGGTGGTTCGCGGATACAGTCGTACGGTCTGGGTCTCCCACTGCTCGCTGGCCAGCCACATCCGCAGGAACCAGGCGCTGGCCGCGCACGCGCCGAGGGTGATCACGATGCTGCGCCGCCAGGCCAGCGCGAGGGCCAGCCCGAGCCCGGCGGCGAGCAGCAGGGTGAACAGCCCGACCCCGCCGAGTTCGCCGACCGGCGGCCAGACCGGGCCGACGTCGGCCGGCCGGTCGTTGCGCCACATCGCTATGTACGCCGGCTCGGTGTCGGTGTCGAAGTAGAAGTAGTCGTCGGAGGTGCCGCCGGTCGGGGCGAGCAGGCCGCGCAGATGTACCCAGCCGACCAGCACGAAGCTGACCACGGTCGCGCCACCGAGTAGCAGGACCGACCGCCAGCCGGTCCGCCACGGGGCGGTCAGCGCGACGGCCACCAGCATGCCGCCCGCGCACCAGACGAACCATCCGGAGTAGAGCAGGAAGAGCAGCCCGAGGCCGACGCCGACCAGCGTGCCGGCGAGCAGCGCCCAGCGGGCGGTCATCCGGTCCGCCCGGCGGACCGTCGACAGGAATCTCACCAGTACCGGAATCAGCATTACCAGGGTTATCTGCGGGTACGGCTTGACTGGTTCGATCATCGGCAGCATCGCCAGCACCCCGACGGTCGCCGCCCAGAGCGGACGCAGCACCAGCCGCCAGGCCAGGTAGGCGGCCGGGCCGAACAGGGCGGTGCCGGCCAACTGGAGGTCCTTGAGGGCGAGGACGTGCGGTTGGTCGGTCAACCGGGCCCAGGCCCCGATCAACCAGAAGACGACCGGTGGGTAGTGGTCGGAGATCTCCTGTCCGGACCACAACGCGGCGGTCCATTCGAGGATCCACTGGTAGTCGCCGCCGCCGGCCCACAGCGGCAGCTGGGTGCCGCGCAGTGCCACCCCGATCCCACCGGCGACGAGCCCGGTGGCGAGCCCGGCGACCGCGGCGCAGCCGACCCGGATGATGTACGGCCGGTGCGCCGGGGCGAGCAGCCGGTGCGTCAGCACCATCGCGACGACCAGCACGCCGGCCAGCACCGCGAACCGGAGCTGGAGTGCTGCCAGGCCGCTTACCTGGCCTTTCCGGTCCAGCGGATCGACATTTATGTTTTTGCTCCAGGCCAGGAACCCGAACGCGGTGCCGACGCTGACCAGCGCCTCGACGGCGATGCCGGCCAGCCTGGAGCGAAATGTGGGTCTCTGTCTGGCTGCCTTCACACAGAGACGGTAAACCCTCACTGACGGTGTTGTCGGGCGGGGCTCGTGGTCTGCCGGGAGTGTCGCGAGTCGCAACGAGTGAAAGTGGCGCGGCGTCGTACGGCTACGGACCCCGCGCGCCTCGGTGCAGGGTCGGCGGCGACACGGTAGGGTTCGCTGGTCGTGCCGGGACGGGAGAAGGGGGCCGGGTCGGTGTCCGATGGTTTTGTGCACCTGCACGTGCACACAGAGTATTCGATGCTCGATGGAGCGGCCCGGTTGAAGGAGTTGTTCGCCGAGGCCAACCGTCTGGAAATGCCGGCCCTGGCGATGACCGACCACGGCAATCTTTTCGGCGCGTACGATTTCTTCAAGCAGGCGACCGGCGCCGGGGTGAAACCGATCATCGGCCTGGAGGCGTATCTGACACCGGGGACGGATCGTCGGGACCGGACCAGGGTGCGGTGGGCCGACGGCGGGGAGAACGACGTCTCCGGTGGTGGCGCGTACACGCACATGACGATGCTGGCGGCGGACGCGGACGGCCTGCGTAACCTGTTCCGGCTGGGCTCGCGGGCGAGCCTGGAGGGGTACTTCTACAAGCCGCGTGCGGACCGGGAGCTGCTGAGCGAGTACGGCAAGGGGATCATCGCGACGACGGGGTGCCCGTCCGGTGAGGTACAGACCTGGTTGCGGATCGGTGACTTCGAGAAGGCGTGCGCGTCGGCGGCCGAATTCCGGGACATCTTCGGTGCCGACAATTTCTACCTGGAGCTGATGGATCACGGACTGGGTATCGAAACCCGGGTCCGGGACGATCTGATTCGGCTAGGTAAGCGGTTGAATCTCAAACCGGTCGCGACCAATGATCTGCACTACACGCATGAACGGGACGCGGACGCGCACGAGGTGCTGCTGTGTGTTCAGTCCGGTTCGACGATGGCCGACCCGAAGCGGTTCAAGTTCGACGCCCGGGACTTCTATCTCAAATCCGCTTCGGAGATGCGGAAACTGTGGGACGCCGAGGTGCCGGGGGCGTGTGACAACACCCTGGAGATCGCGGAGAAGATCGGCGACTATTCGGCGTTGTTCTCGTCCCGGGACCTGATGCCGCAGTTCCCGGTGCCGGCGGGGGAGACCGAGGAGTCGTTCCTGCGGGCCGAGGTGATGCGGGGGCTGGAGCGTCGGTTCCCCGGCGGGGTGCCCGACGGGCACCGCCGGCAGGCGGAGTACGAGCTCGACGTGATCCTCAAGATGGGGTTCCCGGGCTACTTCCTGGTGACCGCGGACCTGGTGCACTACGCCAAGCGGGAAGGGATCCGGGTGGGTCCGGGCCGTGGCTCGGCGGCCGGGGCGCTGATCGCGTACGCCCTGGGTATCACCGAGCTGGATCCGATCCCGCACGGACTGCTGTTCGAGCGGTTCCTGAATCCGGACCGGGTGTCGATGCCGGATATCGACATGGACTTCGACGAGCGTCGCCGCGGTGACATGATCCGGTACGCGACCGAGCGGTACGGCGAGGAACGGGTCGCCCAAATCATCACCTACGGCACGATCAAGGCGAAGGCGGCGATCAAGGACGCGGCCCGGGTGCTCGGCTACCCGTTCGCGATGGGTGACCGGATCACCAAGGCGATGCCGCCACCGGTGATGGGCAAGGACATCCCGCTGACCGGCATCTTCGACCCGAAACACCCGCGCTACCCGGAGGCGGTGGAGTTCCGGGCGCTGTACGAGTCCGACGGCGAGGTCCGCAAGATCGTCGACACGGCCAAGGGCCTGGAAGGGCTGAAACGGCAGTGGGGGGTGCACGCCGCCGGGGTGATCCTGTCCCGCGACCCGCTCGTCGACGTGCTGCCGATCCAGAAGCGGGAGCAGGACGGGGCGATCATCACCCAGTGGGACATGGGCGCGTGTGAGTCCATCGGCCTGCTGAAGATGGACTTCCTCGGGCTGCGCAACCTGACCGTGATGGACGACTGCCTGGCCGGGATCGCCGACAACCAGAACCTCAACCTGGTCCTGGAGGATCTGCCGCTGGACGACAAGCGCGCCTACGAGCTGCTCGCCCGGGGTGACACGCTCGGGGTGTTCCAGCTCGACGGCGGGCCGATGCGGTCACTGCTGCGGTCGATGGTGCCGGACAACTTCGAGGACATCTCCGCCGTCCTCGCCCTGTACCGGCCGGGTCCGATGGGCGCCAACGCGCACAACGAGTACGCCGACCGTAAGAACAACCGCAAACCGGTGGTGCCGATCCACCCCGAGCTGGCCGAACCGCTCGCCGACATCCTGGGCGACACCTACGGGTTGATCGTCTACCAGGAGCAGGTCATGGCGATCGCCCAGCAGCTGGCCGGCTACACCCTGGGCGCCGCGGACCTGCTGCGTCGGGCGATGGGCAAGAAGAAGAAGGAGATCCTGGACAAGGAGTACGTGCCGTTCTCGCAGGGCATGCGGGACAACGGCTACTCCGACGAGGCGATCAAGACGCTGTGGGACATCCTGGTCCCGTTCTCCGACTACGCGTTCAACAAGGCGCACACCGCCGGCTACGGACTGGTGTCCTACTGGACGGCGTACCTGAAGGCCAACTATCCGGCCGAGTACATGGCCGCGCTGCTGACCAGCGTCGGCGACGACAAGGACAAGGCCGCCGTCTACCTGGCCGAATGCCGGCGGATGAAAATCAAGGTGCTGCCGCCGGACGTCAACGCCTCCGGGGCCCGGTTCACCGCCGTCGGCGCCGACATCCGGTTCGGCCTGGCCGCCGTGCGTAACGTGGGCACGAACGTGGTCGACGCGATCGCCCGGTGCCGCAAGGACAAGGGCGCCTACACCGACTTCTACGACTTCCTGCGCAAGGTCGACCCGGTGGCCTGCAACAAACGCACCGTCGAATCGCTGATCAAGGCGGGCGCGTTCGACTCGCTGGGGCACACCCGCCGGGGCCTGCTGACCGTGCACGCCGACGCGATCGACTCGTTCATGGACCTCAAACGCAACGAGGCGGTCGGCCAGTACGACCTGTTCGGTGACGCGTTCGGCGCCGCCGACCCGGCCGGCGGCGGCGCGGGCCCGATGGTGGTCACCCCGCCGATCCCGGACGGCGAGTGGGACAAGACCGACCTGCTCACCTTCGAACGGGAGATGCTCGGCCTGTACGTCTCCGACCACCCGCTGTTCGGCGTCGAGCATGTCCTCGCCAACGCCGCCGACATGTCCATCGCCGCCCTGGCCGAGGACGGCGCGGTCGCCGACGGCACCGTGGTCGTCCTGGCCGGCATCCTCTCCGGTGTGCAGCGGCGGATCACCAAGCAGGGCCGGGCGTGGGCGTCGGCCACCCTGGAGGACCTGGGCGGCGCCGTCGAGGTGCTGTTCTTCCCGAACACCTACGAACTCGTCGGCCAGTACATCGCCGAGGACGCCATCGTCGTGGTGAAGGGCCGGGTCGACCGACGCGACGACCAGCCCCGACTGATGGCGATGGACCTGTCCGTACCGGAGATCACCGCCGCCGACGAGATCAAGCCCATCGTGATCGCGCTGTCCCCGGCCCGCTGCACCCCGCCCCTGGTCGACAGCCTCCGCGACGTGCTGACCAGCCACCCCGGCTCGGCCGAGGTACACGTCAAACTCGTCAACGGCGGCCGCGCCACCCTGCTACGCCTCGGCCCGCACCGGGTCGCCCCCACCACCGCCCTGATGGCCGACCTCAAAGCGCTCCTCGGCCCCACCGCCGTCGCCGGCTGAGACCTGCGAGAGGATCGACGGGTGAGTTCCACCGCCGACGCCGGCCCACCCGGCGACCCGACCGGCCCGTCCGGAGCGTCGCCGGTCACCCCGCCCAAGGCCGGCCAGCGGCGGATCTGGCGACGGCCAGGGCTGTACGTCGCCGCCGCGATCACCGTGGGCGGCGCTCCGCTCGGCGTCGCCTGGTCGATGCTGGCCCCCTGGATCCCGGTGGTCAAGACCGAGCAGGGCGCGGCGGTACGGGGCGGCGACCCGGAGTACTTCGTCGCCGCCGACGGCTGGTTCGCGATGCTCGGCGTCGGTTACGGGATCCTCGCCGGGATCGTCGTCTGGGCGTCGCTGCCCCGGTCACGTGGACCGTACGGGCTGGTCGCCGTCACCGTCGGCGGGCTCGGCGCGGCGGCGCTGGCCTGGGCCGTGGGCCGGCAGATCGGCCTGGCCGGCTACCAGCGGGCACTGGAGGCGGCGGCGCTCGGCGCCCAGTTGGAGCGGCCACCGGACCTGCAGGCCGGCGACTTCGACCTGTGGTTCGGCGTGCTGCCGACGGTCACCGGCGCGTTCGGCGCTCCGGCACTCGGCGCGGTGCTGGCGTACACCATGCTGGCCGGCTGGTCCAGCCACCCGGACCTGCGTCCGGAGCCGGACCGGGTCGAAGCCGGGCCTGACCTTCCAGCCCTCCCAGTGGCTCCGGACCTGCGTCCGGGCCCGGCCCCGGACGTCGCCGCCGATCCGCAGATCAGTTCGGACTCGCCGGAACCGCCAACTCGGGCAACGGGACCGGCACCGCCCGCACCCGGCGCAGCAGCGCCACCTCCCGATTGAGCATCCGCAGCTCGGCCCGCAGCCGCCGGGCGGTGTCCAGCTCCGCCAGCAGCGCCTGCCGCTCACTGATGTGCAACGCGGCGGTCGCCGCCACCAGGTGCGACAGCACGGTCGGCTGCTCCGGCAGTTGTTCGGTGATCTCGGCCGAGTCGGTCCGGACCAGGTCGAGGTACTGCCGGAACACCGCGAGCACCTGCGGGGCCAGCAGGTCGGCCAGCTCCTCGGACCCGGTCGGCTCGGGCAGCCACTGCACTGACGCGGTCAGGTACGGCGTACCTTCGGTGGCCAGGTCGGTGATCCGGAACCGGCGCCGACCGACCGTCACGATGTCGTACCGCCCGTTCGGCAGCTCGGTGACCTGGCGCAGCTGAGCGGTGCAGCCGATCTCGTGCAGGCTCACCGAGGTCGGCGCCGGCGCGCCCGGCGGCCCGGCGGTCGGCAGCACCTCCCAGCCACGCCGGATCGCCACCACCCCGAACTCCCGGGTGACGCCCTCGGGCAGGCTGGTCAGATGCCGGACCAGCGCCCGGTAACGCTCCTCGAAGATGTGCAGAGGCAGCACCAACCCGGGGAAGAGCACCGTCCCGAGCGGAAAGACCGGTAGCCGCTGACCCACCGGTCGAGCCTAGCGTGGTCACGCTCACTGTCCCGTCCGCTGGACGGCCGGCGTCCGGCCAGTGGGAGGACGCCTAGACTCGCAAGCGTGCTGAACCGGATCGACCTGCGAGGCGGGTCACCTGACCCGCGTGGCCTGCTGCCCCGTGCCCAGCTCGACGTCTCCGTGGCGGTCGAGCGGATCCGCCCGCTGGTGGAGGCGGTCCGTGACCATGGCTACCCGGCGATCCGGGAGGCGGCCGAGCGGTTCGACGGGGTCAGCCCGCACCGGCTGCGGGTGCCCACCGAGGCGCTCGCCGCGGCCGAGCGCGATCTCGACCCCGGGGTCCGGGCCGCGCTGCTGGAATGCATCGACCGGGCCCGGCGGGTGCACGTCGACCAGCGCCGGACCGACGTCACCACCCAGGTGGTGCCCGGCGGCACCGTCACCGAACGCTGGGTGCCGGTCGGCCGGGTCGGGCTGTACGTGCCCGGCGGGTTGGCGGTGTACCCGTCGACCGTGGTGATGAACGTGGTCCCCGCCCAGGTCGCCGGGGTGGCGTCACTGGTGGTGACCAGCCCGCCGCAGCGCGACAACGACGGGCTGCCCGATTCGCGGGTACTGGCCGCCTGCGCCCTGCTCGGCGTCGACGAGGTGTACGCGGTCGGCGGCGCGCAGGCCGTCGCGATGCTCGGCTACGGCGCCGCGGTCGACCCGGACGGGACCGACCGGTGTGCCCCGGTAGACGTGATCACCGGGCCGGGCAACATCTGGGTCACCGCCGCCAAGCGGCTGCTGCGCGGGGTGGTCGGCATCGACGCCGAGGCCGGCCCGACTGAGATCGCCATCCTCGCCGACGACGCCGCAGACCCGGTGCACGTCGCCGCCGACCTGATCAGCCAGGCCGAGCACGACCCGTTGGCGGCCAGCGTGCTGGTCACCCCGTCGACCGGGCTGGCCGACGCGGTCGACCGGGAACTGGCCCGGCAGGTGCCGGCCACCCGACACGCCGACCGGATCGCCACCGCGCTCGGCGGCGAGCAGTCCGGCACCGTCCTGGTCGACGACCTCGACGCCGGTCTGGCCGTGGTCGACGCGTACGCCGCCGAGCACCTGGAGATCCAGACCCGGGACGCCCGGCAGTGGGCGCTGCGGGTCCGCAACGCCGGGGCGGTCTTCGTCGGCGCGTACGCCCCGGTGTCGCTGGGCGACTACTGCGCCGGCTCCAACCACGTCCTGCCCACCGGCGGCTGCGCCCGGCACTCCTCGGGCCTGTCGGTGCAGTCCTTCCTGCGCGGTATCCACCTCGTCGAGTACGACGCGGACGCGTTGCGGGACGTCGCCGACCACGTGGTCACCCTGGCCGAGGCCGAGGACCTGCCGGCGCACGGGCAGGCGGTCCGGGCCCGGTTCGCCGACCCGACCGGCTTCGCCGCTCCGGCGGCGGACCCACCGGCAGTTTCCCCGGCCGCGGGTGGACCGGCGGTGCCCAGATGACCGGCCCGATCACCCTGGACGACCTGCCGATCCGCGACGATCTGCGCGGGCGCAGCCCGTACGGGGCGCCGCAGCTGGACGTGCCGGTGCGGCTCAACACCAACGAGAACTCCTACCCGCTGCCGGACGTCGTGGTCGAGGCGATCGCCGAGGCGGTCACGGCCGAGCTGCGGGAACTTAACCGCTACCCGGACCGGGACGCGGTCGCGCTACGGGCCGACCTGGCCGGCTATCTCGGCCACGGGCTGACCACGGCACAGGTGTGGGCGGCCAACGGCTCCAACGAGATCCAGCAGCAGCTGCTGCAGGCGTTCGCTGGTCCCGGCCGGGTGGCGCTCGGCTTCACCCCGGCGTACTCGATGCATCCGCTGTTGGCGCTGGGCACCGGCACCCGGTGGGTGGACGGCCGGCGCGGACCCGACTTCGACCTGTCCGCCGACGACGCAACCGGCCAGGTGGTCGAGCACCAGCCGGACCTGGTCTTCCTCTGCTCCCCGAACAACCCGACCGGGACCGCCCTGGACCCGGCGGTGGTGCGGGCGGTGCTGGCCGCCGCGCCGGGCATGGTCGTCGTCGACGAGGCGTACGCCGAGTTCGCCCGCCCGGGCACGGCCAGTGCGGTGCGGCTGCTGTCGACGCATCCACGGCTGGTGGTGACCCGGACGATGAGCAAGGCGTTCGGTTTCGCCGGCGGTCGGCTGGGCTACCTGGCCGCGCATCCGGCGGTGGTCGACGCGGTCCAACTGGTCCGCCTGCCCTACCATCTGTCGGCACTCACCCAGGCGGCGGCCCGGGCGGCGCTGGCGCACCGGGACACCCTGCTCGGTACGGTACGGGTGATCATGCAACAGCGGGACCGGATCGTCGCCGAGCTGCGTCGGCTCGGGCTCACTGTGGCGGACAGCGACGCCAACTTCGTGCTGTTCGGCGTCCACGGCCTGTCCGGCGGCGACGGCGTTGACGCCGGCGGCGACCAGCGGGCCGTCTGGCAGGCGTTGCTGGAGCGTGGGGTGCTGGTCCGTGACGTCGGACTGGCCGGCTGGCTGCGGGTGACCGCCGGGACGCCGCAGGAGACCGACGCGTTCCTCGACGCGATGACCGAACTGGTCGCCGGGTCCAATTTCCTCCCTGGCCTGCGGGCCGGAGCATCCACGGAAGGAATCCGATGAACCGCACCGCGCGGGTCGAACGCACCACGGCCGAGACCAAGGTGCTGGTGGAGCTGGACCTCGACGGCACCGGCACCGCCGACATCGGCACCGGGGTCGGCTTCTACGACCACATGCTGCACCAGATCGCCCGGCACGGCGGCTTCGACCTGACCGTACAGACGGTCGGTGACCTGGAGATCGACGCGCACCACACGATGGAGGACACGGCCATCGCGCTGGGCACGGCGCTGCGCCAGGCGCTGGGCGACAAGGCGGGTATCCGCCGGTACGGCTCGGCCACCATCCCGATGGACGAGGTGCTGGTACGGGCGGCGGTCGACCTGTCCGGCCGGCCGTACGTGGTGCACGACGAGCCGGCGCTGGCACCCTACATCGGGCCGGTCTACCCGACCAGCATGACCCGGCACATCTGGGAGTCGCTCGGCCACTCGGCCATGATCACGCTGCACGTGTCGGTGCTGCGGGCGGCCCGCGACGGCGGCCACCCGGACGCGCACCACGTGGTCGAGGCCCAGTTCAAGGCGGTCTCCCGGGCGCTGCGCGAGGCGGTGGCGATCGACCCCCGGTCGGCCGGCTCGGTGCCCAGCACCAAAGGCGCGCTGTAACGTGGACAGCTTCCTGCCGGTCGCGCTGTTCGCGCTGGCCGGGGTGCTGGTCGGTGGCGTCTGGTCGCTGCACCGTCAGGGTGCCGGGCGGGGTGCCGTCGGCCTGGCCGCCGGCCTCGCCCTGCTGGCGGTCGCCGCCGGCGTGTTCTGGCTGCTACCCGGAGGTGACTGATGGCCACGCCACCGTCGGCCGTCGTGGTGCTCGACTACGGCTCCGGCAACCTGCGCTCCGCCGAACGCGCGCTTACCCGGGCCGGTGCCGAGGTGACCGTGACCGCCGACCTGGCTGCGGCCGACGCCGCCGCCGGACTGGTGGTGCCGGGCGTCGGCGCGTACGCGGCCTGCATGTCCGGTATCGACGAGCTGGGCGCGGCGCCGGTGATCGCGCGGCGGGTCGCCGAGGGACGCCCCGTGCTCGGCATCTGCGTCGGCATGCAGATCCTCTTCGAGTACGGCGAGGAGCACGGGGTGGTCACCAAAGGGCTCGGTCTGCTGCCCGGCGGGGTTCGCCGGCTGCCCGCCGGGCGGGTGCCGCACATGGGCTGGAACACCGTCGCCGCGCCGGCCGGCAGCACCCTGTTCGGCGGTCTGCCCGGCGACGCCCGGTTCTACTTCGTACACTCGTACGCGGCGCTCGCCGTCGACCAGCTGGCCGCCGCCGGTGTCCTGGTCACCACCACCGAACATGGGGCCGGTTTCGTGGCCGCCGCCGAACGTGGCGCGCTGTCGGCGACACAGTTCCATCCGGAGAAGTCCGCCCAGACCGGGGCGATCCTGCTGGGCAACTGGCTGGCCACGCTCGCCCCGGTGGCCACCGAGGTAGGAGGCGACCGGTGAGCAAGGAACGGGCCCGCCGCCGGGCCGCCCGGCTGGCCGAGGCGGAACGTGAGCGGGCCTCCCGGGCCCGGACCAGCGCCCGCCGGCAGCGGCGCCGGTCCGCGCTGCGCCGGCTCACCCCGCGTCGACCGGGCGGGCGCACCGGGCGGCTGTTCATCCGGCGTAGCCGCACCGAGCGCGCCGGGATCGCGGTGCTGACCGTGGCGGCGCTGGCAGTCGTCTGGCTGGCCGTGCCCGACATGGCGCTACGCCTGCTGCTGATCGCCGTACTGCTGCTCGTGGCACCCGCCGTCGTGGTCATCGCGCTCGGCCGACGGACCTGATACCCACCATCTTCGAGGAGACGATCCGTGACCCTGACCCTGCTTCCCGCTGTTGACGTCGCCGACGGTCAGGCCGTCCGCCTGGTCCAGGGCGCGGCCGGTAGCGAAACCTCCTACGGTGATCCGCTGGAGGCGGCGCTCGCCTGGCAGCGTGACGGGGCGGAGTGGATCCACCTGGTCGACCTCGACGCCGCCTTCGGCCGGGGCAGCAACGCCCATCTGCTCGCCGAGGTGGTCCGGCAGATCGACGTGGCGGTGGAGTTGTCCGGCGGGATCCGCGACGACGAGTCGCTCGCCGCCGCGTTGGGTACCGGCGCGGCTCGGGTCAACATCGGCACCGCCGCGTTGGAGGATCCGGTCTGGTGCGACCGGATCGTCGCCGAGTTCGGCGACCGGGTGGCGATCGGCCTGGACGTGCGTGGTCGTACGCTGGCCGCCCGGGGCTGGACCCGCGACGGCGGCGACCTGTTCGAGATCCTCGAACGGCTGGACAAGGCCGGGGCCGCGCGGTACGTGGTCACCGACATCACCAAGGACGGCACCATGCGGGGACCGAACCTGGATCTGCTCCGTGAGGTGTGCTCGCGGACCGACGCGCCGGTGATCGCCTCCGGCGGCGTGTCCACCCTGGATGACCTGCGGGCGCTCGCCACGCTGGAATCGGCCGGGGTGGAGGGAGTGATCGCCGGCAAGGCGCTGTACGCCGGCGCGTTCAGTGTCGCGCAGGCGCTCGCCGTGCTGCGCGACGCCGGCCGGTCGGAGGTTTCCGGGTGAGCGTCGCGGTCCGGGTGATCCCCTGCCTCGACGTGGACGCGGGCCGGGTGGTCAAGGGGGTCAACTTCGTCGACCTGCGCGACGCCGGGGATCCGGTCGAGCTGGCCGCGGCCTACGACGCGGCCGGCGCGGACGAGCTGACCTTCCTCGACGTCACCGCCTCCTCCGACGCCCGGGGCACCATGCTGGACGTGGTCCGCCGGACCGCCGAGTCGGTGTTCATCCCGCTCACCGTCGGCGGCGGGGTGCGATCGGCGGAGAACGTGGACACGCTGCTGCGCGCCGGGGCGGACAAGGTCGGGGTGAACACCGCGGCGATCGCCCGACCCGAGCTGATCGCTGAGATCGCCGACCGGTTCGGCCGGCAGGTGCTGGTGCTGTCCCTGGACGTGCGTCGCGCCGGGCGGGAGACGGTCGCCAGCGGCGACACGCCCAGCGGGTTCGAGGTGACCACCCACGGCGGTCGGCGGGGGACCGCGATCGACGCGGTGGCCTGGGCGCGCCGCGGTGCCGAACTGGGTGCCGGCGAGATCCTGCTCAACTCGATGGACGCCGACGGCACCAAGGCGGGCTTCGACGTGGAGCTGATCGCCGCGGTACGGGCGGCGGTCGACATCCCGGTGATCGCCAGTGGCGGGGCCGGTGCCACCGCGCACTTCCCGCCGGCGGTGGCCGCCGGGGCCGACGCGGTCCTCGCCGCGAGCGTGTTCCACTTTGGCGAGCTGACCATCGGCGCGGTCAAACAGGAGCTGCGCGACGCCGGCCACCCGGTGCGCTGACCGCCGGCGAGGCAGCCGGCCGGCGGTCAGGGCCGGCCCTGCTGGGCGGCGGCGGAGTTCTCCACCGAACGCCGGGGCGCCGGCGGCAGGAAACGCCCGGTGTATTCGAGCATCGCGGCAGCGTGGTCCTGGTCGTCCAGCCGCCACTCGGCCTCGGTGGTGGCGTACCGCTGGTCGAGCAACCCGTGCACACTGTCCACCGTCGTGGTCAGACCGCTGCGTGGCCGGTCCCGCCACAGCTGTTCACCGGCCTCGGTCACCTGGAACCAGCCGTCGCTGACCGAGACCAGCCTGGCGCCGAGCAGTCGGCGTACCCCGGTCTCGATCTCCTCCCGGGTGGGGATCGCCTGGTTGAGGTGTTCGGCGGTGGTGAGCACGTCGACCAGGCGTACCCCTTCGGGCCGGCGGCTCAGCGGCGACCTGCGGTGCCGACCCACCTTGCCCGCGATGACCGTCGAGACGAAGATCCACGCGTCCGACCAAGCCCACCCCTCGTCCATCATCTGCCCATGATGCCGCGCGGGGCGGCGCGGGCGGAACTCCTGTGCTTGGCTGTGGACATGCTTTTGCCGCGTCCCACCCGGCTGATCCGTGAGGCCGGGCATTTCACCCTCGATGCGACGACCGGTCTGTTCGCGCCGGCCGGCGTCGCCAACCTGCTGCGCGAACTGCTCACCCCGGCGACCGGGCTGCCGCTGCCGATGGCCGGGGCGCCCGGCGACGGCGTGATCAGCCTGCTGGTGCGCGACGATCCCGCGCTCGGCGCCGAGGGCTACCGGCTGCGCGTCGACCCAACCGGGGTCCGGGCGGTGGCCGCCGCCGAGGCCGGGCTGCGCTGGGCGGTGCAGACGCTGCGTCAGTTGCTGCCCGACCAGGTGTACGCGGCCGGGCCGGTCCGCGGCGTGCCGTGGCGGCTGCCGACGGTGGAGATCGTCGACGTGCCGGCGTACCCGTGGCGGGGATCGCTGCTCGACGTGGCCCGCTGGTGCCACCCGCTGCCGCTGCTCTACCGCTACGTCGACGTGCTGGCCATGCACAAGCTCAACACCCTGCACCTGCATCTGACCGACGACCAGGGTTGGCGGTTCGAGGTGCGGCGGTACCCCCGGTTGACCGAGGTGGGTGGGTTCCGGGCGGCGTCGCCGGCCGGTCATCTTCGGGACGGCCGCAGCGACGGGGTGCCGCACGGCGGCTGGTACCGGCAGGCAGAGCTGCGTGACCTGGTGGCCTACGCGGCCCGGCGCGGCGTGCGGATCATGCCGGAGATCGACCTGCCCGGGCACGCTCAGGCGGCGATCGCGGCCTATCCCGAGTTCGGCAACGATCCGACCCGCCAGTTGGCAGTCGGGACGACCTGGGGGATCTCCACCCACGTGCTCAACCTGGAACCGGCCACCCTGGCCGCCGTGCACCACATCCTCGACGAGGTGGTCGAGGTCTTCCCGTTCGAATACGTGCACGTCGGCGGGGACGAGGTGCCGACCACCGAGTGGGCGGCGAACCCGGCGGCCGTCGCCCGGGCCACCGAGCTCGGCCTGCCCCGGGTGGCCGACCTGCAGGGCTGGTGGACCGGGCGGCTCGCCGAGCATCTGGCCGGCCACGGCCGGCGGACCGCGGTCTGGGACGAACTGCTCGACCGGGGGGCGCCGGGCGGATCCACCGTCTTCGCGTGGCGGGGCACCGACCGGATCGACGTGGCCCGGGCGGCCGGCCTGCCGGTGGTCGCCGCGCCGTACAGCCACACGTACTTCGACTGGGCCGAGTCCGACGATCCGGCCGAGCCGTTGGCCATCGCCGGGGTGCTGCCGCTGCGCACGGTGTACGGGTTCCAGCCCGGCGACGTGCTCGGGGTGCAGGGGCAGTTGTGGAGCGAGTACCTGCCCACCGAGCAGCGGGTGTGGTGGCGGGCCTTCCCCCGGCTCGCCGCGTTGGCGGAGGTGGGCTGGTCCGGACCGGTGCCGACCGATGACACCGGCGCGGTGCCGCCCGGGGTGTGGGCGGAGTTCCGTAGTCGGCTGACCGGGCAGCTGCGCCGGCTGGACCGGGTCGGCGTCAGCTACCGTCCGCCGGACGACTGACCGCCGGGACCGGCCCGGGCCCGGCCGTGTCGGGCGGCGTGGCGTCGGGCGCGGTCAAGTTGCTGGGTACGGTGCACAGCGGCAGGAAGAACTGCACCAGCGGTCCGATGCCGACCGCGTAGAGCACGGTGCCCAGCCCGGCGGTGCCGCCGAGCAGCCAGCCGCACGCCAGGACGGACACCTCGATCACGGTGCGGACCAGCCGGACCGAGCTGCGCGGGTGCCGCGCGACCCAGCCGGTCATCAGCCCGTCCCGGGGGCCGGGGCCCATCCGCGCTCCGATGTACAGGCCGGTGGCCAGGCCGTTGAGCACGATCCCGGCGACCAGGAACGCGCCCCGGACCGGCAGTTGCGTCGGTGCGGGCAGTAGCGCGAGGCCGGCGTCCACCGCGACGCCGATCACCACCACGTTGCTGACCGTGCCGAGGCCGGGCCGCTGCCGCAGCGGTATCCACAGCAGCAGCACGGCGCCACCGACGAGCACCGTGACGGTCCCGAAGCTCAGCCCGGTCAGCTGGGTCAACCCCTGGTGGAAGACGTCCCACGGGTTCAGCCCGAGGTCCGACTCGATCATCAGCGCCATGCTGACGCCGTACAGGGCGAGGCCGGCGTAGAGCTGCCCGAGCCGCCGGGGCAGCCGCCGACCCGGGTGTCGGCCGGGGCGGCCGCCGACATGGTGACCGGGGTCGGGGTCCGATCTGCGGCGGAGGCCACCGCCGTTGCCAATCTTGGTCATGCATGCCACTCTGAAGGCCAATCGGCGATCGCGAAACGACCAATCGGAGGCAACTGGTTATGGCGGTGATCGTGCGGGGCAGCCAATTGGCCCGGCTGCTCGGCCAGTGGCATGCCCTGCCCGGCCGGCGGCGCAACCCGGACTACGCCGCGTTGGCCGGGGCGGTCCGCGGCCTGCTCGCCGACGGGCGGCTGGCGCTCGGCGTACGGCTGCCGGCCGAGCGGGAACTGGCCGAGGCGCTTCGGGTCAGTCGGACCACCGTCACCGCCGCGTACCGCAGCCTGCGGGAGACCGGCCACCTGACCAGCCGACGGGGGGCCGGCAGCTGGACCACGCTGCCCACCGGACACCAGGTGGCCAGCTCCGGGCTGTGGACCGCGGCGACCGCTCCCGACATGATCGACCTGGGGTACGCGGCACTGGCCGCCCCACCCGAGCTGGTACCGGCGGCCCGGGCCGCCGCCGAGGACCTGCCCCGCTACCTGCAGCACGCCGGCTACTACCCGACCGGGCTGGCCGAGCTGCGGGCCTCGGTCGCCCACGGCTACACCCGGCGTGGCCTGCCTACCAGCGCGGAGCAGATCATGGTGACCAGCGGCACCCAGCACGCCCTCGACCTGGTGCTGCGGCTGCTGCTGCCGGCCGGTGCGCCGGTGCTGGTCGAGTCGCCCACCTACCCGAACGCGCTCGCCGCGCTCGCCGCCCGTCGGGCCCGGATCGCCACCCACGGACTGGCGACCACCGCCGGCGACGGGTGGGACGCCGACCTGCTGCTCGGCGCGATCCGGCAGGACCGGCCCCGGCTGGCCTACCTGATCCCCGAGTTCCAGAACCCGACCGGTCACCTGATGTCGGCCGAGCTGCGGGAACGGGTGGTTGCGGCGGCCCACGCCAGCGGCACCGACCTGGTGGTCGACGAGTCGTTCGTGGACCTGCCGCTGGACGGCACCGTGGTGCCGCCGCCGACCGCGGTCTTCGACCGGCACTCCCGGGTGATCTCCATCGGGGGGATGAGCAAGCCCTACTGGGGTGGGCTGCGGATCGGCTGGGTACGGGCCTCGGCGCCGCTGGTGCAGCGGCTCGCCGCCCTGCGGGTCGGGGTGGACATGGCCGGTCCGGTGCTCGACCAGCTGGTCGGGGTCCACCTGCTGGCCGCTGCTGACACCATCGTGCCGGCCCGGTTGGCGCAGCTCACCGCCCAGCGGGACGCGCTGCTCGCCGAACTGGCCAACGTGTTGCCCGAGTGGCGGGTCACCGTGCCGCACGGCGGGGTGACCCTCTGGGCGGAGCTGGACGGCCCGATCTCCAGCGCGCTCGCCCGGGCGGCCGAGGAGTCCGGGGTGCGACTGGCCCCCGGCCCAAGGTTCGGCATCGACGGCACCCTGGAGCGGTTCCTGCGGTTGCCGTTCACCCTGCCAGTGCCGGTGCTGACCGACGCCGTACGGCGGATCGCCGCCGTGCGCTACGACCTTGACCGCACCAGCCGCCGCCAGTGGCGGGAGCCCGCCATGATCGCCTGACGGCGGCTGGTGCCCGACCCCACGGTCAGATCTCGGCGAGCTGACCGGCGTACATCCGGTCGATCTCGGCGGCGAAGTTGTTCTCCACGATCCGGCGTTTGATCTTGAGCGACGGCGTCATCTCGCCGTCCTCGATGGTCAGGTCCCGACTGAGGATAGCGAACTTCTTGATCGTCTCCCACCGGTTGAGCTTGCCGTTGAGCTCAGCGACGTAGCCCGCCACCAGAGTCTGCACTTCGGGCGAGGCGACGATCTCGGCGTACGGGCGGCCGGCCAGCGGCCCGTCGGCGGCCCAGCCGGTGATGGCGTCCGGGTCCAGGGTGACCAGCATGGTGCAGTAGTTGCGGGCCTGGCCGATCACCACCGCCTGTGAGGTGTACGGGCAGACCGCCTTGAACAGGCCCTCGATGTGCGACGGTGCTACGTACTTGCCGCCGGAGGTCTTGACCAGGTCCTTCTTGCGGTCGGTGATGGTGAGGAAGCCCTCGTCGTCGAGGTTGCCGATATCGCCGGTGCGGAAGAACCCGTCGGCGGTGAACGCCTCGGCGGTCTCGTCCGGCAGGTTGTGGTAGCCACGCATCACCGGGGCGCCACGCAGCAGCACCTCGCCGTCGTCGTCGATGCGGCACTCCAGGTCGCCCAGCGCCTGTCCGACGGTGCCGATCTTGATCTTGACTGGCCGGTTGACGAAGTTGGCGGCGCTCGCCTCGGTCAGCCCGTAGCCCTCGCAGATCGGCAGGTTGGCGGCGGCGAAGAACTCGGCGATGTCCGGGCTCAGCGGCGCCGAACCGGAGACCAGCGCGTTGATGTGCCCGCCGAGACGGGCCTGGAGCTTGCTGAAGACCAGCTTCTCGGCGATCGTGTACTTGAGCTTCAGTCCACCCGGCACCGGCCGGCCGGCCTGTTGCAGGGCCACCCGCTGGCGACCGACGCCGACCGCCCAGTCGAAGATCCGGGCCTTGGCGCCGCCGGCCTCCTGAGCCGTGGTGACCGCCTTGTTGTAGACCTTTTCGAAGATCCGCGGGGCGGCGCACATCAGCGTCGGCCGGACCACCGACAGCATGTCGACCAGCTTGTCCACCCGGCCGTCCACGTAGGTCGGCAGTCCGACATGGATGATGCTGCACAGCAGGGTCTTGCCGAACGAGTGCGACAGCGGCAACCAGAGGTACTGCAGGTCGTCGGGGTTCATGATGCCCAGCTGGGATTGGGCGACGGCCTCCCAGCACCAGCCCCGGTGCAGCAGCTCGACGCCCTTGGGTCGGCCGGTGGTGCCGGAGGTGTAGATCAGGGTGGCCAGGTGCTCCGGCTCGATGGTGGTGGCGATCCGTTCGATCAGGCCGGGTTCCTCGGCGAGTGCCTGGGCGCCGCGTTCCTCCAGCTCGGCCAGGGTGAGCTGGGGGACCGTCGCAGCGGGGTCGGCCGCCCCGTCGATCAGCACCACGTGGGTGAGCGCAGGCAGGTCCGCACCGGCCATCTTGTCGGCCTGGGCGCGGTTCTCCGCGATCAGGATCTTCGAGCCGGAGTCGCCGACGATGAACGCCGCGTCGGCGGGCTCGGTGGTGGGGTAGACCGTGGTGGTCGCGCCGGCGGCGCACATGATGCCCAGATCGGCCAGTACCCATTCGATCCGGGTGTTGGCCAGGATGGCCACCCGGTCCTCGTTGCCGACGCCCAGCGCGTACAGGCCGGCAGCGATGGCCCTGGTCCGGCCGGCGACCTCGCTCCAGGTCAGCCAGGTCAGGCCGGAGTCGCCGGGGGCGGGGCCGGCGATCGCGTTCCGGTCCGGGGTGGCAGCCACCCGCTGCAGAAACATGTCAGGAATCGACCGGTATGGGACGTCGAGAGCCATTGGGTCCGTCGCCTCCGCATATGTGATAGTGAGCGCCGTCACGTAAATTCTGTGTTACCGAACAGTAGTGCCAGGGTTGCGCGTTCGGCTAGCCCCAAGCATCGCCCAGCGGGGCAGACCCGGCCAGGCCTCGCGGTGGCATTCCTCGTCAAGGGCTGTTTCGCCGGTGCCCGGCTCCGGTGCGCTGCTCCGGGTCGGTGACCCGCGCCCGGTTCCGGGGACCGGAAACCATGCGTCGGCGGTATAGGTATATCGATATATAAATCTGCCTACCATCCCGCATACGATCCCATCGATCGATATCCCGATCGCCCGCCCGCGACCGAGACGGCCACAAGCCGACGCGGGTGTCCGCATCCAGGAAGGAACAGGGATGACCGTTCTCCGTACCACCGGCCGCCGGCTGCTGCTGGCCGGCTGCGCCGCCGCGGTCGCCACCGCGCTGGTCGGCAACCCGGCGGCCGCCGCTCCGGCCGGGGAGATCAAGCTCGCCGGCGGGGCCACCGCGGTCGCGGGCAGCTACATCGTGGTGCTCACCGACGCCGCCGTCGCGGCTCGGGGCGACGCGGCCCGCGCCGCCGCCGTCGCCGACCGGGCCGGCAGCCTCGCCGCCCAGTACGGCGGTGCCGTCAACCGGGTCTTCGGCGCCGCGGTCAACGGCTTCGAGGCGCGGCTGTCGGCGTCGGCCGCCCGTCGGCTCGCCGCGCACTCGTCCGTGGCGTACGTGGAGCAGAACCACACCGTGTCGATCGCCGCCACCCAGAACAACCCGCCGTCCTGGGGTCTGGACCGCATCGACCAGCGCAACCGTCCGCTGAACAACGCCTACACCTACCCCACGACGGCCAGCAACGTCACCGCGTACATCATCGACACCGGCATCCGCACCACGCACAACGACTTCGGTGGGCGGGCCCGCGCCGGCTACGACGCGTTCGGCGGCACGTCGGCGGACTGCAACGGGCACGGCACCCACGTCGCCGGTACGGTCGGCGGCAGCGCGTACGGGGTGGCCAAGGGCGTCCGGCTGGTCGCGGTCCGGGTGCTGAACTGCTCCGGCAGCGGCACCATCGCCGGGGTCGTCGCCGGGGTCAACTGGGTCACCGCCAACGCGGTCAAGCCGGCGGTGGCGAACATGAGCCTCGGCGGCGGGGCCAGCAGCACGCTGGACAGCGCGGTGGCGAACTCCATCTCCTCCGGCGTCAGCTACGCGGTGGCGGCCGGCAACTCCAACGCCAACGCCTGCAACTACTCGCCGGCCCGGGTCTCCAGCGCGATCACCGTCGGTGCCACCACCAGCAGCGACGCCCGTGCGTCGTACTCCAACTACGGCAGCTGCCTGGACATCTTCGCGCCGGGCTCGTCGATCACCGCGCCGTGGTACAACAGCAACACCGCCACCCGGACCATCAGCGGCACCTCGATGGCCGCCCCGCATGTGGCGGGTGCCGCCGCTCTGGTGCTCGGCCGGTTCCCCTCCTACAGCCCGGCCCAGGTGACCAGCTACCTGGTCGGCAACGCCACCACCGGCGTGGTGTCGGGCGCGGGCTCCGGCTCACCGAACCGCCTGCTCTTCGTGGTCAACTGATCAACAGATCAGCTGATCGACCCGACGAGTCGAGCAGCGCGCGCGGCCCCCGGGCACCCCAGCGCCCGGGGGCCGCACCCCGCCCGGCACCCCTACCCATCGACGCCGCATAGGGTAGTCGTTTGCATACTGCTAGTGATATGACCCAAGAGGTATAGGAAGCCGTCAATCGGCTCCGCCCTACGATCGGTCCGATCGGCATCGTCGATCGTCCATCTATCCGCAGTAGTCGATCTACTGCGGACAAAAGACCGAAGGAAGGACGGAGATGACACCCTTGCGCACGCACGTCCGGCGCGCCCTGGTGCTGGTCGTGGCGGCGGCCGTCGCCACCATGACGGTCACCCCGCCGGCCGCGGCCGCACCCACCGGCGAGATCCGCCAGGCGGGTGGCGCCACCGCGGTGGCGGGCAGCTACATCGTCGCGTTGAAGGCCAGCGCGGTGAGCGGCTCCCGCACCATGCGGACCGCCCGGATCGCGACCCGCGCCGCCGACCTCGCCGGGACCTACGGCGGCGTGGTCAACCGACTGTACGAGACCGCCTTCACCGGGTTCGAGATCAACCTCTCCGAAGCCGCCGCCCGCCGCCTGGCGGCACACTCGTCCGTCGCGTACGTGGAGCAGAACCACACCGTCTCGCTGGCCGGGACCCAGGTCAACCCGCCGTCCTGGGGCCTGGACCGGATCGACCAGCGCTACCTGCCGCTGGACCGCTCCTACACCTACCCGAACACCGGCTCGACGGTCACCGCGTACATCATCGACACCGGCATCCGGTTCGACCACACCGACCTTTACCCCCGGGCCGTCCCCGGGTACGACGCGTTCGGTGGCACCTCGGCGGACTGCAACGGGCACGGCACCCACGTCGCCGGTACGGTCGGCGGCACCAAGTTCGGGGTGGCCAAGAAGGTCCGGCTGGTCGCCGTCAGGGTGCTCAACTGCGGCGGCAGCGGCACCGTCGCCGGAGTCCTCGCCGGCGTCAACTGGGTCACCACCAACGCCGCGGGCCGGCCGGCGGTGGCGAACATGAGCCTCGGTGGCGGGGCCAGCGCCACGCTGGACAGCGCGGTGACCGCCTCGATCGCCTCGGGCGTCAGCTACGCGGTGGCGGCCGGTAACTCCAACGCCGACGCCTGCAACTTCTCGCCGGCCCGGGTCCCCACAGCACTGACCGTCGGGGCCACCGACCGCAACGACAACCGGGCCCCCTACTCCAACTGGGGACGCTGCCTGGACCTGTTCGCGCCCGGCTCGCAGATCACCTCTGCCTGGCACACCAGCCCAACCGCGACCAACACGATCAGCGGCACCTCGATGGCCGCGCCGCACGTGGCCGGAGCGGCCGCCATGGTGCTGCACGCGTACCCGAACTACACCCCGGCGCAGGTGTCCGCCTTCATCCTGCGGATCGCCACGCCGAACGTGGTGGTCAACCCCGGGCCCGGCTCGCCGAACCTGCTGTTGTACGTCCTGTTCCGCAACGCCGTCACCCCGGCGCCGACGTTGACCGCGGTCCCGACCTTCACTCCACGGCCGACGTTGTCGCCGCGCCCGACTGTGGCACCGTCGCTGACCGCGATCCCGACCTTCACTCCACGCCCGACGTTGACCGCGGTGCCGACGCTGACCCAGCGTCCGCCGCTGCTGCCCGCACCGATCGGCTGACCATGTCCGGCCGCCGGGACGGGCATCATCCCGTCCCGGCGGCCGGCACGACCGGGCCGCCGCCGCTCAGCGATCCCGGCGGTCGTCGTCGCGGTCGTCGTCCCGGCGGTCATCGTCGTCGCGGTCGAGCTTGACGATGGCGCCGGTCACCCGGTCGATGTCGAGGTCCCACTCGACGCCGTCGGCGACGACCTCGACCTCCCAGATCGGCCGGCCGTCCGTGTGGTCCCGCTCGATCTCGGTGACCCGACCGCCGCCCACCTCATCGACCGCGATCCGGGCCGCCCGGTCCAGGGTGACCTGGTCGGCGGACCCACCGCCCATGCTGGCCTTACCGCTCGGCCCGTCGCCGCCGCTCGGCCCGTCGTCGGCGGCCCCGTCCGTGCCGGTACGCGGCACCGACGTCGTTTCCTGTCCCGACTCGCTGGCGACCACGGCCGGGCTGGTCGGCCCGGCGCCGCCGGTCACGTCCTGGGCCGCCGCGCCGAGCGCGGTGCCCGCGACGGCGAGTGCGGCGACCGCACCCACCCCGATCATCACGATCATCGGTCTGCTGGCCATGTCGAACCTCCTGTCGTCGTTGTACTACCGAAGGTTCGCCCGTCGCCGGATAGCGGCGCGCTGCGTCGTCGATAAAGCCGAGTTAAACCGAACGGGGCCGGGCTGGTTCAGCCACCGGCTGGCGGCCCGAACCGCAGCGTCACCACCGCGCCGGGGGAGCTGTCGGCCAGCTCGAGCCGACCGCCACTGGCCTGCGCGGCCCGGCGGGCGATGTCCAGACCCAGACCGGTGGAGCCCGCCCCCGACACACCACGCAGGACAAGCCCGTCCGGCATGCCGGGGCCGTCGTCGGCGACGGACAGCACCGCGCCGCCGACCGGCGCGCCGGTCAGGGTGACGGTGAATCCGGCGCCGTCCGGGGTGTGCGCGAAGACGTTGCCCAGCACCGCGTCCACGGCGGCGGCCAGCTCCTCGGCGTCGATCCCCACCGGCAGCGGACCGTCCGCCAGGTCCAGCCGCACCACCCGGGCGGTGTCCTCGGCCAGCACCGACCAGAACTCGACCCGGTCGCGTACCACCACGGTGGCGTCGGCCACCACCGCCGCCGGCCCGGCCGCCCGGCCCGGCGCTGCGCTGCGTCGCCGGGCCTGTTCGATCAGCCCGGTCACCGCCCGCTCCAGCGAGTCGACCCCGGCGGTCACCCGGGCCGCGTCGGCCGGATCGGACAGCGTCTCGGCCTCCAGCCGCAGCGCGGTCAGCGGCGTACGCAACCGGTGGGACAGGTCCGCGACCTGCTCCCGCTCGTCGCGCAACAACTCCTGGATCCGGCCGGCCAGATGGTTGAGCGCACCGGCCACCTCGCGGAACTCGGCCGGACCGCTGGGTCGTGCCCGGGCCGACAGTTCGGCGTTCGCCAGCCGGTGCGACACCGCCGACAGTTCGGTGACCGGTGCCGCCAGCCGCCGGGCCAGTCGGTCGGCGACGAGCACTCCGAGCAGGATCAGCACCACTCCGAGGCCGGCGAGCACCGCCCAGGCTCGGCCGACGCCCCGGTCGAGTTCGGCAGCGGGCACGAAGGTCCGGATCACCGCCGTGCCGTCGTCGCGACCCTGCACCGCGACGAGGATCTCCCGTCCTTGCCCGTCGGTGGCGGTGAGGCTGCGGCCGGTGCCGGCCAGCCGTACCGCCGGGGTGACGTCGACCTGGTCGCCGAGTACGGTGCCGTCCGGCAGGTAGACGGTGACCGGCCGGTCGGCGGTTGCGGTCAGCTGATCGACGGTCAACCGCAGGCTGTCGGCGTCGGCGGTGCCGACCAGCGCCACGATCGACTGCACGTCGGCGGTCGCCGCGGTGATCGCCCGGTCCTGGGCGACGGTCCGCAGCAGCAGCGCCAGCGGCACCAGGAACGCCACCAACACCAGTGTCGTGGTGGCGGCGACCAGGGTGGTCAGCCGTCGTCTCACGGCACAGCGTCCGGGTCGTCCAGCCGTACGCCGACGCCGCGCACCGTGTGCAGGTAGCGCGGAGCCCCAGCGGTCTCCCCGAGCTTGCGGCGCAGCCAGGACAGATGCACGTCGACGGTCTTGTCCGCGCCGCCGTAGGGCACCTGCCAGACCTCGGTGAGCAGCTCCCGCTTGGTCACCACCTGCCCGGCCCGGGCCGCCAGGTAGTGCAGCAGGTCGAACTCGCGCGGGGTCAGCTCCAGACCGGTCCCGGCGAGGCTGACCTGCCGGGCCCGTACGTCGATGTACAGTGCGCCGACGGTCACCGCGCTGTCCACCGGCTCGCCGGCACCGCGCCGCAGCACCGCGCGGATCCGCGCGTCGAGCTGCGCGGCGGTGAACGGTTTGACAACGTAGTCGTCCGCGCCCGCGTCCAGCCCGCGGACGATCTCGCCCTCGTCGTCGCGTGCCGTGGCGATGATCACCGGTACGCGGCTCACCGCCCGTAGCATCCGCAGTATCTCCAGGCCGTCCAGATCGGGCAACCCGAGGTCCAGCACCACCAGGTCGGGGCGGTCGTCCAGGGCGTGCTGGAGTCCGTTCATGGCGGTGTGCGCCGCGGCCACGGCGTGCCCGCGTTCACGCAACGCCCGGATCAACGGGGTACGGATCGCCAAGTCGTCCTCGATCAGCAGCAGCCGGGCCACGCCCACGCACGTTACCCGTCCCGGCGGGTCGGACCGTCGGCGTTAACCCTGCCTTAGCACCCCTCGGCGCCGCCGTTAACCCGCCAGGCGGCATAGTCGGGACATGCCGATCAACCGCCGGATGCTGCTGACCGCCGCCGGTTGGGGTCTTGCCGCCGGCCTGGCCACGCTGATCGGGGTGGCCGCGATCCGGGTGGTCGGCGAGGGCCTGACCGGCGGTCCGGCCGGCGAGGTGCTGAGCCAGGCCGAGATCGCCCGTGAGCTGGCGGCGGCGGAGTCGGCGGAGCCGGAGGCGGGCCGGTCGCCGTCCGGCGCTCCGCCGACGGGGCCGGCCGTTCCCACCGCGACCGGTGCGGCCACGACCGGCGGGCCCGACGCGGTACGCCGGGCGGCCGCCACCCCGGGCGGGACGGTGGTCGCCGAGTGCGCCGGGGGTCGGGCCCGGCTGGTGTCCTGGGCCCCGGCGCAGGGCTACACGGCGACCGACGTGGACCGAGGGCCGGACGACGACGTCGAGGTGAGCTTCGTGGGGCCGGCGGGGGAGTACGAGGTCGACGCCGTGTGCGTCGGCGACCAGCCGGAGATTGGCTGGGAGCTGGACGACTGAATCCCGGGGTGAATCCCGGCTGAATGCCGTCGACCCCGGCGGTGCGACGCCCGGTCACTGGTACCGGCTGGAGTTCACCGACCAGTCGTAGGTGCCACGGATCCAGTTTCGTCGCGTCGCGACCAGGCGGGCCACCGGCGGCGGCGCGTCGGTCAGCACCTCGGCCTGCAGCCGGAGGAACAGCGCGAGACCGTTGTTGAACCGTTCGGCGGCGGCGGCCAGGGCCGCCGCCGGACAGTGGCCGGTCTCGTGGGCGATCACGGTGACCAGGTTGTGGGGATCCTGGCCATGTTCCTTGCCGTACGAGAACAGGTCGTTGCACCAGCAGACCAGATCCGCCGCCACAGTGTTCAGTCTGGCGAGCCTCGGGTCAACCCGGTGACGGGAATGCGGCAGTCCGCTTTCGGCGAGGTCGGTGAGCGCGAAACTGGGCAGTACCGCGCCGGCGTGCCGGCGCATCTGGATGTACTCGGCGACCGCCGGCACCCGGCCCTGCTGGCGGTTGCCGGCCTCCCAGAGCAGCGCGAAGAGGTACTGGTGCAGCGAAGCGGTGAACCGCAGCAGGACCCCGGGCCGGCCCAGCCGGCGGATCCGGCGGCACAGATCCGCGAGGGTCAGCGTCAGTGGCGACCGCTCGGCCACCTCGCCCGGGTCGGTCTGGGGCGTCGCACCGGGTCCGTCGAGTGTCCGCATCAGCTGGCTGATCACCGGCGCGACCCGCCCCGGGTCGGTGCCGAGCCCGTCCTCGTCGCAGCGGTCGTCGAGCGCGAACAGCCAGGTGATCAGGTCGCTGAGCAGTTGTACGCGGTCGATGTCCGCGTCGGGCGCGGCCCGGGCGGCCAGCTCGGCGGCGTTGGCGCGGCGCAGCCGGGCGGCATGCTGCGGATCGGCGGTCAGCCCGTGCCGGTCCGCCCAGCCCGCCGATGCCCGGGCGAGCGTCGACCAGTACGGGCTGGCGCGGGGCCTAAACGGTGGGGCGACCACGGACGTCGGTGCGAACGCGCGCATTCGTCCTCCAGCCGGCCGCCCAGGGGAGGGATGGCGTACCGGTATGATCATCATCGCGGTCCGGACCGGCCGCGACGAGGATCACCGCTAGATGCCGAAGCGGGCGTTACGCAATCGTTCTTCGGCTGCGGTGACGCAGTCCAGCTGGACCCGGGC
This sequence comes from Micromonospora sp. LOL_021, assembly GCF_048060215.1. Lineage (NCBI taxonomy): Bacteria > Bacillati > Actinomycetota > Actinomycetes > Micromonosporales > Micromonosporaceae > Micromonospora > Micromonospora sp. LOL_021. The sequence continues at coordinate 42,660 of NZ_JBHMIN010000035.1, read as the reverse complement.
CACCCGTTGCCGGCCGGTCAGGAAGAGCACCAGCTCCCCGGGTGGGGCGCTGATCGACACCCGGTCCCCTCCGGCGCCGGTCGCCACGTCCCCGTAGCCGTCGGCGACGACGGTGACCGTGCCGGGGAACCGGCGCAGCCGCAGCTTGGCCAGCGCCGAGACGCGTTTCCACAGCGCGGCCTGCTCGCCGGGCGGCAGGTCCCGGGGTTGCCAGTCCGGCTGGGCGCGGCGGACATCCTCGTGATGGATGAAGAACTCCATCAGGTTGACCACCTCGTCGGTGATCCGGTTGCTCAGCGGACTCCACGCCGGTGGCTGCCGGACCATCCGCACCAGGTCGGGGAAGGGACGGGCGGCGAGTTCGAGCCGGATCCGTTCGCTGTAGCCGCGCAGCACCGGCAGCCAGATGCCCACTGCCGCGTCGGGCCGCTGCTCCCGGACGACCAGGTGCGCGGCGAGGTCCCGGGTGTTCCACCCATCGTTCACCGTCGGGGCATCCGGACCAACGGCAAGGAACAGGTCGGCCAGGGCATGACGTTCCATCTGTGCGAACCGCGCCATGATCCGATCCTAGGCGGGCGGCGGACGGCACGCCGAGCGAGTCGACGTCGCGGTACCGGGCCGGGTGCCGGGACCGGCGGCGTGCTGTGGTGGTGGCCACAGTCGTCGTACCCCGCTGGCATCGTGGGTCGGTAAGGACGAGATTTGATGATCAGGACTTACAGTCGGGGGTAGCGTGGCCAATCGAACAAGCCGTGACGTCCTGCTCCGCGGCCTGTGGGTGCTCGGCCAGGGCATCCGCGAGCAGCCGGGGCTGTTCACCGTCGGCGTCGGCGGCAGCGTCGTGTTCGGCCTGCTCACCATCGCCAGCGCGTACGTGGTCGGGGCGATCGTGGGCGAGGTGGTGGTCCCGTCGATCGAGTCCGGGCGGGTGGAGACCAGCCTGCTCGGAGCCGGCGCGGCGGCCCTGCTGGCGGTGAGCGTGGTCAAGGTGGTGGGCATCTTCGGCCGGCGGCTCGGTGCCGGCTTCATGCAGTACCGACTGCAGGCCAGCTACCGCCGCCGGGTCACCCGCCGCTACCTCGACCTGCCGATGTCCTGGCACCAGCGGCACCCCACCGGCACGCTGCTGTCGAACGCGAACTCCGATGTCGAGGCGACCTGGTTCCCGGTCGCCCCGCTGCCGTTCGCCGTCGGCACGGTGGTGATGCTGGTCACCGCGATCGCCGCACTGTTCGCCACCGACTGGGTGCTCGCACTGGTCGGGCTGGCGGTGTTCCCGGCGCTGTTCGCCCTCAACGTGGTCTACTCGCGCCGGATGGCCCCCCGGCAGGTCCGGGCGCAGCAGCTGCGGGCGGAGGTCAGCGGGATCGCGCACGAGAGCTTCGACGGTGCCCTGGTGGTCAAGACCATGGGGCGGGAGGCCCAGGAGACCGCCCGGTTCGCCGGCCGGGCGGTCGAACTGCGCGACGCGCTGATCTCCGTGGGCCGGCTGCGCGGGCTGTTCGACCCGTTGCTGGAGACCCTGCCCAGCCTCGGCACCCTCGCCGTACTGCTGGTCGGTGCCGCCCGGCTGCGGCAGGGCGCGGTCAGCGTGGCCGACCTGGTCAGCGTCGCGTTCCTGTTCACCGTGCTGGCCTTCCCGGTCCGGGCGATCGGCTGGGTGCTGGCCGAGCTGCCGCGCAGCGTCGCCGGATGGGACCGGGTGCGGCACGTGCTCACCGCCACCGGCGAGATGCCGTACGGCGACACCGAACTGCCCGCCGCCGCCACCCCGGCGAGCCTGGTCTTCGACCGGGTCTGGTTCAGCTACCGGCCCCCGGTCGCCGCGCCGGCCACGGCCGACCAGCCGGCCGGCACCGACCAGCCCGCCGCACCGGCACCGGCCGACCAGTCCGTCGACCCGACCGCGGTCACCGCGCCCGGCACCGACGGCGCGCTGCCGCCGGTGCTGCGTGACGTGTCGTTCACCGTGCCCGCCGGGCGGACCGTGGCCCTGGTCGGGCCGACCGGAGCCGGCAAGTCGACGATCGCGGCGCTGGCCGCCCGGCTGGTCGACCCGACCGCAGGCCGGGTCATGCTGGACGAGGTCGAACTGCCCCGGTTGACCGCCGGTTCGCTGGCCCGCACGGTCTCCCTGGTCGCCCAGGTGCCGTTCGCCTTCGACGACACGGTCCGGGCGAACGTCACTTTGGACCGGCCCGGGCTGACCGACGAGGTGGCCTGGTCGGCGCTGCGGCTGGCCGAGGCGGACGGGTTCGTCGCGGCGCTCGACGACGGGCTGGACACCGTCGTCGGTGAGCGCGGCACCACCCTCTCCGGCGGCCAGCGGCAGCGGCTCACCCTGGCCCGCGCGTTGGCCGGGCAGCCCCGACTGCTGGTGCTCGACGACGCGACCAGCGCCGTCGATCCCCGGGTGGAGGCGGCGATCCTGGCCGCGCTGCGCAACTCCGAGATCGCCACGTCGATCCTGATCGTCGCGTACCGTCGGGCCACCATCGCCCTCGCCGACGAGGTCGTCTACCTCGACCAGGGCCGGGTGGTGGACCACGGCACGCATCAGCAGCTGCTGGCCCGCTGCCCCGGCTACAACGACCTGGTCACCGCGTACGAGCAGGCGGAAGCGGAGCGGGAGCGGACCCGGTCCGGCACCGGCACCGACGACGGCGATCCCGGTGGCGGTCCGGCGCGGGCGGCGGAGGTGGTCGCGTGAGTGCGCCCACCGTCGACCGGTCCGGCGGCGAGCGTCGGCCCGACCCCGTCGAGCCGTCGGGTGGGCCGGCCGCCGGCCCGCTGGCGGGCAGACCCGAGTCGACCTGGCAGACGATGCGCCGCGGGCTGGCGCTCTCCCCGGAGCTGCGGACCGGGCTGGCCGGCACCCTGCTGCTGGCGTTGGTGTCGATGATCGGCCGGGCCGCCATTCCGGTCGCGGTCCAACAGGCCATCGACAACGGTCTGCGCGCGCCGGGTGGCCCCGATCTCGAGGTGGTGGGCACGATCGTCGCGGTCACCGCCGCCGTGCTGGTCGTGACGACCGTCTGCGGCTACTTCATGGTGCGCCGGCTGTTCACGGTCAGTGAGACCGCGCTCGCCGCCGTGCGGACCCGTGCGTTCCGGCACGTGCACGACCTGTCCATGCTGCACCAGCAGTCCGAGCGGCGCGGTTCACTGGTCAGCCGGGTCACCAGCGACGTCGACCAGATCACCCAGTTCCTGCAGTGGGGTGGGGTCATCCTGCTGATCAGCATGGGTCAGGTGGTGGTGACCGCGGTCGTGATGGCGGTCTACTCCTGGCAGCTGACCCTGGTGGTCCTCGCCGCCTTCGTTCCCGCGCTGCTGATCATCCGGGCGTTCCAGCGTCGGCTCGCGGCCGCCTACGGCGTGGTTCGCCAGCGCACCGGCGCGCTGCTCGCCGCAGTGGCGGAGAGCGTGGTCGGCGCGGCGGTGATCCGGGCGTACGGCGTGTCCCGACGCACCGCCGGTCGGCTGGACGAAGCGATCGAAGGGCAGCGCCGCGCCCAGCAACGGGCGTTGCGGACCAGCGTCGTCAGTTTCTCCACCGGGGAGATCGCCGCCGGTCTGGCGCTGGCCGGGGTGGTGGTGGTCGGCGTCCGGATGGGGGTGGACGGCGGGCTGACCGTCGGCCAGCTCACCGCGTTCCTGTTCCTGGTTACCCTGTTCATCCAGCCGGTCCAGATTGCCACCGAGGTGCTCAACGAGGCGCAGAACGCGATCGCCGGCTGGCGGCGGGTGCTCGACGTGCTGGACGTCGCCCCGGACGTTGCCGACCCGGGTGCCGACGGGGTGCACCTGCCGGGCGGGCCGCTGGACGTGCGGTTCGAACAGGTCTGCTTCGCCTACCCGGGCGGGCCGCCGGTGCTCTCCGAGGTGACCCTGGAGATCCCGGCGAAGACCCGGGTGGCGGTGGTCGGCGAGACCGGCAGCGGCAAGACGACCTTCGCGAAGCTGCTCACCCGGCTGATGGACCCGGTGTCCGGGCAGGTGAAGCTCTCCGGCGTACCGCTCGACCAGGTCCGGTTCGAGTCGCTGCGGTCCCGGGTGGTGATGGTTCCGCAGGACGGTTTCCTGTTCGACGCGACGGTCGCCGAGAACGTCCGGTTCGCCCGCCCGGAGCTCACCGACGGGCAGTTGACCGCCGCCTTCGTGGAGCTGGGGCTGGCCGACTGGGTGACCGGCCTGCCGGACGGGGTGCACACCCCGGTGGGAGAGCGGGGCGAGGCGCTCAGTGTCGGTGAGCGGCAGCTGGTGGCGCTGGTCCGGGCCTACGTGGCGGATCCGGATCTGCTGGTGCTCGACGAGGCGACCAGCGCGGTGGACCCGGCGACCGAGGTGCGGCTGCAGCGGACCCTGGAGGCGGTGACCCGGGGCCGGACCACGGTGGCGATCGCGCACCGGCTGTCCACCGCGCAGGCGGCCGACGAGGTGATCGTCGTGGACCGTGGCCGGGTGGTGCAGCGGGGCCCGCACGAGGAGCTGCTCGCCGATCCGGAGTCGGTCTACGGTCGGCTCTTCGCCTCCTGGCTGGAGCAGACCCGGTGACCCGTGCTGGAGCAGACCCGGTGACCGCCGGCTCCGCGCCGTACCCGCCGGGGCAGGTCACCGGGTACGGCGGGCACGGCGACCGGGGTCAGCGGGAGTAGAACTCGACGACCAGCTGCTCGTCGCAGATGATCGGCACCTCGCGGCGGGCGGGCTCGCGGACCAGGGTCGCGGTCAGTTCGGTGAGGCTGACCGACAGGTACGGCGCGCCCGGCCCTGCACCGACGTGCGCCCCGGCGGCGGCGAGCTGAAACGGCGGTTTGGTCCGGCTGCGTCCCCGGACCTGGACTAGCTGACCCGGGCGCAGTCGGTACGACGGCCGGTCCACCTTGTGTCCGTCCACTGTGAAGTGGCCGTGGGTGACGAGCTGCCGCGCCTGGTAGATGGTGCGGGCCAGGCCGGCCCGGTGCACGATCGCGTCGAGGCGTCGCTCCAGCAACGTGACCAGGGCCTCGCCGGTCTTGCCGGTGCCGCGTACCGCGTCGTCGAAGGCGCGCCGCAGTTGGGTCTCGCTGACGTTGTACTGGTGCCGTAGCCGCTGCTTTTCCAGCAGCCGTACCTGGTAGTCGGAGGGCTTGCGGCGGGCGCGGCCGTGCACGCCGGGCGGGTACGGGCGCCGCTCGAAGTACCGGGTGCACTTGCGGGTCAGCGGGATGCCGAGGGCGCGGGAGATTCGCGCCTTGGGTCGTGGGTGGTTCACGTGGACGTCTCCGGGTTCAGTAGGTTAGCCTGCCCTCACTAAGGTGAGCCTAACTGATCTCGGAGGTCCGTGTCATGCAGCCCAGTCCCGCGGAGATCGCCCGGACGATGGCATCCGGCCGGCTGCCCGGCATGGCGCATGTCGCCTGCCGCCCCGGACCACACGCCGTACGGCACGCGACCGACCCGATGGGGCGGATCCTGCTGCTCGCCGCCGGGTCCGACCAGCTCGACGGCGCGCTGCGACCCGTCGCCGGCACCGACGACACCGCCGTGGTGCTGGAAGTGGCCGACGTACCGCCGGTGGCCGGTTCGCCGACGCACGGCCGGGTCTGGGTGTCCGGCTGGGTCGGCCCACTCGACGGCGCCCCCGCCCGGATGGCCGCGCTGGACTTCGCCGACGTGCATGCCTGCCCCGACCTGCTCGACGTCGGCCGGGGTGCCACCATCTTCCGGATGGAGGTGGCCGAGGTCCGGCTGGAACGCTGCGGCGTCACCATCGACGTCGACCCGGACGAGTACGCCGCCGCCGAGCCCGACCCGATCGGCGCCATCGAGTCAGAACTGCTCGTCGACCTCGCCGACCACCACCGGGCCGAGATGACAGCGTTCATCCGCCGGCAGCTGCGCGACGCCGGTCACCGGTCGCTGGCCGGGGATCCGCAGGTCGTCCGGATGGACCGGTACGGTTTCGTGGTCGCGCTCGGCCCGCACGGGCCGCGTGCCCGGTTGGCCTTCCCGGCCCCGGTACGTGACCGCGCCGAGCTCGCCCGCCTGCTGCACCCGGTGCTCTGCCGGCGGTGCGCTCCACCGGCCACCGCCTGACGCGGGGCAGCGGACTCAGCCCGGCGTCTTCTCAGCTGCCCCGACCGCCCCGGCCGCTGCGGTCAGCGGCCCCGTCAGGTAGCGCTGGATCGTCGGACCGACCGCCGCGGCCACCTCGTCGGCCGCCATAATGGACAACGGCGCCAACCGCAGGACGTACCGGACCACCAGCAGGCCGGCCATCTGCGAGGCGACCAGAGCGGACCGGATCGGCAGCTCCGCCGGTTCGATGTCGAGCTGGCCGAGCACCCGCCGGATGATCTGGGTGGTGACGAATTCACGCATCAGCCGGGCGGTCCAGTCGTTGGTCAACGCCGACCGTAGCAGCGCCAGGGCCGCCACCCCGGCCGGCGAGTCCCAGACCCCCAGCACCAGCCGGACCATCCGTTCGCCGACCTCCTCGGGGCCGCCGGCGAACGCCTGCGGAAGCAGGTCGCCGGGATCCACCGGCGCGTTCATGGTGGTGAGGAAGAGCTTCTCCTTGGTGCCGAAGTAGTGGTGCACCAGCGCCGGGTCGACACCGGCCGCCGCGGCGATGGCGCGCACCGACGCCTGGTCGAAGCCACGTTCGCCGAAGACCTGCCGGGCGGCGGTCAAAATCGCCTCGCGGGTGTCCGGGTTGCCCGGTCGCCTCCCGGTGCGTCGTGCCATCGGTACCGCTTCCTGTCGCGTCGGGTTCAGCCGCTGCGGCGGCGCAGCGTCGCGGCGGCGAGCACCAACGCGGCCACCACCGCCCCGGCGACCACGGCCAGGTCACGCCAGAGCGTCGCGGTCGGCTCCGGATGCGCCCCGACCTCGGTCAACGCCGACACGGCGTAGGACAGCGGCAGGACGTTGCTGACCGCCTCCAGCCAGCCGGCCATCTCGTCGCGGGCGACGAACAGGCCGCAGAGCAGCAGCTGTGGGATCACCACCACCGGCATGAACTGTACGGCCTGGAACTCGGTGCGGGCGAAGGCGCTGCACAGCAGGCCGAGCGCCACCCCGAGCAGCGCGTCGAGCACCGCGATCGCGATCACCAGCGCCGGGCTGCCGGCGGTGGACAGGTCGAACAGCCAGTACGCCACAGTGCTGGCCACGGTGGCCTGCACCGCCGCCGCGAGCCCGAACGCGACGCCGTAGCCGAACAGCAGATCCAGCTTGCCCAGCGGGGTGGTGAGCAGCCGTTCCAGGGTGCCGCTGGTGCGTTCGCGCAGCATCGCGATGCTGGTCACCAGGAACATGATCACGAACGGGAACACGCCGAGCATGATCAGCGCGACCCGGTCGAACAGCGCCGGCTGCCCGCCGGTGGCGGGCTGGTCGCCGTACATGTAGTAGAGCAGGGTCAACAGCAGCGCCGGTACGACGACCAGCAGCGCGACGGTGCGCCGGTCGTGGCGCAGCTGGCGCAGCACGCGGCCGACCGTGGCGGCCAGAATCTGCGGGTTCACCGGTCTGCTCCTCGGCTCGGGTCGGTCGTCTGACGGTCGCGGATCAGCCGCAGGAAGGCCTCGTCCAGGTCGTCGGTGCCGGCGGCGGCGCGGATCGCCGCCGGGGCGTCGTCGGCGACCAGCCGACCGTCGCGGATCAGCAGCAGCCGGTCGCACCGGCCGGCCTCGTCCATCACGTGGCTGGAGACCAGCAGGGTGGTGCCGGCGGCGGCGAGGGCGTGGAACCGGGCCCACAGCTCGGCCCGCAGCACCGGGTCCTGGCCGACGGTCGGCTCGTCGAGCACGACCAGTTCCGGGCGGCCGAGCAGCGCGCAGGCCAGCGAGGCGCGGCTGCGTTGGCCGCCGGACAGGTTCCCGACGAGCTGCCCGGCAGCGGCGGCGAGCCCGACGTCCGTGACGGCCTGATCGGCGTCGGCCCGGGGCAGGCCGTACAGCGCGGCAAAATACCGGGCGTTCTCCGCGACGGTGAGGTCGGAGTAGACGCTCGGCGCCTGGGTCAGACAGCCGACGGTACGCCGTAACGCGGGGGCCCCGGCGGGCCGTCCGAGGACGCGTACCTGCCCGGAGCGGACCGTCTGCACCCCGACGACCGCCCGCATCAGGGTCGTCTTGCCGCTGCCGCTCGGCCCCAGCAGGCCGGTGACGCTGCCGCTGCCAACGGTGCACGAGATGCCGTGCAGCACGCGGCGTCGGCCGCGGTCGACCACGAGGTCGGTGACCTCGACGACGGGGTCCATGGCTGCCTCCGGAGAAATTCATCAGCTGTCGAAATCAACGATAGTTGAATTGCCTCGGAAGGTCCACAGGTGGCGGCCATCAGGTGGTAGCCGCCGATGCTGGGCGGCTGCGATCCTGGACCGCGTGGAATCGCCAATGGAACCCACGGTGACTGTCAGCGAGGCCGCCGGGCGGGTCGGGCTCACCGCGCACACACTGCGCTGGTACGAGCAGGAAGGTCTGGTCGAGCCGGTCGGCCGGGACTCCGCCGGCCGTCGCCGCTACACCGACAACGACATCGGCTGGTTGATACTGCTGACCCGGCTGCGGCGCACCGGCATGCCGGTGCGGGACATGCGCCGGTACGCGGAACTCGCCAGGCAGGGCGACGGGACACTGCCGGACCGCGTCGCCCTGTTCGAGCAGCACCGCGCCCGGGTGCTTGCCCGAATCGACGAACTGCGGGAGGACCTTGCCGTCCTGGACTACAAGATCGACGCGTACCGCAAGGAGATGCGGCCGACCGCCACGCCGTAACGCCGACCGCCACGGTCGTACGCAGACGTCGAACCTGCGGCCGGTGCGGGACGGGCGGCCCGGCCCCGTCCCGCACCGACCGCAGGGGGTCAGATCGCCAGCAGCCGGTCCAGGAACTCCCGGTACTGCCGCAACGCCATCCGCATCGACTCGGTGTCCGGCGTCTCGCTGTGCCGGTGCGGGTCGAGCTCGACCTGCTCGGCGAGCAGCCGCTCGGCCAGCGTACGGACGGTGTGCCCGACCAGCGACTGAGCCTGCGCCAGGGCGACCTCCGGCTCGTCGACGAACCGGGCCTTGATCTCGTGCCACTCGTCGCGCAACTCGTCGGCGGCGTCCTCGGTCCAGATGGTGATCGGCGGCAGCGTCACGTCGCCCGGCCGGGCCGGCCGGGTCACCGCCGGCTCCTCGTCGTGCGCGGCCGCCGGCCCGGTCGGCTCCTCGACTGTGGTCAGCATGGCAGCCTGCTCCTCGTCGTCCTCGTCGTCGTCCGGATCTTCGTCTTCGTCGTCTTCGTCGTCGAACTCCTCGTCGTCGTCCTCGTCGAAGCCGTCGTCTGCGGCGTAGAACAGATCGCCGGCGTCGCCGTGCGCGGTGACGGTCTCCTCGTCGTCCGCCGGGCTGTCGTCCGACTCGACTGCTGTCGGGCCCGGCTGCTTGTCATCATCCGGGTCGGCCTGCGCTGCCGTCGGCCCGTCCGCCTCGTCCGCCGGGGCATCGGGGTCGTCCCGGTCGTCGGCTGGCGCGCCGTCCCCGTCCGGGCCGGCGGTCGGATCCCCGTCGCCGTTCCCCTCCTGGCCGGCGGCGGCGTCCTGCTCGGCCGGCCCGGAACCCGCTCCGTCCGGTTCGGCGTCGGTCTCTGCCCGTTGCCCGGACGTCGGACCGTCGTCCGTCTGGCCGTCGGCCGAGTCGCCAGCTGGGCCGTCGGGGTCTCCCTCCGCCCCGGCTGGCGCCGCCGCGGACTCAGCCGGGTCCTGCTGAGCCGACTGCTGCTGCTCGGGGGCGCTGGGGACGTCCGCGCCGCCGCCGAGCAGCTGCGTGGCGATCGGCGGCAACGGGCTCGGACCGTTGCGGTCGGCCGGCTTCGGCACGATCATCGGGATCTCCGTCGTCGCCTCGTTGATCGGGTTGTCGTCGAAGGCGGGTCGGGGCGTCGGCACCGGGGTGCCGTGCACGGGACCCGAACCTGCGCCGGTCTCCTCCGGCTTCACCGGCCCGGCGTGTGCAGGGGTGGGGGTGGGCTGCATTGCTGATCCTCCGTCCGCTTCGGCGGGGGCGACCCGGTCCCGGTGTGACCGGAGCCGTCCGCACGGGCGTGGTGCTGGGGTGGTGCGCCGACTCGCTGCGCCGGCCACGGCCGACAGGCCCGGCGGACACAGACCACCGGCCCAGGTGCGGAACCTGAGCGGAAGGTGCGAGCGACGGGCACCGGGGCCGGGGTCCGCCGAGCAGTGGATGTGCCCGCAGACCTGGACCGTGGCGGCGCACAGCCAAGGTACTCCGGATGCCGTACCGGCACAGCCCCCGAACCGTCGATTCCGGCCGACCGCTGTCGGGCTCACGACACCACATGCCGGAGGCCGCCGCATCCCGGTTCGGCCGTACGGAACAATCGGGCACTGTGTCCGTACCAGATGAACCGCGCGCCGACCCCGCGACCACCCGGCTGCGGCGCGTCGACGGCGACCCCGCGCGCGCGTCCGCCCTCGACCCGGCGATCGCCGCCCGGCTGCGCCGCACCGCCGACGGCCTGGTCGCCGCCGTCGTGCAGCGGCACGGCAGCGGCGAGGTGCTGATGATGGCGTGGATGGACGACGAGGCGCTGCACCGCACCCTCACCACCGGCCGGGCCACCTACTGGTCGCGCAGCCGGCAGGAATACTGGGTCAAGGGCGCCACGTCCGGGCACCACCAGTACGTGCGGTCGGTGCGGCTCGACTGCGACGGCGACACGGTGCTGGTCACGGTCGAGCAGGTCGGTGCCGCCTGCCACACCGGGGCCGGGAACTGTTTCTTCGACGAGCTGCCGGTGACCGGCACCATCGCCGACCCCCAGGAGGATCGATGATCACCGGTACGGTCAGCCCGGACGAGCCGACCTTTCAGACCCTGGCCCGGCAGCGGCGGGTGGTGCCGGTGACCCGGCGGCTGCTGGCCGATGGCGAGACCCCGGTCGGGGTGTACCGCAAGCTCGCCGGCGGACCCGGCACCTTCCTGCTGGAGTCCGCCGAACAGGGCGCCGGGTCGGCCGGCACCGCCTGGTCGCGCTACTCGTTCATCGGGGTACGCAGCGCGGCGACGCTGACCGAGTCCGGTGGCGGTGCGCACTGGCTCGGTGACCCGCCCGATGGGGTGCCCACCGGAGGCGACCCGGTCGAGGTGCTGCGGGCGACCGTCGCCGCGTTGACCGGGCCGGCCCCGGACACCGACCCCGTCGGCGGCGGCCCGCCGCCGCTGACCGGCGGCCTGGTCGGCTACCTCAGCTACGACTTCGTCCGCCGGTTGGAGCGGATTCCCGAGCACACCGAGGACGATCTCGGGCTACCCGAGTTCGGGTTGCTGCTCGCCACCGACCTGGTGGTGCTCGACCACTTCGACGGTACGGCGATCCTGGTCGCCAACGCGGTCCTGCCGGCGGCGGCCGACCCGGTCACCGCGGCGGCCGCCTACCACCACGCGATCGGCCGGCTCGACGCGATGACCACCGCGCTGTCCCGGCCCAACCCGCCGATGGTGTCGACGGTGGACGCGCCCGGTGCGCCCGGGCCGGCGGCCCGCAGCCGGACCGCCCCGGGCGCGTACCCCAAGGCGGTCGAGGAGGCCAAGGAGGCGATCCGGGCCGGCGAATGCTTCCAGATCGTGCTGGCCCAGCGGTTCGAGCGGGACACCTCCGCCGACCCGCTGGACGTCTACCGGGTGCTGCGGGCGACCAACCCCAGCCCGTACATGTACCTGCTGCGGTTCGACGACTTCGACGTGGTGGGTTCGTCACCGGAGGCGCACCTCAAGGTCACCGTCACCGCCGGCGGCACCCGGCGGGCGATGCTGCACCCGATCGCCGGCACCCGGCGGCGGGGGGCCACCCCGCAGGCCGACGCCGCCCTCGCCACCGAGCTGCTCAACGACCCGAAGGAACGGGCCGAGCATGTGATGCTGGTCGACCTGGGCCGTAACGACCTCGGCCGGGTGTGCCGGCCGGGCACCGTCGAGGTGCCCGAATTCGCCACCGTCGAGCGGTACAGCCACGTGATGCACATCGTGTCGACGGTGGTGGGCGAGCTGCGCGAGGACCGGACCGCGTTCGACGCGCTGGCGGCCACCTTCCCGGCCGGCACCCTGTCGGGTGCGCCGAAGGTCCGGGCGATGGAGATCATCGAGGAGCTGGAGCCGACCCGCCGTGGCCTGTACGGCGGCACCGTCGGCTACTTCGGGTTCGGCGGCGATCTGGACATGGCGATCGCGATCCGGACCGCGCTGATCCGCCGGGGCCGCGCCTACGTGCAGGCCGGCGCGGGGATCGTGGCGGACTCGGATCCGGCCGCCGAGGAACGGGAGACGCAGAGCAAGGCGGCGGCGGTGCTGGTCGCGATCGCCGCCGCCGAGACGCTGCGTCCGGCCCGGTGACCGGCCCGGGCCGGTCCGCCGCGCCGGGACGGGCGCTGGCCGGCGCGGCCGTAACCTGCCTGGCCGGGGCCGGCCTGGTGCTGTACGCCGCCGGGCGAGACTGGGCGGTCGCCGTGACCGGGCGCCCAGCGCCGCTGCCGGCCGTCGAGGTGGCCCACACCGGTGCCGACGTGCTGCCGTGGCTGCCGGCGGTCGCTCTGGTCGGACTGGCCGGCACCGGCACGGTGCTGGCCACCCGAGGGCTGGCCCGGCGGCTGGTCGGCGCGCTGCTCGCGGCCCTCGGCGTGGCGATGGCGGCCGGCGGGCTGACGGTGCTGCTCGCTGGCGCCGGTCCGGCCGGTCCGACGACGGACAGCACCGTGTCGGCCCCGCAGTGGCCGGCGTTGACGGTGATCGGTGCGGTGCTGCTCGCCGCCGGTGGGACGGTCACCGCGCTGCGCTCCCGGCACTGGCCGGCGATGGGCGCCCGGTACGAGCGGAACAGGTACGAGCGGAGCCGGCCCGGTGGCGACCGGTCTAACCGGTCGACGCTGGACGCGTGGAACGCTCTGGACCGGGGCGAGGACCCGACCGACGACGACCCGGGCGCCGACCGGTGACGGTGGCGGCTTCAGCGATGGCGGTTGGCTCATCAGCGGCGTCGGATACCTCGACGGACCGGGCGGCGGCGAGCGTGGCCACCAGCCGGCGGATCTCGTCCCGCTGGTGGGCACGGGCCCGGTCGGCGCAGATCGCCTCCCAGGCATTGCCCTTGGCGGTACGTACCCGGTGATCGCCGATCACGGCGCGTTCCATGGTGTGCACGACCTCAGCGGCCAGCGAGACCACGGCCCGGGGGATGGCGATCAGGTCGACGGTGGCGTCCCGTGGTGCGGTGCTCATGGCGTCCCCCAGGTGGTTGCGCGGCCGGCGGCTACCGCCGACCAGTCTGCCCGAACCCCATGCTGACCGGAGGCTGTTTCACGGCGGTGACCTGCAGGTCAACTGTCGCCCAACGGGGCGGGTGGCACCCGTACCGCCGGTGTTGATCTGCACCACAGCGGAGCCGGCACCGTCGACACGATATGATCAGCGTCGATGGGGTCCGGTGCTGCCCGGGTGGCCCGGCCCGCGGGTGGCCGTTGGCACGGTGGGTGATGCTCTTCTCACAAAAGTTGGGCATTATGCCCCAGCCCAGATGGTGAGGCGCGCCATACCCCCGACTCCGGCTCACCTGCGCCGCCACCTAGCATCGGGCGCATGACACCCGGAGAGGGGAGTCCGTTGGTGACTGCTGACCAGGAGGACAGCGCCGGACCGTCGGCGCCAGCGCTCGGAGTGCTCGACGAGATCATCGCCGGCGTCCGGGCCGAGGTTCAACGCCGCGAAGGGCTGGTCTCGCTGAGCCGGATCCGTGAGCTCGCCGCCGCCGCGCCACCGCCGATCGACGCCTGCGCGGCGCTGCGCAAGCCCGGGGTCGGGGTGATCGCCGAGGTCAAACGGGCCTCGCCGTCGAAGGGCGCGCTGGCCGACATCCCGGATCCGGCCGATCTTGCCTCGGAGTACGCCGCCGGTGGTGCCCGCTGCATCAGCGTGCTGACCGAGCAGCGGTGGTTCGGCGGCTCACTGGACGACCTCACCGCCGTACGGGCCGCCGTCGAGGTGCCGGTGCTGCGCAAGGACTTCATCGTCTCCAGCTACCAGGTGCACGAGGCCCGCGCCTACGGCGCCGACCTGGTCCTGTTGATGGTGGTCGCGCTGGAGCAGAACGTGCTGGTCGGTCTGCTGGAGCGGATCGAGTCGCTGGGCATGACCGCGCTGGTCGAGGTGCACACCGAGGAGGAGGCCGACCGGGCCCTCGAAGCCGGTGCCCAGGTCATCGGGGTCAACGCCCGTGACCTGCGCACCCTGGAAGTGGACCGGTCGGTGTTCGAGCGGATCGCGCCGGGGCTGCCGAACAGCGTCGTCAAGATCGCCGAGTCGGGGGTGCGCGGGCCGCACGACCTGATCCGGTACGCGTCGGCCGGCGCCGACGCGGTCCTGGTCGGCGAAGGCCTGGTGACCCAGAAGAGCCCTCGGGACGCGGTCGCCGAGCTGGTCAACGCCGGCAACCACCCGGCGACGCCGAGGCCGGTCCGATGAGCGCCCCGAACGCCACCGGCGTCGACGCGCCCGGCACCGGTGCGCGGCCCGCCGCGCTGCCCGACGACACCGGCCACTTCGGCCGCTACGGCGGACGCTTCGTCCCGGAGGCACTGATCGCCGCCCTCGACCAGCTGGACGTCGCGTACCGGCAGGCGATGGCCGACGACGGCTTCCGGGCCGAGGTCGACCGGCTGCTGCGCGACTACGCCGGCACCCCGTCGCTGCTCTACCGGGCCGAGCGGCTGTCCGCGCAGGTCGGCGCGACGGTGCTACTCAAACGGGAGGACCTCAACCACACCGGCGCGCACAAGGTGCGCAACGTGCTCGGCCAGGCGTTGCTGACCCGGCGGATGGGCAAGCCCCGGATCATCGCCGAGACCGGCGCCGGTCAGCACGGGGTGGCCAGCGCCACCGCCGCCGCACTGCTGGACCTCGAATGCGTGGTCTACATGGGCGAGGTGGACACCGAACGGCAGGCGCTCAACGTGGCCCGGATGCGGATGCTCGGTGCCACCGTGGTGCCGGTGACCACCGGGTCGCGCACCCTCAAGGACGCGCTCAACGAGGCGCTGCGCGACTGGGTGGCCAGCGTCGACCACACCCACTACCTGATCGGCACCGCCGCCGGCCCGCACCCGTTCCCGGCGATGGTCCGCGACTTCGTGCGCGGTATCGGCGACGAGGCCCGTCAGCAGTGCCTGGACATCCTCGGCGGGCTACCGGACGCGGTCACCGCCTGCGTCGGCGGCGGCTCCAACGCCATCGGCATCTTCCACGCCTTCGTCAGCGACGATCAGGTCCGGCTGTACGGCTTCGAGGCCGGCGGCGACGGGGTGGCCACCGGCCGGCACGCGGCCAGCATCACCGGCGGGGCGTCCGGGGTGCTGCACGGGGCCCGCACCTACCTGCTGCAGGACGCCGACGGGCAGACCCTGGACTCGCACTCGATCTCGGCCGGGCTGGACTACCCGGCGGTCGGGCCGGAGCACGCCTGGCTGCACGACGCCGGCCGGGCCCGCTACCAGCCGGTCACCGACGCCGAGGCGATGGCGGCGTTCCAGCTGCTCTGCCGCACCGAGGGGATCATCCCGGCGATCGAGAGCGCACACGCGCTCGCCGGTACCCTGCGGATCATTCCGGAGCTCACCGCCGAGCTGGGCCGCGAGCCGACCATCGTGGTCAACCTCTCCGGCCGCGGCGACAAGGACGTGCACACCGCCGGCGCGTACTTCGGCATCCTCGACGGGCAGGACCGATGAGCATCTCGGTGGCGTTCGACAAGGCCCGGGCCGAGGGCCGCGCCGTGCTGGTCGGCTGCATGCCGGCCGGCTTCCCCAGCGTCGACGACAGCATCGTCGCGATGCGGGCGATGGTCGACGCCGGGGTCGACGTCATCGAGGTCGAGCTGCCCTACTCCGACCCGGTGATGGACGGCCCGGTGATCCAGCGGGCCAGCGACATCGCCCTGGCCGGCGGGGTCCGCACCGCCGACGCGCTGCGGATCATCGAGGCGGTCGCCGCCACCGGCGCGCCGGTGGTCACCATGACCTACTGGAATCCGATCGAGCGGTACGGCGTCGACGCCTTCGCCCGCGATCTGGCGGCCGCCGGCGGCACCGGGCTGATCACCCCGGACCTGATCCCGGACGAGGCGGACGAGTGGCTGGCCGCCTCGGACGCGTACGGCCTGGACCGGACCTTCCTCGTCTCGCCGTCGTCGACCGACGCCCGGCTGGCGATGACCGTGCGGCACTGCCGGGGCTTCGTCTACGCCACCGCGCTGATGGGTGTCACCGGGGCCCGCGAGCAGTCCTCGGGCGCGGCACCGACCCTGGTCGGCCGGCTGCGTGGGGTCACCGACCTGCCGGTCGGCGTCGGCCTCGGGGTGGGCAACGGTGCCCAGGCGGCCGAGGTCGGTTCGTTCGCCGACGGGGTGATCGTCGGCAGCGCGTTGATCCGGTGCCTGCTAGGCGCGACCGACCTGCCCGCCGGGCTGGCCGCACTGCGTTCGCTCAGCGGCGAACTCGCCGCCGGCGTTCGCGCTGTGAGCCGGTGAAGCAGGGTGCGGTGACCTGGTGAAGTAGGGCACCGTGACCGGGTTGGCCGGCGACACGCCTGACGCTGGCTGACCGGGGGTCCCTGGTTCGCGGGTCACGACGGTAGCGTGTGCACCCGTGACACTCGCCGCGATCCCCAGCCCGGCCACCGCTGTCTGGCAACTTGGTCCGATTCCCATCCGGGCGTACGCGCTCTGCATAGTCCTCGGCATCGTGGTGGCCAGCGCGGTCACCGAGTACCGGCTTCGCCAACGCGGGGTCCGCCCGTGGGCGGTGCTGGACATCGCCATCTGGGCGGTGCCGTTCGGCATCCTCGGTGCCCGGCTCTATCACGTCGTCTCCTCACCGCAGGCGTACTTCGGCGCCAACGGCAACCCGATCGCGGCGCTCTACATCTGGGAGGGCGGTCTCGGTATCTGGGGCGCCGTCGCCGGTGGCGCGGTCGGCGCCTGGCTGGCCGGCCGGCAGCTGGGCATCCCGCTCAGCGTGATCGCCGACGCGCTCGCTCCCGGCCTGCCGCTCGCCCAGGCCGTCGGCCGGTTCGGCAACTGGTTCAACAACGAGCTGTACGGCGGCCCGACCACGTTGCCGTGGGGCCTGCAGGTGCACCAGATGGACCGCAGCAACCCCGGTCAGGCGCTGCGCGACCCGGAGGGCAACCCGGTGCTGGAGCCGGGGCTCTACCATCCGACGTTCCTGTACGAGGCGATCTGGAACGTCGGTGTCGCCGCGCTGGTGCTGCTCGCCGAACGCCGTTGGAAGCTCGGTGCCGGTCGGGCCTTCGCGGTGTACGTGGCGGGCTACACCGCCGGGCGGTTCTGGATCGAGATGATGCGTACCGACGAGGCCAACGAGATCCTCGGTGTCCGGCTGAACGTGTGGACCTCGGCGGTGGTCTTCCTGGCCGCGCTGGTCTATCTCGTCCGGGTACGCGGCCCGCAACAGTTCCTCGTCCCGTTGGACGCCGAGGGTCGGCCGCTGCCACCTGTGGGCGCGTCGACCCCGGCCGCCGGCGGTTCGACCGACGCCGGGTCGGGCACCGCCGAGCCGACCGAAAGCGGAGCGGCCGGGTCCGGGGCAACCGGTGGGGTGTCCCAGATCGACGTCTCGGGCAAGACACCCACCGCCGAGTTGGCCGCCGGCTACCGGGTGGTCACCGAGGAGCAGTTCCGCCGGTACGAGAGCACCGGCGAGCTGCCGGACGAGGCCACCGCCGAGACCGACACTGGCAGCAGCAGCACCACCGACACCGGTGCCGACGCCGACGCCGAGACCGGTGCCGGCACCGGCAAGACCGGAAGCTGACCGCCGGTCGGCGGGCGCCGACCGACCGGGGGAAAGGGGGGCGGGATGCGTACTGCGGTCGTGGTGGGGGCGGGCATCGGCGGTCTGGCGGTCGCCGGTGCCCTGGCCCGCACTGGTTGGCGGGTCACCCTGCTGGAACGCGAGGACCGGGTCCGGTCCGACGGCACCGCCCTGGTGCTCTGGCCCAACGGCGTGCGCGCGTTGCGGGCGTTGGGCCTCGGCGCCGGGCTGGAGGCGATCGCCACCCCGGTGTCGCACACCGGGGTACGCCGTCCCGACGGGCAGTGGCTGGTGCAGCCCCGGCCGCAGCCGGAGGACCGCGCCCCGGTGGTGGTGCACCGGGAGGATCTGCACGACGCGTTGATCGCCGGTCTCGGTGAGCAGGCGGAGATCCGTACCGGGGTGACCGTCAAGGGTCTGCGGCCGGCGGCGGACCGGCCGGCGGTGACCGTCGGCCGAGGCGCTGTCGAGGCCGATCTGGTGGTGGCGGCGGACGGCGTGCACAGCGCGCTGCGTCCGGCGCTGGCCCCGGGCAGTTCGGTGGTCAGCTCCGGGTGCTCGGCCTGGCGGGCGGTGATCCCCTGGTACCGGGCACCGCAGCTGACCGCCGGCCAGGTCGGCGGCGAGATACTCGGCGCCGGCTACCGGTTCGTCTCGGCGTCGCTGGGTGAACGGGGCTCGGCCGGCGGCTCCAGCCGGGGCGGCATCTACTGGGTGGCGACCGCCGCCGGGGCCTCCCGCCCGGAGCCGCCGGCGACCCAGCTGACCCTGCTGCGCCGCTGGTTCGCCGGCTGGCCGGCCCCGGTGGGCGAGCTGCTCGCCGCCACCGAGCCGGCCGACCTGGTCCAGCAGGAGGTCCGCGAGCTGCGGCCGCTGCCCCCGGCGTACGGGTTCCCGGCCGGGCCGGGCGGTGTGGTGCTGCTCGGTGACGCGGCGCACGCGATGCCGCATCATCTCGGGCAGGGCGCGTGCCTGGCGTTCGAGGACGCGGCGACGCTGTGCGCCCTGGTCCGGGACACCGTGCCGGGGCCGGCGCTGGTCGCGGCGGTCGAGTCGTACAGCCGGTTGCGCCGGCCCCGGGCGGTGGCGATGGTGCGCCAGACCCGGCGGATGGCGGCGGTGCTGTCGGCGCGGGGCCGGCTGGCGCTGCGGGCCCGGGACGCCACGCTCGGCACGATCAGCCCTCGGCTGATGGGCAGTGTGGCCGCCACCGCCGCGCAGTGGCAGCCGCCGCCGTCCTGACCCGCCCGGCTCAGTGGGCCGGTCGCCCGGCTGCGTGCGTCGGTCAGCCGCCGGGGTGGGCGGTGGGCTCGGCGATGCAGGAGGTGCCCACCCGGCGGAAGCCGAGGCGGTGGTAGAGCATCGCCACGTCGTCGTCGCCGGCGGCCAGGAAGATCAGGTCGACGCCGGCGGCCAGCGCGTGCCGGGCCAGCGCGGCGGTGATCGCCGACGCCAGGCCCTGGCGGCGGGCCGGTGACACGGTACCGACGCCGACGATCTCGGCGACGTCGTCGACCCGGTTGAGCGATCCGCCGGCGGACGGCTGTCCGCTGGCGGGCAGCTCAGCCGAGGGCAGCCCGGCCAGGGCGATGGTGTGGCTGCCGGCGGCGATCGCCGATCGTTCGTGGTCGACCAGGGCGTCCGGCAGGATCGGGTCGGCGGTCGCTGCCGGGGCGGCGGTGGCGAGCCCGCCGGAGGCTGGCGCGGGCTGCCCGGCCGGGTCCGGCGCACCACCGCCGGGACCGCCATTGTCGACAGTGGGAAATGTCACTGTAACAATCTCGGGGGCGTCGGCGCCGACGGTCGGCAGCGCGGTGCCGGTGCCGCCGGACGGGGCGAACGCGGCCTGGGCGACGGTGAACCAGGTGGTGAGATCGGCCGCGAAGTCGGGTGAGTCCGGGTCGAGCAGCCGCACCGGCCGGTCGGCGAACCGGTCAACCGGGGGCAGAGCGGTCGGGTCGAGCACCATCAGCGGTGCCTGTCGCACACCGAGACCGGCCGACCGGGCGACCGCCAGCAGGTCCGGGTTGATCTCGTGGATCCATTCGAAGGACTCGGGGAGGCCCAGTTCGCGCTGCCGGGCGCGTACGGTGGTGATGTCGGCGGCGGCCGGCGGCGCGGTCACGCCTACCCGGGGGCGGGCGTAGAACGGCCAACCCGCCTCCCCCTTCCGCACGAAAAGTACATAGTCGCCCAGCTCTTCGGGGCGGGCGGCAGCACGCGGTACGGCATCGCAGAACCGGTCCAGCCGATCGAGGAGTGCGTTCTCCTGGTTGGCCACCTTGTGAGACTACACGTCCCATACAATGGACGTGTGATCAATTCGCACTGGTGATGTCCGGTGGCCCCTCACGTAGACTCAGAAAACTCTCCAGGGCCGACGTCGTCCCGAAATCTGTTCATGCGCGAGTGACGACAGGAGGCCCGGTGGTTCTTCCGTACCCGCAGGGACCGCACCCCTGCCCGCCGCAGGCATCCCAGCCGCCGGCGCAGGGTCTCTACGACCCCGCCCACGAGCACGACGCGTGTGGTGTCTCTTTCGTGGCGGACCTCAACGGCCGCCGTTCGCACGACGTGGTGGCCAAGGGCCTGGCCGCGCTGTGCCGGCTCGACCACCGTGGTGCGCGGGGTGCGGAGCAGAACACCGGTGACGGCGCCGGCATCATGATCCAGGTCCCGGACGCGTTCCTGCGGGCCGTCGTCGACTTCGACCTGCCGCCGGCCGGGCAGTACGCCACCGGCCTGGTGTTCCTGCCCGCCGACCCGGCCGACGAGGCCCGGGTCCGTCGGATCGTCGAGAAGTACGCCCTGGTCGAGGGCGCCGACGTGCTCGGCTGGCGGGACGTGCCGGTGCAGCCGGACGGGCTCGGTGAGACCGCCGACGCCGCCCGCCCCCGGATCGCACAGCTCTTCCTGTCCGCGCACCGACTGACCGACTCCGCGGCCGGCCCGGCCGGCACCCCGTTGGCCGGGCTGGACCTGGACCGGGTGGCGTTCTGCGTACGCAAGCAGGCCGAGCGGGAGAGCGCCGAGCGCGGCGTGACCGCCTACTTCCCGTCGCTGTCCGGCCGGACCATGGTCTACAAGGGCATGCTCACCCCCGACCAGCTGCCCGAGTTCTACCCCGACCTGCGCGACGAGCGGGTGGCCAGCGCGATCGCCCTGGTACACTCCCGGTTCTCCACCAACACGTTCCCGTCCTGGCCGCTGTCGCACCCGTACCGGTTCATCGCGCACAACGGCGAGATCAACACGATCCGGGGCAACAAGAACTGGATGAACGCCCGCGAGGCGCTGCTCGCCACGCCGGACATCCCCGGCAACATCCGCCGGCTGTTCCCGGTCTGCACCCCGCAGGCGTCCGACTCGGCCAACTTCGACGAGGTCCTCGAACTGCTGCACCTGGCCGGACGCAGCCTGCCGCACGCCGTCCTGATGATGATTCCGGAGGCCTGGGAGAACGACCCCGGGATGGAGCCGGCGAAGCGGGACTTCTACCGCTTCCACGCCAGCCTGATGGAGCCGTGGGACGGCCCGGCCTCGGTCGCCTTCACCGACGGTGAGCTGGTCGGCGCGGTGCTGGACCGCAACGGGCTGCGGCCGGGCCGCTGGTGGCGCACCAGCGACGGCCTGGTGGTGCTGGGCAGCGAAGCCGGCGTGCTCGACCTCGACCCGGCGACCGTGGTCGCCAAGGGCCGGCTGCGGCCGGGCCGGATGTTTCTGGTCGACACCGCCGCCGGACGCATCGTCGAAGACGAGGAGATCAAAGCCGAGCTGGCTGCCGCCCACCCGTACGGCGACTGGCTGCACGCCGGCCTGATCGACCTGCGGGACCTGCCGGAGCGGGACCACATCGTCTACGCGCACGACTCGGTGCAACGCCGCCAGCAGACGTTCGGCTACACCGAGGAGGAGTTGAAGATCCTGATCGCGCCGATGGCCCGCAAGGGCATCGAGCCGATCGGGTCGATGGGCACCGACACCCCGATCTCGCCGCTGTCCACCCGGCCCCGGCTGCTGTTCGACTACTTCCACCAGCTGTTCGCCCAGGTCACCAACCCACCGCTGGACGCCATCCGGGAGGAGATGGTGACCAGCCTGCAGTCCACCATCGGCCCGGAGGCCAACCTGCTCGACCCGGGTCCGGCGTCCTGCCGGCAGATCGTGCTGCCGTACCCGATCATCGACAACGACGAGCTGGCCAAGATCCTGTCCATCGACGAGGACGGCGACCTGCCCGGCTTCAAGGCGGTCCGGGTCTCCGGCCTGTACCCGCTGCGCGACGGCGCCGGCGGCATCAAGGCCCGGCTCACCGAGATCTGCCGGCACGTGTCGGAGGCGATCGAGGACGGTGTACGGATCTTCGTGCTGTCGGACCGGGACTCGACCGTCGACCTGGCGCCGATCCCGTCGCTGCTGCTCACCGCCGCCGTGCACCAGCATCTGGTCCGCGAGCAGACCCGCACCCAGGTGGCGCTGCTGGTCGAGTCCGGTGACTGCCGCGAGGTGCACCACGCCGCCGTGCTGATCGGCTACGGCGCCGCCGCGGTCAACCCGTACCTGGCCTTCGAGTCGGTCGAGGACCTGATCGCCACCGGTGCGCTGGCCGGCATCACCTCCACCGAGGCGATCCGCAACTACGTCAAGGCGCTCGGCAAGGGCGTGCTCAAGATCATGTCGAAGATGGGCATCTCGACGGTCTCCTCGTACTGCGGGGCCCAGGTCTTCGAAGCGGTCGGCCTGGACCCCCGGCTCGTCGAGCGCTACTTCGCCGGCACCCCGGGCACGGTCGGTGGGGTCGGGCTGTCCGGCATCCACGCCGAGGTCGCCGCCCGGCACGCCCGCGCGTACCCGTCGAACAGCGCCGAACGCTCGCACCGCCGCCTCGACGTCGGCGGCGAGTACCAGTGGCGGCGCGAAGGCGAACTGCACCTGTTCAACCCGGAGACGGTGTTCCTACTGCAGCACGCCACCCGCTCCGGGCAGTACGACGTGTTCCGCCGCTACACCGCCACCGTCGACGGCCTGGCCGCCGAGGCCGGCTCGCTGCGCGGGCTGTTCACCCTGCGCGACGGAGTCCGCGAGCCGGTGCCGATCGACGAGGTCGAGCCGGCCAGCGAGATCGTCAAGCGGTTCTCCACCGGTGCCATGAGCTACGGCTCGATCTCCGCCGAGTCGCACGAGACCCTCGCCATCGCGATGAACCGCCTCGGCGGGCGGTCCAACACCGGCGAGGGCGGCGAGGACGTCGACCGGCTCTACGACCCGACCCGCCGCTCGGCGGTCAAGCAGATCGCCTCCGGCCGGTTCGGCGTGACCAGCGAGTACCTGGTCAACGCCGACGACCTGCAGATCAAGATGGCGCAGGGGGCCAAGCCGGGTGAGGGCGGCCAGCTGCCCGGCAACAAGGTGTGGCCGTGGATCGCCAAGACCCGCCACGCCACCCCCGGCGTCGGGCTGATCTCCCCGCCGCCGCACCACGACATCTACTCGATCGAGGACCTCGCCCAGCTGGTGCACGACCTCAAGTGCGTCAACCCGGTCGCTCGGGTGCACGTCAAGCTGGTCAGCGAGATCGGCGTCGGCACCGTCGCCGCCGGTGTCGCCAAACTCAAGGCCGACGTCATCCTGATCTCCGGGCACGACGGCGGCACCGGCGCGTCCCCGCTGAACTCGCTCAAGCACGCCGGCACCCCGTGGGAGCTGGGCCTGGCCGAGACCCAGCAGACGCTGCTGCTGAACAAGCTGCGCGACCGGGTCACCGTCCAGGTCGACGGCCAGCTCAAGACCGGCCGCGACGTGCTGATCGCGGCGCTGCTCGGCGCCGAGGAGTACGGCTTCGCCACCGCTCCGCTGATCGTCTCCGGCTGCGTGATGATGCGCGTCTGTCACCTGGACACCTGCCCGGTCGGCATCGCCACCCAGAACCCGGTGCTGCGGGAACGCTTCACCGGCAAGCCGGAGTTCGTGGAGAACTTCTTCCTGTTCCTCGCCGAGGAGGTCCGCGGCTACCTGGCCGAGCTGGGCTTCCGGTCGATCGACGAGGCGATCGGCCGGGCCGATCTGCTGGACACCACGCCGGCCGTGGAACACTGGAAGGCCAAGGGCCTGGACCTGTCCGCCGTGCTGCACGTGCCGGCGCTGCCCGCCGGGGCGGCGCTGCGCGGCGTCCGCGCCCAGGACCACGGACTGGACAAGGCGCTGGACAACGAGCTGATCACCCTGGCCGGGCCGGCGTTGACCGAGCGGACCCCGGTGCGGGCGTCGGTGCCGGTACGCAACGAGCACCGCAGCGTCGGGGCGATGCTCGGCGGTGAGGTGACCCGCCGGGTCGGCGGGGCCGGGCTGCCCGACGACACCATCGAGTTCACCCTGACCGGCACCGCCGGGCAGTCGTTCGGCGCGTTCCTGCCGCGCGGGGTGACGCTGCGGCTGGTCGGCGACGCCAACGACTACGTCGGCAAGGGCCTGTCCGGCGGCCGGTTGATCGTGCGTCCGGACCCGGCGGCCCCGTTCGCCGCGCCCGGTGGCGCCGGCGCCGAGGAGCAGATCATCGCCGGCAACACCATCCTGTACGGGGCGACCGCCGGTGAACTGTTCCTGCGCGGGCGGGTCGGCGAACGGTTCGCGGTGCGTAACTCCGGTGCGGTCACCGTCGTCGAGGGCGTCGGCGACCACGGCTGCGAGTACATGACCGGCGGTACGGTCGTCGTGCTCGGCCCGACCGGGCGCAACTTCGCCGCCGGCATGTCCGGCGGTACGGCGTACCTGTGGCGCCTCGACGAGAACCTGGTCAACCGGGAGCTGGTGGATCTGGAGCCGGTGACCGCCGACGCCGAGCCGATGCTGCGGGAGCTGGTCGAGCGGCACTTCGCCGAGACCGACTCGGCGGTCGCCGAGGCGCTGCTCAAGCGCTGGCCGGAGGCGGTGGAGGAGTTCACCGTGGTGGTCCCGCGCGACTACCGCCGGGTGTTGGAGACGATGAGGGCCGCCGAAGCCGCCGGCCGTGACGTGGATGAGGCCGTCATGGAGGTGGCTCGTGCCTGACCCGACCGGATTCCTGCGGATCGACCGGCGGCTGCCGCACCGCCGCCCCGTGCCGGTGCGGATCATGGACTGGCGGGAGGTCTACCCGCCGGCCACCGACGAGCTGATCCGCGAGCAGGCGACCCGCTGCATGGACTGCGGCATCCCGTTCTGCCACGACGGCTGCCCGCTGGGCAACCGGATCCCGGACTGGAACGACCTGGTCCGCACCGGTGGCTGGGCGGCGGCGATCGAGTCGCTGCACGCCACCAACAACTTCCCGGAGTTCACCGGCCGGCTCTGCCCGGCGCCGTGCGAGGCGGCCTGCGTGCTGGGTATCGCCGGCGGCGCGCCGGTCACCATCAAGCAGGTCGAGGTGGAGATCATCAACCGGGCGGTCGGCGCCGGCCTGGTCACCCCGCATCCGGTGCCGGAGCCGTCCGGCCGGCGGGTCGCGGTGGTCGGCTCCGGTCCGGCCGGGCTGGCCGCCGCCCAGCAGCTGGCCCGCGCCGGGCACGCGGTCACCGTCTTCGAGCGTGACGACGCCATCGGCGGCCTGATGCGGTACGGCATCCCCGACTTCAAACTGGAGAAGGAGCACATCGACCTGCGGTTGGCCCAGTTGGCGGCCGAGGGTGTGCAGTTCCGCACCGGGGTGAACGTCGGCGTCGACGTGACCGCCGAGCAGCTGCGCGCCGACCACGACGCGGTGCTGCTGGCCTGCGGGGCGCTGGCCGGCCGGGACACCCCGGCGACGCCGGGCCGGGCGCTGCGCGGGGTGCATCTGGCGATGGAGCACCTGGTCGAGTCGAACCGGGTGGTGGCGGCCGCGGCGGCGCACGCCCGCACGGCCGAGGCGGCCGGGGTGGTGGCCGTCGAGCCGCCGTCCGACGCCGGGTCGTCGCACGTGGACGGCGTACCGGTGGACCGGCCGGCGATCGACGCGGCCGGCCGGCATGTGGTGATCATCGGCGGTGGTGACACCGCCGCCGACTGCCTCGGGGTGGCGCACCGGCAGGGTGCGGCCGGGGTGTACCAGCTGGACCTCTACCCGGAGCCGCCGAGCGCCCGCGACGAGGCCCGGGATCCGTGGCCGACCTGGCCGTGGGTGCTGCGCGAGTACCCGGCGCACGAGGAGGGCGGCGAGCGGGTCTTCGCCGTCGCGGTGCAGGAGTTCGTCGACGACGGCACCGGCGCGGTACGGGCGGTCCGCATCGCCGAGGTGACAGTGACCAAGCGTGACGGCGAGCGGATCCTGACCGTGGTGCCGGGCACCGAGCGGGAACTGCCGGCGGACCTGGTGCTGCTGGCGATCGGCTTCGAGGGCACCGAGCAGCAGCCGTTGCTGGAGCAGCTGCGGCTGGTCCGTAACCGGCGCGGGGCGATCGACTCCGACGGTGACTGGCAGACCGCCACCAAGGGGGTCTTCGTCGCCGGTGACATGCACCGGGGGGCGTCGTTGATCGTGTGGGCGATCGCCGAGGGACGAGCGGCGGCGGCCGCCATCCACTCGTACCTCGGTGGGGTGGGGGAGTTGCCGGCACCGGTGGTGCCGACGGCGCAGCCACTCGCCGCCCGCTGACCCGGCGCTGCCCGTTGCTGGCACGGACGGTTACTCTGCGTGGTCCGGCCCAGGGCACACCCGCTCGACAGCCTTGATGCCACAGGTGCATCTTGATGCACCTGTGGCATCACGCTGGAACAGTACAGGTGCCGGCACCTCTTCCGGGGATGCAGATGTTTCGATAGCATTACCGGCTAGTAACAACCGTTACTCCCCACGGCCACGCGCGCGGCCACGAGGATCCCCCCATCCTTGTGAGGTCCGTCCATGCCCCTTCGTCCCCTGGCCCGCGCCGCCGTCGCGCTGGCCGTCACCCTCGGCGCCACCGGCGTCGGCGTAGGCGCGGCCACCGCTCCGGCGCACGCCGCACCCGCCGCCGTGCACTATGTCGCCCTCGGCGACTCGTTCTCCTCCGGCGTCGGCGCCGGCCCCTACGAGACAACCTGCCTGCGCAGCGACCGCTCGTACGCGCCGCTGTGGGCGGCCGCCAACGCGCCGGCGAGCTTCCGCTTCGTCGCCTGCGGCGGTGCGGTCACCGACGACGTGCTCGACAACCAACTGTCCGCGCTCGACGCCGGCACCACGATGGTCACCATCACCATCGGCGGCAACGACGCCGGATTCGCCGACGTCGTGCTGAGCTGCCGGCTGGGCAGCGAGTCCTCCTGCGCCAGCGCGGTCGACCGGGCCGAACGGTTCGCCACCACCGAACTGCCCGGCCGGCTGGACGCCACCTACGCCGCTATCCGGCAGCGGGCACCGAACGCGCAGCTGATCGTGCTCGGCTACCCGCGCCTGTTCGATGAGGTCCGCTACTGCGGCCTGTTCAGCATGAGCCTGACCAAGCGGTCCATCATCAACGACGCGGCGGACCTGCTGGCCGACGTCACTGCCGCCCGTGCGTCGGCTGCCGGGGCCACCTTCGTGGACACCCGGGACCAGTTCGCCGGGCACGGTGTCTGCGCCGGCAGTCCGTGGATCAACGACTTCTCCGCGTTGATCGCCGCGTACCACCCGAACGCCGCCGGCTACCGCGACGGCTACCTGGCCGCGCTCAACACGGTCACCGGTTGACAGACGGTGCCGCCCGCCTGACGGCGTCGCGTACCTGGCGGTCCGGTCCCCGCCCGCACCACGGGGACCGGGCCGCCCGTCACGTGGCCGCCTGGTCCCGGTCGCTGTCGCCACCGCCACCGCGGTCGTCGCCGGGAGTCGGCCGGTTGCTGAGGAAGTAGGCACCGAGCGCGCCAGCCAGGGTGCCGAAGACGACGACCGAGTACGCGGCCAGAATCAGCTCCATGCCTTGGGCGAACGGGTCCCGCGCAGCCATCCGCTGACCGGTGATCGTGGTAAGCGTGACGTCGTGCAGCGCCTGTGCGTAGCTCGGATAGGAGCCGGAGACCACGAGCAGTTGGCCGGCGGCGAGGATGAGGCTCACCGTCACCGCGAAGAGCCAGGCGAGACGGTCGGTGAGCAACCGGCCGGCGGAGCGTGAACCCCGTACGGCTGCGGTGATCGCCGCACCGGCGCGGGCCGTCCGCAAGGCCAACGCCACCCGGGCGAACCGCAGCACCGGAACGGCCAGGAATAGCAACTGCCACCAGTTGCGCCGCCAGAACCGGCCCGGGTGATGCCGGCCCAACCAGGCCCGCAGCGAGAACTCGGCGACGAAGACCACCCACAACGCCCAGCTGGCCGCGCCCAGCACGGCGGCCGTCGGCGGATGGGTGGTGACGAACTGGCCGATCACCAGCAGCAGGAACAGCACACCGAGGACACCGAGCGGCTTGTCGAGGCGGTCGGCGAGCCGGCGCAACATCGTGTCGCGTTCCGTGTCGTCGCGCTCGGTCTCGTCGTGCTCCGTATGGTCGCGGTTGCCGTGCCCGGTCTCCCTGCCGTCGGCGTCAGCGCCGTCATTGTCGCCAGGTCGCATCGATCGCACTTCCGACGGTGGTCGGGACACTCCGATTACGGATACTAGGCGCATTTCGGGCTCGGCGCCGGCACTACCGTCCGCGGCGGGGTTGTCGACCATGCCGGTCGGGTCCCCCGGCCGGCTGCTGTTTATGCAAGCGAATGCGCCTTGTCTGTCGATATCGTCAGCGATAAGATCCTCGCCGGGGAGCTTTGATGAGTGCGACGCCAGGGCTGGGTGTCCGCTCAGTGAGGAGCACCATTTTGCGTCTCCGTCAACTATTGGCAGTGGCCGTGACGGCACTCGTCGGCGCTGTCACGACTCCGTCGACAGCCGCTGCCGCACCGCAGCAGATCATCGGTGGCGACACCGTCTTGTCGGCGCCCTGGGCAGCCGCTGTCTACAGCGACGGCTCGTTCAGATGCTCCGGCTCGATGATCGCCTCCCGCTGGGTGCTCACCGCCGAGCACTGCATCGGCGGCTCGATGTCGGTACGGGTCGGCAGTGTCCATCACGCCACCGGCGGCCAGGTGAGCACGGTCAGCGTGACCTACTCCCAGTACGGATACCTATACGACGTCGGGCTGCTGTATCTCAGCACACCGATCAGCACCACGTACGTCACGCTCGCCACCAGCGACCCGCCGGTCGGCTCGACCAACACCATCTACGGCTGGGGCCGTACCTGCCTCAACTGTCACCTGTCGCCGCAGCTCAAAACAGCCTCGGTGCAGGTGGTGTCGGTGCGGGGCCGGGACGCGTACGAGGGACCGGCGCTGCGCAGCTCCCCGGTGACCGGCATCGCCTGGCAGGGGGACTCGGGCGGTCCGCAGTTCTACAACGGACAACAGGTCGGTGTCTGCTCGAACTCCAACGGGTCGAGCTCGCAGAACTACTCCTCGGTCGCTGCCAGCCGCGACTGGATCACCTCGATCACCGGCGTCTGACCGTCGGGCAGCTGACTGCCACGGCGGAGGTGGTCCGGTCTCCGATGGGGCGGGGACCGGACCACCTCGACCTCCGTTGTCGACGGCGAGACGGACGGAGCGTCCTTCGCGCCGCAGCTGTCCATTACAGGGCTGCGGCCAGGGACGACCAGGCGTTACTCGGCGTAGTCAGGAACCAGGTATCGTCCCAGGTGCCTCGGACGGATCGGGGGGAAGCATGGTTCGGGCCTTTTCCGTCAGGTCACTCAGGAACTCGTCTGCCGGCACCACTCGATCTTCCTTCCCGACCGGCGAGGGCTCCAACGGAATGATCAGGTCCCGCCGGGGAAGGTGCAGCCACAACGCCATCACGTACAGGGCTGGCACCCGCAGTAGACGTAGCTCGTACCGGCCGGTCCTGAGCGTGGCCAGTTTGAGGACACCCTTGAGCGCCTTGTTGGTCGACGCGACGAACGGTCCCTCGGTGAACTGCGACATCTGCTCGGTACCGTCCGGCGCGGAAGCAGTCTCGGCGCTGGCGATGGGTTGTCCAGCTTCCTCGATCAGGTACCGCCAGCCTACCGGCTGCGCGCTGTCGAGCCCATTACCAGCGATAATGTCGTCGAGGCCCAGCACATAGATCTGGTGCGGGTTGGACAACTCGAGCTGATCTTTGCGGGCGTTGCGCAGCGCCTTGGTGGAGAACTTGGAGGCGTCGGCGAACGTGCGCATCCTCGACCGAATCCGGTCGCGCACGCCGCTCGGTGGCTCGGGCATTTCGAGTGGCATGTCGATCTCCTAGCGCTGGGTCTTGTAACTGACGTTCCAGGTTCCGCTTCCCTGGTACGCGTTGCGGAAGGTGTTGTACGACACGTCAGAGTCCCCGTACCACGGGTCTGCCACGCTGACGTATTCCTCTCCATCGAGGAAAAAGCGTCCGCGGATCGCCAGGATATGCCCGCCTCCGCCTCGCCAGGAGGTATTCAATCCGATCGGGGCCGCGCTGGCCATCTCGGCTCCGATCTCGGCGGGGGTCAAGGCACGGTTTTCGCGTTGGCGCAGGACGCCGACCCGCTGCAACGCCGTGTCCGGCCACCGACCCTGGTTGCCGGGCGACACGACGCCGGGTGGCACGCAGCAGTCGTTTCGCTCGAGCTCCGCGTTGGCGAGGGTGCACTGGGTCCAGTCGGTGTTCGGGTCGTAGTAGGCCGCGAGGCTCACGGTGGCCGCCGACCAGCACCACATGTTCTGCTCCTGGCGCTGCATGGCGAAGTCGAGTCGCTGATCGATCATCGAGATGACGAACGTCTCGTGGACCCCGCCGTTAGCGTTGAACTGGCAGTTGACGCGCCCGCCGCCGTTGTCGGTGGAGGTGGTCACGCCGGTGCCGTTCATCCGGAGAAACACGTTTGGGGTGAGGGTGGACTCGAACGAGAACGCGTCGCCCGCGTGGGGGTGGAGCCGGAACCTCTCGGCGGAACCGCCGTTGGCGTTGAACTGCGCGTTGACCAGTCCGCCACCGTCTGCGGTCTGTGCCGTCACGCCCCGGCTGTCCATTCGAAGCCACACGTTCGGAAAGGCGGCCGACTCGAACGAGTACGTGCCGTCGGCCTGTCGGCGAATCTTGAACCTTTCGTAGGGTCCGGGCGTCTCGGCGCTGAACTGGCAGTTCACCAGTCCGCCACCGTTCGCGGTCTGTGAGGTGACCCCTCGACCATCAAGGCGGAGATAGACGTTCGGGAAAGCTGTCGATCGAATCGTGATCGGGGTCTCGTCGATCACGGCAAGATCGGCCGCTGACAAGGGCATGAGTGTCTCCTATCCGTGTTGCGATGCCGAAGAGGCTCTCGTCGGCGCAACTCATGGCAAGGCGTCATAACTATAGATCACCTCGCGATTACCGCAAGTGTCCGGAGCGCGACTGTTGAGGGGTTGACAAACGAGGGTTTGAAACAATGCTACGGTTGTTAACCGTTCCGCTTTTTCGGTGTTCAGAAGGCAAGTTGTGATGTGCTGGGCGATCGTACGAATTGCCGCCAAAGGCCGGCCAGTGTCCGGCTCGTTGCGGTCGATCGCCAGGCGACGCCGTACGACGCGACCAGGCCACGCGATGCCTCGCGTCACGACACCCGCCGGCTCGACCGGCCAGCGCATCGCCGTACCGGCCCGGGTCGGCGACCCACAGCCGATTCGGATAGTGTTTTCCCGACTACCCGAGGGCAGGTGGGGTGCGGGTGAACGATCGATGCGGGGCACTGGCGCAGGCAGGCGGGGCACTGCTGAGGACGGTGGGATGAGCTTCGGTGCCGCGTACCGTCGGGCGGTCGCCGCCCACCGGCGGGCCGTGACCCATCTGACCACCGCGCGATCGGCCATCGCGGACAGCCCGGCACCACCGCCGCCGGATCTCGGCGACGTCACCGAACGGCTGCGCCACGTCGGCGAAACCCTCACCACCGGCGCGACCAGCGCCACCCAGGACCTGGCCGTCGGCCCGGCACCGGTGCGGGTCGGAATGGCACGGCCGGTCGGGCTGGCCGGCACTGGCGACCCGGTCGAATTCCCGGCGCTGGTGCCGCTCGGCGCCGGCACCCACCTGGCCATCGACGCCGATGCCCGCCAGCCACGGATCGCCGCCCTGCTGCGCAGCCTGGTCGTACGGCTGCTCGCCGCCGCCCCACCCGGCACGGTACGGGTGGCCGCGCTGGACACCACCTCGATGGGCGCCACCTTCCTGCCGCTGCGCCCGCTGGTCGAAGCCGGCGTGCTGGCGGCACCGGCCGCCACCGACGCCGAAGCCAAGGAACGCCTCGACGACGCCGACCAGCACGTACGCGCCGCCCAGGCCCGCACCGGCGGGCAGCCGGGGGAGCTACTGGTGGTGGTCGCTGCGGCGCTGCCGGACAGCCGCGCCGAACTGATGCGCCTCGCCGCGCTCACCCACGCCGGCACCACCGCCCGGGTCTGCGTGATCGTCGCCGGCTACCCGCCGACCGGCACCGGAGCGCAGCCGCCGATGCTCGGCCCGACCACCCAGCTGCGACTCGACGGCAACCGGGGCTGGGTCGGCGACCCGCCCGGCCAGCCGTTCAGCTCCGACGGCAGCGGGCTGGCCGCACCGGTCGCCCTCGACGGCGACCCGCCGGCCCGGGTCGTGCAGGCCCTCGCCGACCGGCTCGGCGAGATTCACCGGCGCGGCTCCGCACTCGACTTCGCCGACCTGCTGCCGCCCCGGATCTGGACCGAGACCGCCGGTGCCGGCCTGCACACCGTCGTCGGCCGGGCCGGGCGGGAGCCGGCGATCCTCGCCTTCGACGACGTCACCCCGCACTGGCTGGTCGGTGGGCGCACCGGCTCCGGCAAGACCGTCTTCCTACTCGACCTGCTGTACGGCCTGGCCGCCCGCTACCCACCCGACGAGCTGGCGCTCTACCTGCTCGACTTCAAGGAAGGCGTCAGCTTCACCGAGTTCGTGCCGACCGGCCGGGACCCGTCGTGGATCCCGCACGCCCGCGCCGTCGGCATCGAGTCCGACCGGGAGTACGGCGTCGCCGTGCTGCGCGAACTGCGCCGCGAGCTGAACCGGCGGGCGGCGGCGATGAAACGCCACGGCGTGACGAAGCTCGCCGACCTGCCCCGTGACGGTGCCCCGACGCCGCGTACCGTCGCCGTGATCGACGAGTTCCACGTGCTGTTCGACGGCAACGACTCGGTCGCCCGGGAGGCCGCCGCCCTGCTGGAGGAGCTGGCCCGCAAAGGCCGGTCGTACGGCGTACACCTGGTGCTGGCCAGCCAGAGCATGTCCGGCATCGAAGCCCTGTACGGCAAGACCGACTCGATCTTCGGCCAGTTTCCGCTGCGGGTGGCGCTGCCCGGCGGCAACGGGGTCCTCGACCCGCTCAACCACACCGCCGGTGGGCTGCCGGTCGGGCAGGCGATCGTCAACGCCTCGGCCGGCATCGCCGGTGCCAACACGGTCGTCCGGTTCCCGGACGCGCACGGCGGGGCCCGGCGGATCGCCGCGCTGCGCCACGAGCTGTGGCAGGCCCGCGCCGCCGGCTCCCGGCCACCGGCGATCTTCAAGGGGTACGAGGCGGCGCACCTCGACGGCGACCCGACGTACCGCTCACTGGCCCCCGGCGGGCGGCGCCCCCTCGCCCTGGTCGGCCGGCAGGTCGACGTGGATCTGACGTCGGCGGTGTTCCCGCTGGACGCCACCCCGGGCCGGCACCTCGCCGTGGTCGGCACCACCGGCCACTCAGCCGACGTGCTGCACGCCGCCACGGTCAGCCTGGCCCGGCAGGAGCCGGCCGGCCACGCCCGGTTCCTGTTCGCCCCGCTGGTCGCCTCCGCCGACGAGGTCGCCGATGAAACCGCTGAGGCGCTGCACGCCCTCGGGCACTCGATCACCCGGCTGACCGCCGCCGAGCTGCGCGAGGAGCTGCGCCGACTGGCCAACCCGGACACCGCCGCGTCGGCCGACGGCGGCCGGACGTACCTGGTGGTGTTCGGGATGGACGCCGCCGCCGGGGTGCTCGGCGCGAAGGACGACATGTTCAAATCCGGGCTGGACGACCTGCAGGTGGTGCTGCGTCAGGGTCCCGGCCACGGCGTACACCTGCTGGGTTGGTGGCGTGGGCTGCGCCGGCTCGCCGACGACCTGGGCGGCTCGCACAACCGCGACGACCTGGCCTGCCTGGTGGCGATGAACGTGCCCGGCGGTGAGCTGGGCTCCTACCTGGGCACCCACGACCTGGCGTACCGGCTGCGGCAGAACCGGGCGCTGCTGATCGACCGGCACGACCAGCGGACCCGGCTGATCGTGCCGTTCGCGTTGCCCGGCCGCGAGCTGGACGAGGAGGGCTGAGCGCGGTGAGCGACGGGTTCGACGAGTACGCCGCCCTGGCCCGGCACCTGCACGACCTGCACCGCACCGGGCAGGCCGGCTCGGCACAGCACCAGACGCGCCGGCAGCGGCTCACCGGCTACGCCGACCAGCTCGGCCAGCGGCTGTACGCCCAGTGGCAGCGGCTGGCGGCGATCGCCCAGGCCGCCGGTGTGCCGGCCCCGCCCGCGCCGCCGCCGATCGCCGCGACCGCGGCTGGCGGCTCCGCACCGGGCCAGCGACAGTCCGGCGGGTACGGCGCCTCGCCGGCCGGTGTCCCGTGGCCACCGCCCCCACCGTCCCCACCGGGGCGGGCGATGCCAGGTCAGGCGATGCCGGGGCCGGTCGGGCTTCCTCCGCCGCCACGCCGCCCCGAGCTGGCCACCGGCGAACAACCGGTGCCGCTGCCTGCCGGGGCTGTCGGGCCGTCCGGGCAGGCCGGGCAGGTGCAGCCGTACGGCGTCGGCGCGGGCGCGACCGGCCCGGTCTCGGCCGCCCCGGTCTCCGGCGACCCGGCAGCGGCAGGCGGGTTCCCACCGGATCCGGAGCAGGAGCTGGAGGCGGCCCGCCGGCAGCTCGACGAGGCCGACGCCGCCGCCACCGAGGCGGAGCAGGCCGCCGGCCGCCCGCCGCTGCTGCCTGGCTGGTCACCGCTGGCCCGGGCGGTCACCGTCTACCTGGGGTTCGCCGCCGTCGTTGCCGCGCTGCAGTTCGCCATCTTCCTGAACCCGTTCGCCGCTACTGTCGACGTCAGCACCAAGTTCATCTGGTCCTGCACCGGCTTCCCGGCGACCGGCTTCTTCGCCGCGTACTTTGTGATCAGCAAGTGGGGGCGGTCCCGGTTGGAGACCGACGGCGGCCCCCGGTTCCCGAAGCTGGGTTTCCTGATCAGCTTCGCCGGTGCCGCCGCCTCGATGCTCCTGCTGCTGGTCTTCCTCCAACTCGACGAGTTCTGAGGCGATTCGGTCTTGGATCTGCACTAATTGCACCACCGTATCCGAGGTTTTGGATAGGTATCGAACATCCAGAGCCTTGCGGTCAGCCTGCAACCGCGACGCGCTGCGCCGGTCAGTGTCCTCGGGTGGTTGGTAGGATCGGCACCATGACCGAGCCCGTGCTCGCCTACCGATGGAGCCAGAGCGAGTTTCTGCGCGCCTCGGAAGCGGGGGCGTTCGACCACCGGGTGGAGCTCGTCGAAGGAGAAATCTGGCCCGTGGTGATCGGATCATGGCACGGTGACACGGTCGGTCAGTTGCTGGCGATGCTGCCGCGAGACGGGGTGCGGGTGACGACCGCGACCCTGCCGACCGGGGAGTCGCTTCCCGACCCGGACTGCTGGGTGCGTCGCGTCGACGCTGGTCCGATCGGGATGGTCGGGTCGCGGTTGTCGGTCTGGGACGCCGTCGACGTGTTGCTCGTGGTCGAGGTCGCCGACGAGACGATGATCCAGGATCTCAACGTCAAGACCAGGCTGTACGGCCAGGCGGGCTACCCGGTCTACTGGGTGGTCACCCAGCGGGCAATCTATGAGCACACGGGGCCGATCTCGTCCGGTTACCGGACTCGGGTCGAGTACCTCCCCGGGGAGCGCATCCCGGTCCCGTACGCCGGCATCGAGCTTGCCGTCGACGACCTGATCGCTCCGCCCGCCGGCTGATCTGATCGCTGTGGTCCGACCGGCCGACGGTCCAGTTCGGTAACGCTGCTGAAAACTACGGCCGGGACCATGGGTGGATGGCCGACGAGCCGGTGCGACTGGAGATCCGGACGCTGGGCGGGTGCCTGTTCGACTCACCGCTCGCCCGACTGCTGCTCGGGCGCAACACCAGCTGGCACTACGTCGACGAGTCCGACCGGGTGCTGCTCGACGACACCGTCGGGATGCTCACCGACCGGGGCCTGCCCATCGACGAGCTGCCCAGCCTGGAGCCGGGCGGACCGCGACAGAAGATCTTTTTCGAGCCGGCCCGGACCCGGGTCGGGATCGTCACCTGCGGTGGGCTCTGCCCTGGCCTGAACAACGTCATCCGGGCCCTGGTGCTGGAGTTGACCGCCGGCTACGGGGTGCGGCAGATCGTCGGCTTCCGCAACGGCTATCAGGGGCTGGTCGCCCGGCACGGCCATCCGGTGGTGCCGTTGACCCCGGCCGTCGTCGACCGGATCGACGAGTACGGCGGCACGATCCTCGGTACGTCGCGGGGCAACCAGGATCCGGAGGAGATCGCCGACACCCTCGACGAGCTCGGCATCGACATCCTGTTCGTGATCGGTGGCGACGGTTCGATGCGCGGCGCGTCGAGGATCACCGAGGTGCTCGCCCGGCGGGGCCGGCCGGTCGCCGTCGTCGGGGTGCCGAAGACGATCGACAACGACATCCCGTACATCGATCAGAGCTTTGGTTTTCAGACGGCCGTCGCGCACGCCACCGAGGTGATCCGGGCCGCGCACGTGGAAGCCACCGCGTTCCCCGGCGGCATCGGGCTCGTACAGCTGATGGGCCGGCATTCGGGTTTCATCGCCTGCTATGCGGCGCTGGCCACCCACGACGCCGATTTCGTCCTGGTGCCCGAGGTGCCGTTCGCCCTGGACGGCCCGGGTGGCTTCCTGGCGCATCTGCGCCGGCGGGTCGCCGACCGGGGGCACGCGACGGTCGTCGCCGCCGAGGGCGCCGGCCAGGAGCATCTGGCCGGCGAACCCGCCGGCCACGACGCCTCCGGCAATCTGCGGCTGCACGATTTCGGCCGCTACCTGCGGCAGCGGATCGTCGAGGACTTCGCCGACGCCGGGCGCGAGGCGAGTGTGAAGTACATCGACCCGAGCTACACGATCCGTGGGGTGCCGGCGAACCCGTACGACAGTGTCTACTGTATTCGGTTGGCGCACGCGGCGGTGCACGCGGCGATGGCGGGCCGGACCGACCTGGTGGTGGGTCGGTGGCGGGGCAGGTTCGTGCATGTGCCGATGCCGCTGGCGGTGAGCACCCGCAACCAGGTCGACCCGTACGGCGATCTGTGGTTGTCGGTCCTGGAGGCCACCGGTCAGCCGCCGCTGCTCACCTGATCGCCTGATCGGGCGGCCGAGTCGGCCGCCCGTTCAAGTCGAGGATGCTCACCAGCAGCGGTTCACCACCACTGGCGTACGGTCACGGTCGCGGCCCCGCCGTTGTCGCTGAGGTTGTTGTCGTTGATCGTGACCTGGAACCTGCCGCCTACCTGCCCGGCGGCTTCGTACAGCAGGCACGGCGAGGTCGACGGGGTGCCGACGATCGGGAACCAGCTGCCGGCCTCGTACCATCCGCGTCCGCTGACGAAGGTCGCGCCGGCCGTCACCGAGCCGATCAGTGAGTAGGGAGGCTCGCCGGGCGCCGGGTAGCCGGGTACGGCGTGCTGCCAGGAGTACCCGTGCACCGGCTTGACGTTGCCCCAGAAGTCGGTCCTGATCTCCCCGGTCGCGTCGACGCGCAGGGCGTCGCCGTTCTCCAGGCCATGCGCCGCCAACCAGGGGGTCACGTGGTTGCCGGCGGCGGACCAGGGGTCGGACGTGTGGTTCGGCGTGGTCATGGGCGGCTGGCATCTCCGCAGGGTCGACGACTCCGGGGGCAGCAGGTAGCCGGTTTCGCGGCGGTACAGGCCCCAACCGGCTGCGGGCGAGCTGTAACCCGTGACCCGGTTCCACGTCGCCGGGGCAGCATTGTCCTCGGTCGCCGGGTTCCAGTAGCTGTAGAAGGCCATCCCGCCGCCGGCCGGTAGCGCGATCGGCACGTACCCCTCGATCCGGAACAGCGTGTACTCGTGGCCGGATGTCTTGCGGTCGCCGACGTTGCCGGCCCAGTTGGGGTCGGTGGTGAGGAAGTTGTCCGCGCGGTCGGGGCTCCACCAGTGGTAGAGCGGGGTGGTGCCGGCCGGCCGGGGGTTGTCGGGGTTGAAGACGTGCCCCTGGATGCCGACGCTGTGGTAGAGCGGGTCGGGCGTGCAGCCGGTGAGGCGGAAGTACTTGCAGGTCCACGCCGACTGGCTGGTGGTGAAGTAGTCGCCCCGGGCGGGGCTGAAGAAGGTGACGAGCGGGACCAGGGTGGGGCCGCCGGCGGTGGCCGGTGGCGCCACGAGGATCACCGCACCCGCCGTCGCGATCACTCCGGTGACGATCCCGGCGGCCAGCAGGCTCCGGATTCGGGCTAACGCAGTGGTGAACATCGATCATCCTCGTGGGGCTGAAGGTGGCGAAACCAGGCACAGTCCAGCACCGGATCCCGGAGGTTGGCGTGAGTAGCGCGCCGCTCAAATCGGTGCGGCGGCTACTCACCCGGTGGTCGGCCGGGGACATCCGCTGCCGGCCCACCCCGTTTCTTGTACGCTTGTACATGTACGTGTGTACAAGAACGGAGACGATCATGGCGTACGTGTTCCTCGCTGCCGCGATCACCGCCGAGGTGATCGGGACGAGCCTGCTCAAGTCGACCCACGGGTTCACCCGGCTGTGGCCGACGCTCGCCCTGGTCGCGGCGTACGTCACCGCGTTCGCCTGCCTCGCCCAGGCGGTGAAGACGATCCCGGTCGGTGTCGCGTACGCGCTGTGGGCCGGGCTCGGCACGGCGGCCATCGCCGCGATCGGCGCGACGTTCCTGGGCGAGCCGTTGACTCTGGCGAAGGTGACCGGGATCGGGCTGGTCATCGCTGGTGTGGTGGTGCTCAACCTGGGCGGTGCCCATTGACCGCCGACCCGGGTAGCGCGGCCAGCAGCCCGGACCGCCGTCCGGCCAGCAGCCCGGCTCACGGCTCGGCCAGCGGCCGGGACCGGCGTCCGGTGCGGCCCCGGGATCCGGAGGGTCGCCGCCGGGCGCTGGCCGCCGCCACCCTGGAGGTGGTCGCCGAGGTCGGCATCGGGCGGACCACCCACCGGGCGGTCGCCGCCCGCGCCGGTGTCCCGCTCGGGGCGACCACCTACTACTTTCCGACCCTGGCCGACCTGATTGTGGCCGGGCTGCGGCAGGCCCAGACGGACGTCGAGGCCGAGTTGCGCCGC
Source organism: Micromonospora sp. LOL_021 (assembly GCF_048060215.1). Taxonomy (NCBI): domain Bacteria; kingdom Bacillati; phylum Actinomycetota; class Actinomycetes; order Micromonosporales; family Micromonosporaceae; genus Micromonospora; species Micromonospora sp. LOL_021. The sequence goes on along the minus strand of NZ_JBHMIN010000035.1, from coordinate 3,444 downwards.
TGGGCCGAGCAGCTCGGCGACGGCACCGACCTGCCGGCCCGGCTCACCGGGCTGATCGGGGAGTACCTGGCCGACCGGGGCCGGGCGCTGACCGAGCTGGAGCTCTACCTGGCCGCAGCCCGCAGCCCCGAGCTGCGGCCACTGGCCCGCGCCTGGCGGGACCGTCTCTGCGAGATCCTGACGCCGCTGACCGGCGACCGCGCGGCGTACGCGGTCGCCGTCTTCGTCGACGGTGTCCTGCTGCAACACTTCGCCATCGGTGAGCCGCTGGACACCGCCGCCGTCGAGTCGTCGATCGCCGCTCTGGTCAGGTCGGATCAGTCGGCTGCTGCTCGTGGCCGTCGGGCTGCTGCTAGTCGGCCGGCTGCCCGTCCGGGGTGACGGCGGCCGGCCCGTCCGGAGTGACGGCGGCCGGCTGGTCGTCCGGCTCGGCGGCGATCATCGTGGTGGTGTCGTCGATCAGGTCGGCCAGGCCGGCCGGGCTGAGTCCTTCGTCGGTGACGAGGGCGACGACCAGCAGTGTCTGTGTGGTGATGGTCTCGGCGGTGGCGGGCAGGGTGTCGTGCTGGCCGAGGGCGGCGTACATCAGGGTTTCCGCCACGGTCGGGTCGATGGCGGTGCCGGCCGGGTCGAAGCGTTCCCGGACGCTGGCGACGAAGCGGATCACCGCGGCCGGTTCGCCGGGCCGGAAGCGTCGGTCCACGGTGAGCACGAACAGCCCGCTGAGCAGGTCGAGGTATTCCTGCCACTGGTCGTCGTCGAAGCGGGCGAGTTGGCGTTCGTGTGCGCCGGTCTGCCCGGCGACCAGGTAGGTCAGGGCGGCGGTGGGTGCGCTGGTCACCGGCTCCTCCAGGTGCGGAAGGCGTCTTCCCAGATGTGGTGGCGGACGAGCTGCCAGAAGGTGCGGAACCTGACGTGGTGCCGGCCGGCGGCGACCAGCGACGCGGCGGTACGGGCGGCGAGGCCGCGTACCTCGGTTGGTGGCTGATGCCCGGCGGACCCGGCACCGTCGCCGGGCGGATCGCCGTCGTCGGTGTCGGCGGCGGCGGGTGGGGTGCCGGTGAGTGGGCGTCGGGCGGCGAGCCGGCGCAGTCGCTGCTGCGGGTCGTAGCCGTTGGCGAGGGCGTTGAAGTAGCGGTCGAGGGCACCGGTGCCGACGCCGAGGCTGCCGCCGAGCTGGTCGAGGCGGGCCAGGGCGGTGCGCAGCCGGGCGGCGGCGGCCTGGGCGTACGGGTCGTCGCTGCGGGCCAGGCGGTCGGCGGCGGCCAGCACCCGGGGTCGGGCGTCGCCGGTGGTGCCGGCGGCGTGGGTTGCGTGCTCGCGGGCGATCCGCAGGCCGCGCATGATGGTGGCGACGCCGACCGGGCGGCTGCCCGGCAGCTGCGGCCGGGCGACGGCGACGGCATCGAAGACTTCGCCGTACGCCTCCCACGCCTGGTGCAGGGCTTCCTCGTAGCGGTCGACGGCGAGCCGGGCGTCCGGGGCGAGGGTGTGGGCGTCGCCGAGCTGTTCGGTGACGTGGGTGACGGCGGTCTCCAGGGCCAGGCAGACCGCCCGCAGCGCGCCGATCGTGTCGGCGGCGACCTGCAGGGCTGCGGCGTCGGCGGCGTACTCCCGGGTGCTCATGCCGACCTGCTCAGCCAGGAGAACCGGGGCCGGTCCGGGGCGTCGGCGACCCGGCCGGGGTCGAGCAGGGTCGCGCCGGGCCGGCGGAACGGCAGCCGGTGGTACCGGTGCATCGTCGCTTCGGCTTCGGCCAGGTCCGCGCACGGTCCGGGCCGTCCACAGCCGAGACAACAGCCGGTGTACGCCGAGGTGGTGTGACTGTCGATGGTGCGTTGCGCCTCGACGACGCGAGCGCGGGCGTACCGGGTGTAGTAGGTCGCGGAACGCTGGTCGCCGGCCGGGCGCAGCCGGGTGGGTGGTGGTGGGACGGTCGGGGTGGGGCGGGGGTCGGGTGTCACCGGACGTTGCCTCCCGTACGCGTGGAGATGGCACCCGCCGCGGGTCGACTGTTGTCGCAGGTGGCGGGCAGGTTGACGCACCCGGCCGACCGACAGGCGGCGCCGGCCGACCGGGCTTCTTGCGGGAAAACCAGCTCCGGTTGCTGACCAGGGAGCCGATCGATCGGAGCCTACGATAGCAGGCTATCGCAGTCAAGCTATCACTTGCGATCGTAGGTGCCGAGGTGATCAAATGGCGGTGCTGACCAGGGAGTACCGCCATGCCACCGAACGCCAAGTGGGTAGGTCTCGCCGCCCACATCCGCAAGCAGATCGAGACAGGCGAGCTGCCGCCGGGAGCGAAGCTACCGTCCACCTCGCAGCTCTGTGCCGAGCACGACGTGTCGGCGATCGTCGTCCGCAACGCGATGATCGCGCTCAAAGCCGAGGGCTTGGTCGTCGGCGTACCCGGTGTCGGCGTCTTCGTCGTCGACCCGAACGAGGCACAGGGCTGAACCCCTGCTCGTGGCAAGGTAGACGTTCGACGCCTGGTGGCTCGGCAAATTGGACGACCGCTAGTCCTCAGGTCTTGCCCAGGCACTGCGACTTCCGCTCAAATCGACATTTTTGTACGTGATCCTGAATTTTGTTGTGAATCAGGCGGATTTTGATGTTTTCGCTGTGGGTGCCGGTGCGACGTCGGGCTGTCAAGCTTGCGGCGAGGACAGTTCGCGTATCGCCTCTCCAGTTGCGGGCCGGCGCTGGGCCGCGGGGTTCCGTATGGACGCGAGCGCATCGGCGGTCCGGAGCGTGGTGATCGCTCGGTGCCTGGTGCCGAACGTACGTGCTGGATGCGTGTGCGTCACGCCGCTGTCCAATGTCGATCAAGGGTGGCAATCAGGACGAGCGGCGAGCGGTCGATAGACGGCGGCGCTCTCGGGACCACCGTCGTGTATGGTGTTCCGGTCGAGACCTCGTGGTCTCGACCACGCACCGCTTCGGTGGACTGGAAATCTGGGCGTATCAGCACCTTGAGCTGCGACGTTGTGCAACTGATCGGCACCGCCTACAAGGCGGCTAACCCGGCACCGAAGGTGTTGGCGGACCGATCATCGCCCCGGACGGACAGCAACACCGAGCCGGCCCGGTGCCAGCCGGAGACATGATCCGGCTCGGCTACGGATTGGATGCCCGCCCCGTGGGGCGGCGGCGGGGTCGAGACGACCGTCTCGGCCTTCGGCTTCGGCCGCGCGCGTGTGCCTGAAAGGCCGGCCACGTGACCACGCAGAAACCCTCCAAACAGCTTCACGGCTCGTCTCCGGCGACCGCTCGCACCGATGAGGACGCGTTCCCCGCGCCGAAGCACCGCCCGGCGGAGGCAGTGAAGCCCGCTGCCGCGAAACTGTTGGCCCCGATCCGGGCCACGATGCAGAAGAACCCTGAGGTCTATTCACAGGCGATCCTGTAGAAGTGCAGCCCGATGACACAGGAGATCGTTTCC
>NZ_JBHMIN010000034.1:0-74917 GCF_048060215.1 Micromonospora sp. LOL_021 | reverse complement strand
GATCTTTCCGCCAACCTCCCCCGGATCCCGGGCGTGTCGGAGGTTGTCGCAATCGACATTTTGCCGCAACTCCGGCACCTAATCTTGCGTACATCGATGTGCTTTCCGTCCTCGATGGAGGCTGCTGGGCTCGGTGTAGCTGTCTCACCTCCCGTCCGGTAGTCGCCGACATGCCGATGTGGAAATTGTCGCTCACCGGGTCGGCTCCGGCAAGGGAAACGGTTGGTACGAGTGGGTGTCCCGGTCGAACGAAAAGACCGTCCACCGCCCCGGATCCGGTGCCGCCAGACGGGCACCCAACGCCAGCGAGATCGCCACCGAGCCGCTGAGGAACACCGCGTACCGGCCGGTGCGGGCCGCACTCGGCAACGCGGCGGCCAGCCACTCCCGGCGGGCCTGCTCCACCACCCCGGTATAGGTGGCCGCGTCCTCGGCCAGCAACGAACCCGCGCTGCGCAGCACCAGCAGGTGACCGATGCCGTGCAGTCGGCAGGTCTCCCGTACCGGATCGGCGAACTGGCGCCCGAAACCCTGCAGATCCAGCGCGAGCGCCGCCTGCGACGGATCCCCGCCCGCGACGGTCTCCAAGCTTGCCGACAGCGGAGCCGCCGCCGACTCGGTGGCCCGCAACGCCGTCGCCGCGAAATACGGGGGAGACCCGTCGGCCTGGCGGACGGCGTGGACCCGCACCTCACGCGAATGGGTGTGACCCAGCCGGGCACCGAACCAGAACGCCAGATGCAGCGGCATCGTCGGGATCAGATTGACCCGGGTCGCCTCCGGCGTCAGCCGCTGCGCCAGCATCAACGCGTTGAACGTCTCATCCGCCAGCTCCTCGACCCGAGACTTGTCCACCGCCGGATCACCGGACAAGGTGACCGCCGTCGCCACCGTCACCGCACACGTCGACCGGCTGAACTTTTCGGCCTGCTGCTCGTACTGCCGGGCCTTGGCCAGCCCGCGCCCGACGTCGCGCGCGGTCACCACGATCCCCACCTGCACCTGCCGGTGCGCCCGCTCCCGCAGCCCGAACCCGGCCACCAGCAGCGCCACCCCGGCCACGCAACCCACCACGAACCACCACCGGCCGGCCGCCTCACCGACCATCACCGACTTGGCCGCCTCGACACCGAACCCGCCGGCCAGCGCGCCGCCGACCGCCACCGCCGCCGTCCCGTCCGACAACGCCGCCCGCAGCCCGCCCGCCCAGCCGCCCCGGTCACCGCCAGACCCGCCGCCGACCCGGCCCGCTCGGCCCGCCCGGCTGCCACCGGTGGCCGAGCCGAACACCGTCAGCCCCGGTCCGTCCCAGCGATCGTCCGTCACCGTGCCATCATCGACGCCGACCGCGCCACTGTGGAACCCACCGCCGGGACACGCCGATGATCGGATTCCCGACATAGCGGGACGGGCCGCTGACTCGCTGGTAACGTCGGCCGGCTCGACGTCATCATCGAATAGTGATCGGGATAGGACGGACCGTGTCCCCTCGCGCTGTCTACCTGCTACACGCCGTCGGCCACGCCGACCTGGGCGTACCACCGCCGGACAAGACCGGCGCCAGCGAGCTGCTCGCCCAGCTCGGCCACCTGTCACCCGAGGACGACCGCGTCGCGGAGATTCTGCTGCTGCGTACCCCGGCACAGACCGCCGGCGACGCCGCGCCGCTCGCCGCCGCGCTCGCCGCACTGCGGACCGACACCGCCGAGGCCGACCCGGCCGGCGGCGTCGCCGTACACCTGGTGCTGGTCAGCACCGCGCATGTCCACCCGATCGCGGCCGCGATCGCCGCCGCCCTCGGCTCCCGACCCGACCTGTACGGCGGACCCGTCGCCGCCGTCACGATCGCCGAGGCAGCCAGCCTCGACGAAGCCGACATCGCCGCCAGCGTCACCCGCGTCCTCGACGACCGCACCGACACCGGCACCGCCGCCGGGGCCGGCCCCGACCGGGCGTACGTCGTCTGGGGCAGCGGCGCCACCCAGTCCGCCCTCGGCGCGCTCGACGCCGTCATCGCCTCCGGGCTTCCCTGGTCGCTGATCCGCATCGGGCCGACCACCGCACCCCGGCATGCCGTCTACGACCCCACCGCCGACCTGCCCGTCGACCCAGTCGTGCCGCTGCTGCGCCGCTGGCGCTACCACGACCTGCTCCGCGACCTCGCCGACAGCGGCCAACTCGCCCTCACCGCCGAGCAGCGGCGGATCATCGACGACGAAGCCGACCAGTACGGCCAGGCGTACACCGCGCCGACCGCCGACCGGGTCCGCGCCGCGATGGCCGCCGCGTTGATGCGCGGCGACGGCAGCAGCGGGTTCGCGGTCCGCGTCTACGTCGTCTACCGCTACCAGGAGATGCGCGAACACGACGGCAGCCCGGTCGACCTGCTCGACTGGGCGCGGCGGCGCAACGGGCGGCGGATCGCCACCCTCGGCGAGATGCTGCGGACCGTCCGCGAGGAAAAGCAGGACCCTGACGTGCTCGCCGCCAAAGCCGCCCCCAGCGGCCAGTGGCTCACCTTCCCGGTCGTGGAGCAGCTCAACGAGATGGGCAAGGCCAGCGCCCACGAACTTGCGCCGCCGCAGCCGGAGATGCTCGCCGCGCTGCGCGAACACCTCGCCGCGTACGACGCCACCCGCCCCGACGCCTCGCCGGCCCCGCCCGGACTCGGGCCGGTGACCCTGGTGCCCGGCGACACCGTCTGCTACCTCACCGTCCTCGGTGACCCGCCCCGCGACGGCAGCGCGTTCATCGTCGAACAGGTCGCGGCGGCCGCCGTCGACCGCGACCGGCGTGACGACCTCGACCCGGCGGTCCGCACCTACCTCGGGGTGCCGGCCGGCCATCCGGTGCCGGTGCGGGCCATCGTCCTCGGCACCGCGTCACGCACCTACCCGCACGCCGAGGCGGTCGCCGGCCGGCTGCGGGCCGCCGGGCACACCGCCGTCGCCGCCCCGGTCGCCGACGTCGGCACCGCCGCCGACGACCCGGCCGCCTTCACCGAGCAGACCGCCGCCGAGCTGCTGCGCCGGCATCTCGGCGAGGACGTCGGGGCGATCGTGCTGATCCCCACCGGCCCGAAGGAACACGTGCTGACGGTGCTCGCCGCCGCGCAGCGGGCCGCCGCCGTCCGGGGCGTCCCGCTGTTCCTGCGGCAACTCGTCACCGGCGACTGGGACGTGCTCACCGCCGGCACCCACCGGCTGCCGCTGCGGTTCGGCACCGACCAGGCCATCCTCACCGCCGCCGGCCACGCCCTGGACATCGCCGAACTCGACACCGCCGCCCGGCTGCTCGGCACCCTCGCCGGGGGAGCGCCGCTGAGCGCCCGCGCGTTGGGCCTGTCCGACGCGCTGCGCTGCGCCAGGGCGCGGCTGCGCAGCTGGCCGGCGCAGGTCCAGGCGACGGCCACCGCCACCGAGGATCTCACCATCCGGATGATCGCCGAACGGATCGACGTGTGGGCGGCGCTGCCCGGCGTCGACACCGACACCGCCACCGGGATGCGCGCCGTCGTCGGCGCCTGCGCCAGCTTCGAGCACTCCCTGGACAATGAGCAGCTCAAGGCCGGGGTCCGGCTGAAGTTGCTGCGGCCGATGTTCGAGGTCCGCAACCGGTTGACGATCACCCATGGCGGCGGCCCGTTCGACGCGAGGGCGCTGGCCAACCTGATCCGGCAGCGGTCCCAGGAGGCGCAGCACACCGTGAGCGGTCTGCTCACCGCGATGGCCGGCGCGGTCCGGGACGTACTCGGTGACCGGCCCGGCGACGGCCCCCGGCTGGTCGACCTGCTCGACGGGCTGCGCACCGACGTACGGCGGCTGCGCGACGCCGAACAGGCCCGCCGGTCGCGCGACGCCGCCCAGTCAGGACGGGCCGGGGCCGGGCTCCGGTAGCGGGACCTCCACCGGAGCCCGGCGGCCTGTGCGCCGGCTCCCGCTCAGCGACGTCGGTCGTCGCGACCGTTGCGCCGGCCGCCGTCATGGCGGCGGCCGTGCCTGTTGTGGCCGTTGGCTGGTCCACCCGGCTGGCGACCGCGTGGACCCGGCCGGTTGCCAGTCGGATCTCCTGGCCGTCGGTCGGTCGGGTCGTACGGCAGCGGTAGCGAACCTGGATCGGACAGCTCGCCCAGGGACAGCCGCCGGCCGTAGACCGACCCCGGCCGGTTGCCGACCTTGTCGTTGGCCACCCACCAGTCGTAGGTGGTGTTACGGGGTGCGGCCGGCACGCCCGGCGGTGAGCGGTCCGCCATGCGCGGGTAGTGCACCGGGGCGCCGACGAACCCGTACGCGGCGTTGAGGAACTCCTCCCGCACCTGCGGCAGGTGCTCCCGCAGCAGGTCGTCGTATTCGACGACGAGCCGGCGGGCCGCGGTCAGGTCCGGGTCGGCCGTTGGGGGAGCCAGCGATAGGCTGCGGTAGCGGTCCGACAGCCGGTCGCCGGTGAACAACCGGGTGTCGTCCCAGTTGATCTCGACCCGTACCGCGCCGAACCCCAACGGTTTGCCCAGCCCCAGTTTGAGGCAGGCGCTGTCGGGCAGCGACAGTAGCCACAGCAGGGCCCCCAACTCGGTGCCGGTGAGATTGTCGACCTGGATGCTGAGGCAGAAGCTGGTCTGCGGCTTCACCCAGCTCGACACCGACGTAGTGACCTCGGCGTTGTCGTTCGCGTCGGCGTCCGCCGGTGGGCGGACGTACTCCCGGAAGCGGGGCCGTCCGTCGACCGGCAGCGGTTCCGGCCGGCCGCCCGCGACCGGCGGTGTCCAGTATGGAGGTGAAGCCGATTCGTTCTCCAGCACCTCGGCGTGGGTGAGGTAGACCTTGCGACCCCGAACCCGCCGGATGCCTTCGCGGTCCGGGTAGCCGTGCTCGGCGCGCCTTGCTGGACCTTCCAACGGTGCGCCGTCGGCGTCACCCAGGTAGAACAGAAACTGCGCCGGTTTCGGCCCGTTCAGGGTGACCAGCTTCAGCGGTCTGGCCAACTGTTGGATCCGGTCTTTTCCGGGCACCCCGGTACCGTCTGGTGGCAGCACCCGTAGATGCCCCCGATGGGCGCCGGTAGCGGTGCCAGTGTCGTCGTCGCCTTGGCGGACCCAACCGAACACCCGGTCGGCGGGGGAGAGCGCGGTCCGCTTCACCGCCGGCCGGTGCGTGTCCGGAAGGCTGGCCGACGGTGCACCGGGGAACGGCACCCGACCGATCATCGCTGGATACAACCCGATCGGCGTACCCCGGTCCAGCTCGACGTAGAGCGTGTCACCGACATGCAGCGACCGCCACCGCTTCGCGTCCCACACGTAGCTGCCGTAGTTGCCCTTCAGGTTGCGCTCCGACTCGTGGGCACGCTGGTAGGAGTCGATCACTGCCCGCCAGCCGTCGACCAGACCCTTGCTGACCGTCCGGGTCGTGGACCGGAGCGTGGCCGGGCCGGTGATGACCTTCGTGACCACGAACCGCTCGAACCTCTTGCGTGCGCCGCCCGCCGGGAAGGTGCTGCCGGTGGCGTGCAGCCGGCCCCGGACCCGCACCAGCGGATGGTCGGTGACGACCAGTCCGGTGTTGCGGCTGTTGCGCCCCCGCCTGGCCGCCTCCGCGGCTCGCTGTCTCGCCCGGTCGCGTTCGTCCCTGCGGTCGGCGTCGCGACGCAGAAGTGCCGTCGACTCGTCGCACAGTTGACCTGGTCGGGCGTACATCGCGACCCGCCATAGCGGAAAGACACCGAGCGTGGCGAAGTAGATCCACGCCTCGAACTCGGGGCTGCGCGCCGATGCCTGCTCACCGGCGGCACCATGGCCGACCCGGCCGCTGCACCCGCCGGTGCACTCGCACGGCAGCTCCCGGGGCACCCACACGGCGGTCTGCACCGGCTTTCTCAACTGTTCGCCCTGCCAGTCCCGGGGATCCAGGGAGGTGACCAGACGTACCTCGGCGCCGCCTTCGCTGTTGACCTTCGTCACCACGGCGGGCCGTGCCCGCAGCGCGTGATCGGTGGTCGCCCGGATCGCCAACTGCTGGTCGTGGCCGGTGAACACGCCGAACCGGGAGTTGGTGATCGCCTCGTACGCCGACCGCAGCGCTCCTTTGACCGCCGAGCCGGCCAGCTGCGGCCGGCCGGCGTGGTCGACCCGTACCGGCAGCGGCGCGTCGGGGCGGTCGCCGTCGGCCGCGCGCCGCCCGTGGTCCGGGATCAACATCGGGGTACGGGTGGTGACCCGCATCCCGATCGTGCCGGTCCACCGGTCCAGGTCGTAGCGATCGTGGCCGGCGGGCGGCGCGTCGGCCAACTCCGTCGGCAGGTTCTCACGGTCCGGGATGGACACGAAGCCGTACGGATTGAGGAAGTGCCCATCCGTATCGTCCAACTTGATCGGACCGGCGGCGTCGATCGGCAGGCGCTGGTCACTCATCGGGCTTTTCCTCCTGGTCCGCGTTGGGGTGTGGGCTGGCGGTCAGCCCGACAAGCCGTTCGTCGACCACGGCGACGTTGCCGTGCCGGTCCTCCTCGACGTACTCGACGACCCGCAGCCACACGAGATGGCCGTCGGCGGGAGCCGGGCCGTCGACCGGCACGTGCAGCACCCCGATCCGGGCGTCGTGCAACGCCACCCAGCCCGCCCCGGGAGCCGGGCCGACGACCGCGCCCCACAGCAGCCGCTGATGTTCCGCCAGCCCGTCGCCACCGACACCGGTCGCGGAGCCGGACCCACCGGAGACGTGCCGCCAGCGCAGCTCCTCGGCGGCGGTGAACGCCCGCAGCTCGAACACCCCAATCAGGTCCAGTGCCGCCCCGTCGGGGCCGGTCGGCACCCCGTCGACGCCGAACCGGAACCAGCGCACGTCGGCCGGCCGGTAGCAGAACCCGACCCCCGCCGTACCGCCGCTGGCGAAGTCCTTCAGGGCCGGGCCGACCGGGCCGTGCCCCCGGTCAGCGACGACCCTTCCGACGGTGCTCATCCGTGCCCTCCTGCCGTCGCCAGCCACGCCGCCGTCAACGGCGCGGTCACCTCGTCGTCGGTCAACACGTCGGCCAACGACCGGCCGTCCAGCGTGGTGCACCAGCCGGCCCGTGGGCCGACCCGGAACGTCACCGCGGCCGGGTCGACCCGGACCCCGCCTGAGCCGCGGGTGGTGCCGTGGCCGAAGCCGATCCAGCCGTCGCAGAGGTCCCGCAGCACCAGCAGCAGCAACGCCACCGCCGCCCGTCGGTCGTCGTCGGCGGTGGCGCTGGTCGTCGTCGGATCCTGGTCGAGCCGGTCCATCGCCAGGTCGAGCGTGATCGGCTGCCACGCTCCCGCGCCCGCGTCGGTGGCATGCGGCTGGACCGTCGCGAACAGCAACGAGTCGGCCGCGCCGCCGGTCCAGCGGTCCACCGCCACGTGATGGGCGATGATGAACCGGATCCCGTCGATGGTGTCGTTCAGCTCGTCGACCGCGCGTTGCAGCGTGCCCAACGCGGCCCGTACCTGATCGGCCGTGCGTCCCGGCCCGTCGTCGCCGGGTGGATCGGAGCCGTCGTCGTCAGGCGGCTGGGATCCGTCGTGGTCGACGGTGTCGGCGAGACGTCGCTGCAGCAGCCGGACCGCCTCCCACTGGGCTGCTGGCATAGCGGCGGTGCTGACGCAGGTGGATACCTGCAGGGCACCCCGCCGGCCGGCCGGCAGCGTCGGATCGTCGCTGGCGCGGGCGGCGGCGGTGCCGAACAGCGCCGCCACCGGCCCCAGCCCGTCGGCCCGCATTTGATCGAGAAACTTCTCCGGGGTGGGAGCACCGGTCACCGTACGGGTGATCCGTTCGGCGTGGCTGCGCAGCACCCCCTTGATCGAGCTGCCCGGCAGCTCCAGGCGGGTGTGCTCCCCGTCGCGTCCGGTCAGCGGGAACGCGCTGACCACGTCACCGTCCGAACTGACCTGCACCGCCAGCGGCCCGCGCGGACGCCACGGTACGACGATCCGCAGCACCCCGGGCGGCACCTCGTCCGGGTCGGCGGCCGGCAGGTCGACCGGCTCCCCGCCGGTACGCAGCGCGGCGAGCATGCCGGCCCGGCTGGCCAGATCCGATTCTCGCAGTACGGCGTTGACCAGCCGGACCAGACCGAGCCCACGGGTGACGGCCGCGCCGACGCTGATCCCCGGGCCGCGTAACCGCGCCGCGACGGCGTCGACCAGATCCTCCGCCGTGGCGGCGTCGGCGCCCTCCGGCGCGTCGACCACCATCCGGAAGGCGAACCGGGTGCCGGCGGCCAGCACCTCGCGGCTGAACAGATGCCCCCGGGCGGCCACCCCGTGCACCCGGTCGATCGACACGTGGTCGCGTACCTCGACGTACGGCGTGCCAACGGCGGGGGCGTCGTCGACCCGGACCCAGGAAGCTTCTCCGCCGGTGCCGTCACGCTCCGGCGGCAGCCCCCACAATCGATGGTCGGGTACGCCGTCGGCGCGCAGCGCGGAGCGGATCACCCCGGCCAGCGCGGTGCCCGGCAGCAGTGGCCGGTCCGCGCCGTCGCGGGCCTGGACCAGCTGCGCCGGTCCGGCGTCCAGGCCGCCGATGTGCAGCGGCGCCTGCGTCATCAGGGAGCCGGTCAGCTCCCACCGCCTGATCACTCGGCGACTCATGCCGGCACCCCCTCGTGGTGGTTGGCGGTGGGATGGTCCTGCCCCCGGGTGCTGCGGCGCCGCTCGACGGCGGCCCGGACCACCTCGGCGAGCAGCCAGCCGGCCGCCGGCCGGTGCAGTTCGTCAGCGACGTCGGCAGGCGGACGGACCCCCAGATGAGACCAGAGCACCTCGTCGCCGGATGCCAACCGGTCCAGCAGGTCGAGTCGTTTCGCGCCCCAGGATTCCCGGCGCGGCCGGTTGCGGCGGGTCGCCGCGATCCAGCCGCGCACCTGGGCTGGGTCGTCGCCGGCGGTGAGCCGGTCGGCGAGGGTACGCAGCGCACCGAGCTGCGCCATCGACACGTCCGGCGGCACCAGCAGGTCGCGTAGCGCGTCGTCGGCCACCCGTACGGCCGCGGTCCGGTGCAGTTCCCGCCGCCAGCCGCGACGGACCAGCTCGGTGACCAGCGCCGGCGTGTCGCCAGCGCGCCCGGCGGGCGTGGCCTGACCAGCGCGCGTGTGCGGGTCGGCGGGCGTCCGCCGGCCGGCGGAGCGGGCCTCGTCCGCCGGATCCGTCGCCACCGCGACGGTCGTCCGGTCGAGCAGTACGGGTTGCAGCGCCAACCGGCCGTAGCCTTCGGCGGTGCGTTCCCCGATCCCGGTCGCCTCGATCCGGCGCAACGCCTCCTCGTCGGGGACGCCGATCATGTCGAACCGGACGACGCTGCCGGCCGCCAGCCCGGTCAGCGACGGTCGCGGCATCGACCAGCGGCGCTGCCACGACTCGACCCGGCGGGTGGTGAGGAAACCCACCGGCAGGCGGTCGGGACTGTCGTCGGGCAACGCCAGGTCCACCCGCAGTGCTTCGGCGAGCGTGGCCGCCAGCGCCTGCGGGTCGGTCACCGGCTCACCGGCCGGCCCCCGCAGCAACAGATCCGACAGCAGCCAGACGACCAGTTGCCGGCTGTCGCTCACGGTGCCCCGCGCGACCAGGGCCGGTGTGCCCGGGGCCAGTACGTCGACCCTGACCCGCCCGTAGTCGTCCTTACGGGACCGTCCGATCGCGTGCTCCCCGTCCAGCCAGTCGGTGTCCAGGTCAGCGTCGGCCGGCAACCACAACTCGCAGCGCAGCGCCGTGCCGGCGGCGATCGCCTCGTAGACGAACAGACCGCCGGAGTCCTCGGTTGGCCGTTGCTGTCCGTCGTCGACGACGGCGTGCGCCTGCGTCACCAGGTCCACCTCCGCGATGCGGATGCCACCCGCGCCGTCGGCGACGCAGAAGCCGACCATCGGCCGCAGTCGCTGACTGTCGTCGGCGCGTGGTCGGAGCAGGTTGACCAACTGCTGGTGCTGGTCGGTGTCCTTGGGCCGGTGCAGGGCACGCGGCATCGGCAGCGACCGTTCGCCGGCGATCTCGACGGTGGCGTTGGTGACCACCATCCGGCCGCCGGTGATCAGCTCGGTCGCCTGCCCGCCGAGTGCCTTCGCCGCCATCGGCAGCAGGGAGGTGCCCGGCACGAACCGTTCGGTCAGCACCAGGTTGCCGAGCACCCCTCGGGCCACCAGCAGCGGAGTCAACGCGGTGATCCGCAGATCGTGCCGGTGCACCGGCGGATCGGACGTACGGGCACCCAGGGTCGCGGCGGCTGGGTCGACGACGGCCGACGGCACCACCTCGGCTGGGGACCGGGCATCATCGACCCGTTCCAGCAGCGCATCCAGCGGAGAACCGGCCGGCTGGCCGTCCGCGCCGTCACCGGCGATGGTCACCCGGCAGCGGCCGGCACCCCGACGACGCTTGCCGCCGATCGCGTCAACCAGCCGGGCCGCGGCCCGCAGCAGCAGCTCCGCCTCCCACGGCACCGGCACGTCGACGGCGAGCCCCGGGAAGGTCAGCTGCCAGTCGGCGGTCACCGTCAACCCGACCGCCGCCCGCTCCTCGACGCGCAACGTGTCGTCGGCGGCGGTGTGCCGGTCGACGTCGATCTGCACGCCGGGGCGCAGCAGCACAGCCGCCTCCCGGGCCAGCACCCGGCTGCGTTCGTCGAGTGCGGCGATCGCCGCCCGTACCGGACCGGGCAGGTGCAGCGGCCGCCCCTGCAGGGCCGCCGGGACCGGGCTGATGCGTGGCTGCGGCCGGAACTGCCCTGCGGGGTCGAGGCGCTGCCGCGACGACGCGCCCGGCTGGCTGCCGAACACCGCCTCCACCCAGGCGTACCAGATGCCGTCGGTCGCGCCGTCGTCCAGCCCGACGGCGACGGTCTCCGCCGCGTCGCGCAGCACCGCCGTGAGTGCTTTGCCGCGTAGCATCGGCAACCCGTCGGCGTCGCGCTGCACCTCGCGGTCCACCGCGCCGTGCCGGGACGTGCCGGTGCCGCACGCCCAGTCGCTGAGAAACGTCACCTCGACCGGGAACGGTCGGCCGTTGCGTAGACCGCCGGTGTGGTGGATCGATTCCGGGCCGCCCATCAGGCCGCCACCTCCTGCCGTACCCGTGGGTCGCCGTCGCCGTCGCCGGACCGGCGGGGCTCCCGGCCGGCGTGCGGTGCGGTGCCGGCCGCCATGTCGATCAGGTCGACCGCGCCGAGGATCCGGCTGAACGAGACCGGGCGATCCACCGACGGCTCCGCGACCAGCAAATGTTCGTCCAGGAAGGACCGGGCTGCGGCCGGGTCGGCCGCCCAGACGCTGACCTGGTCGCTGGCCCGGACCGCTTCGGTACGGCCGGTGAGCAGCGCCTGGCGCAACCGGTGCAGGGCACCACGGGCCAGTACGGGCGGGTCGTCCTCGCCGCGCCCGCCGCCCAGCGCCTCGACCACCTCCCGCAGCCGGGTGACGTCGTGCGCCGCAGCCCAGCCACCCGGCTGCGGCGCGCCGATCACCACCGGGCCGGGCCACAGCCGCGACTCGCCCCTGTCGCTGCCGCCATCCTGCACGGTCAGTGGCATCCGGATCCGGTCCAGACTCCGCCCGACCGAGTCGTGCAGCACATGGAAGTCCAGCGCGCCGCAACTGGGATCGACCTGTTTGACCTGCTTGGCGGAACCGCACAACTGCTCGGCCAGCTCGTACGCCTCACTGAACGGGTAGTGCGGTTTGACGTACGCGATCCCGGCGCACGCGGTCAGTCCCGGGTGCCCGACGTCGGTCAGCACCCGCGCGACGACCGGATGCGCGGCGGCGGTCCGCGCGAACTGCTCCACGAAGGTCGCGGTCACCTCGAACGCCGGCCGGGCGTCCATCACGACGGTCACGTCGTCGCCGCCGACGACCAGCGGCAGCAGCCAGCCGGTCCGGTTGGTGACCTGGTCGACGGCGTACCGAAGGGCGGCGACCGTCACCTCGTCGAGCGCCCGGCTGAAAGCACCCAGGTTGTCCAGGAACTCCCGGCCGGCGTAGGAGTCGGCGATGCTGCGGAACACACCGCCGATGCCGTTGCCGTCGGCGTGCATCACCGCCACCCAGCCGGCGTGGCTCACCCCGTCGGCCAGCTTGGCGGCGTCAACGACCGCCTCGTTGCCGAGTTTCCCAGCCATCCGGTCCCGGCCTGCGTTGCGTCGCCGCCAGGCCGCGTCGACGCTGGCCGCCCTCGGGTAGGGGGTGCCACCTTCCTCGCCCATCGCGGTCGACGGCTGCCCCGAGTAGTGGCAGGGCCGGGTGAACGGCAGCGTCGGGTGCCGCAGCAGCGGCGACGGGCGGCGGCTGCGCCACGCCGCCTGCCGCTGGTACGCCCGAGTCAGCGCCGGGCCCAGGTCGGCGTCGTCGGCGACCGGGTCCGGGCCCGGGTCCGGGCCTGGGTCCACCGTGCCCCAGATTTCCAGGCCGGGTGCCTCGTCGAGAGCACGGCGGGTCACCGCCCGGATGACCCTCCTGCCGGCGTCCTCGTCGTCGGCGAGCAGCAGCGCTTTGCCGGAGGCGGCCACCACGATCTCGACGACGGGTTCCGTACGCTCATCGTTGATTTTGTCGACGGCGGTCCTCACCCACTCGGTGCCGCTCCGGAAGATCAATTCGCTGGCTCCGACGTTCACCGCTTGTTTGTTGCTGGCGAACACGTACGCCTGATTGGCTCCGGTCTCTATCGCCACCCAGTGCCGGCTCTTGCCGCTCGCTGGAGATGGGCTGCTCATCCGTTCCCCTCTGTCATTCCGGTGCCTGTACTTAAGACACGGACGGACAGGCGGACCGTGGATGCCGGCCCACCGCTGCGCCGAGGGCAGCCGGCAAACATATCCGACCCGACTGGCCAGCCGCACCGAACCGGTAGACAGATTTCAGACAACCGCCCGGGTACGGCCAATGGTTCGCCGCCGACACCGGACAGCCAGCGGTTGATCCACTTCGGCCGATCGACGCGACACGCCGTGCCGCTGTCTGCTGACGCGAAGTGGATCAAGCCGTAATCTGTCGGACCGGTCCCGTGGTGCGGTGCGCCCGGCAGGGATGCGGGCGGGCGTTACCGTCGGCCGGGTGTCCCGGATACGAGCGATCGGACGGCGAACTGTCGCCCAGCGGATGAGTACCGTTGCCGCTGTGCTCGGCTGGCTGCTCCTCTGCGTTCACAGCGGCTCGCTGTACCACAATGGCCAGTACTGGGGCATCTATCTCGGTGCCGCTCTCGTCGGCGGCAGTCTGGCGCTGGGACTGCTCGTCGTCCGGGCCATTCGCCTTCCGGCTTCGGTGCCGTCACGGGTCGCGTTCGTCGCTGTCGTACTGCTCGGCTGGGCGGTCTTCGTCGGGCTCGGCCCGGTCTATCTGCACCTCGCGGGTGAACGGACACCGGTCGTCGTGACCGACACCTGGCGCGGCAGTGAAACCGAACGGTACCGGCTGGCGCGGTTGGACACCGAAGCGGACCTCGGCTGGCAGTACCGGCACGACATCGGGGTACGCCGCGACGGTGACCAGTTGACCATGTGGGTGGACCCGCGCGGCTGGTACGGCCCACTACCGGCCGACCGCAGCGCAGGTCGCTGGGCGATGACGGTGGCGATGTTCGGCCTCCTGGTGGCCGTCACAACGATTTCCAGCTTTCATCTGCTCGCCCGCTGGACGGTGTCGCGTCGGCTCGTCTGTCGGCTCGTCTGCCGGAGCGGATATCCGGTTGCCGGCGGCTGAGACGATCATGCGGTGCCGCACCCTGCCGCCGAATTGCTCGCCGCCCTCGAACCGCTGACCCACCACGCCCGGATGACCGCCCTGGCCGGGCACACCCGCCGACTGGCCGCCACCGGGCACCTGCCCGCCGTGCTCGCCGAGCTGGCGGCCGGCGACTCCTACCAGCGGTTCCTCGGCCTCACCATGGCGGTGATCGTCGGCGACCAGGCGACGGTGCGCGCCGGCTTCGCCGACCCGGACCGGCGGTTGCGGGCGGTCGCGGTCACCGCGTACCTGCGCTCCGGCTGGGCGGACCCCGACGAGGCGGCGGCGCTGCTGCACGACGCCCCGTTCGACCTGCGGCGCACCGCGTACCGGACGCTGCGCGCCGCCCGCCGCGCCGACCTCGCCGACGCGCTGATCGACCCGGTCCGCGCCCGGTTCGGCGACACCGAGGCTGCGGTCCTGCTGCCGGCCTGCGGCCCGGAGACCGTCGCCCGGCTGCTGCCTCCGCTGTCGTACGCCGTCGCCGGCGGCACCGCGCTGGCCCGCCGGCACCCCACCGTGCTGCTCGACTTCGCCGACACGCAGCTCGCCGGCCGGTCCGGCGTCGCCCGCGAGACCTGGTGGTCCGAGTGGGGCCGTGCGGTGCTGCACACCGCGCAGCAGCATCCGACGCGGGTGTTCGACCTGCTGGAGCGGTACGCCCCGACGACCCGCCTGCCCGGCGAGCTGACCGCGTACGGCGTGCTGGCCGGTGCCGATCCGACGCGGACCCTGCGGCTGCTCACCGCCCCGGCCCGGGCCGGCTGGCTGCGCCGCCAGCCGTTGCCGTCCGGGTTGCTGTACCGGCTGCGCGACGCCGACCTGGCCGACCTGGTGCCGCTCGGGGTTCGGCTGCGCGGCACCGACCACACCTTCGCCCGGCTGCTCGCCGCGCTCGCCCCGGCCCGCCGGGGCGAACTGTACGACGCGGTGACGGCTCATGTGGACACCACCAAGCTGCTGCTGTCGGAGCAGCTGCTGGCCGTGCTGCCCCGTCGCTGGCGGCACCGGGAGGCCCGTCGGATGCTCCACGTCGACCGGGTCCGGGCCAGCGAGGACCTGACGCTGACGTACACCGCGTTCCTGCCCTGGGCCGAGGCCGAGTCGGCGCTGGTCGCGGCGGCCCGGCGCGCCGATGCCACCGCCCGGGGCACCGGCTACACGCTGCTGCTGGCCGCCGCCGGGCGCAGCGGTGACCCGGCGGCCGTCGTCGCCGCCGTCGAACAACTGCGCCGGCTGCGCAACGACCAGGATCCGGTACGCGCCCGCGCGTTCACCGCGTTGTCGCAGGTGGCCGGTCTGCTCACCCCGGCGATGGTGCCGGCGCTGACCGACGTCGTCACCCAGGCGGTGGCCGCCCGGGACACCTCGCCGGCCAGCCTGACCGCGATCGGTGGGCTGGCCGGGCAGGTGCTGCGCCGGCACGTGGCCGACCCGGCGCTGGTCGGCTGGGCGATGCAGACCTTCGACACGCTGTACGACGGCCGGCAGTTGCCGTTCCTCGGCCGACTCGACCAGGTGCTGCGCCGGGGTCAGGAGCACGACCTGTTCACCCGGATCGCGCCGTGGATCGAGGGCGCGGCGGCCCGGGACCGGTACGAGCCGCTGTTCGCCGTCGCCTGGTCGCTGGGCCGGCGGGCCTGGCGGCTGCCGCACCTGCAGCGGCTGCTGCGCAAGGCGATCCATCCTGGCGTGGTGTCGTCGGTGTTCCGCCGGGCGGTGACGCTGTGGCTGGCCGACCCGGCGACCCGGGCCGACCGGGTCGGCGAGGTCCTCGCCGTCGATGCGTCCACGGTAGAGATTCACGAGGTGTGGCAGACGATCTGCGCCCGCCGCACCGACCTGCTTGACGAAGTGTTCACCACGCCGCCCGGTAAGCGGGCCGGCAAGTTTCTGTCCGCCGGTGCCGGCTGGGTGCCCGGCCCGGCGCACCGGGTCGACCGGTGGCTGCCCCGCCACCAGCGGGCGTACGCCGACCTGTTGGCGTCGATCGCCGCCGACCGGAGCATGGCCAAACATCACCGGGTACGGGCGATCAGCTCCGTCGCCCCGGTGCCCGGTGCCGGCTGGGCGGTCGTCACCCGGTACCTCTACGCGGCGGACGTCACCCTCGCCGAGGCGGCGCTGGCCGCGCTGGCCTGGACCGACCGGCCGGACGAGGCGTTGCCAGTGCTGCTGCGGCACGTCGACGACGACCGGGCCCGCGTCGCCGTCTACGCGGCCGGCCGTACCGCCCGGCTCGTCGCACCGTCGACGCTGGTCGCCACCCTGACCGACGTCGCGCTCGGCGCCGGCAAGGTGACCAGCCGCAAGCAGTCGCTGCGGCTGCTCGCCCGGTACGGCCCACCGGAGGCGTTCGACGTGGTCACCGCGGCGTACCAGCGGGAGGACCAGCACCCCGACGTGCGGGCCGCCGCCGTCGCCGCCGCCCGGCAGCGACCCGACGTGCCGGCCAGTTGGACGATCCTGGCCGGGGCGGCCGGTACCGCTGACGCGGCTGGTACCGCTGGCCGCGTTGGTGTCGCTGACGTGGCCGACTCGCCGACACCGTCGCGGGCCGAGGTGACGGCGCTGCTGGACGCGCCGCCGTCGACCATCGCCGAGCCGGACCGCCCCCGGTACGCCGCCCTGGTCGTGGCCGCCACCGGCAACCCGGACCCGGAAGCGGCCCGGCTGGCCTGGATTGCGTTGCCGGCCTGGGCCCGCTGGGCACCCGAGTTGACCGGGTTGACCGTCGCCGCGCTGACCGACCTGGCCGACCCGTACCGGTGGGCGTCGGCGATGCGGGTGGTGACCCGGCTGCTCGACGAACCGGCGGCGGCAGCGGCAGCGGATGGATCGCCGTCGGCAGCTGATGGGTCGCCGCCGCCGGTCGACCGGTCGCCGCTGGTGGTCGGGGTTGACGCGCTGGCCCGGCTGGACCGGTCCGACGACCGGCCGGGCGACCCGGCGGGGGACCGGCCGGCCCGCCGCCGCCTCGACCGACTCGTCGACGCGACGGTGCGCTGGTGCCGCGACGCCGACCCGGACACCGACCGGGCGGCGGTGCGGGCCGCCGCGCGTACCCTCGTCGGGTTTGCCGATCTGATCCCACAGGCGGCCCGGCTGCTCGCCCACCTGGTGCCGCTGGCCGCACCGACCGCGACCCCGGTCGTGGCCGAGTTGGCCGCGCTCGCCGACCTGGTCGCCGACCGGCCGGTGCTGGCCGGTCGGCTCGCCGAGACGCTGACCGACGAGGTCCGCCGCGCCGACGGCAGTTGGGATCCGGCGGTGCTGACGACCGTTGCCGGGGCGCTGGCCGACCGGGGTGACCTGGCCGCCGGGCTGTTCGCGGTGGCGCTGGTCCGGGCCGGTGACCGGTACGGCTGGTCGCCGCCGTGGCGGTCGTCGCTGCACCGGCTGCGCCGCCATCCGGTGCCCGATGTCCGGTCGGCGGCTCTCGACATCGCGATGTCGTCCGGCTGAGCCCGACCGGGCGTTGACCTTGCACGACCACCTCACCATGATCAGCAAACCGGCAGGTCGGTGCCGGTGTGGTCGGAGAGGCGGTAGGTGCGCGTGCAGCGAACGGGACGATCACGGCCGTACGGAGGTAACGGGTCGGGCCGGTGGGTCCGGGCGGTGGCCGGGCTCGTCGCGGCCGTCGTCACGGTGACCGCCGTCGCCGGCTGCGGCGACGACGAACGGATGGCCGCCTTCGAGGAGGCGATCATGCCGATCGTCGTCGAGATCGCCAAGGAGTCGGTGGCGGCGCTGCCGGCGCCGTACCGGATCGTCGCCGAGGTCGGCATCTACGCCACCGAGGAGGCGGCCCGCGAGCAGGCGGCCGACCAGGACGCCACCTACCTGTTGATCAACCAGACGATCGACGGTACGCAGCGGGTCAGCGTCTTCCGCATCGACACCACCCGCAAGTTGCGGATCGACATGGACGGGCGGTTCGTCACCGAGATCGAACAGAACCGGATCACCATCACCGCCGACCCGACCGTCGACTCCACGCTCGTGATCACCGACGCGTTGGACAGCGAACCGGTGTACGCCGGTGACCGGCTCGTCTTCACCGGCGACGACCTGCACTACGACCTCGACACCGGGCGGTTCGGCGACCCGGAGCAGGATCCGCAGTTCGCCGCGGCGGTGGATCTGGTGGAGCCCCGGTTCGCCGGCACCTGGAGCTCGCTGACCGGCGGCCAGGCCGCGCTGCGTAACGGTGCACAGGCCGCAGACTGGGACGAAGGTACGCCGACCCTCGGCGGCTGCTCGTCACTGCCCGATTCGGCCTGGAACGACGAGGAGGTCGTCCAGGGCATGTTCAGCGGCAACCGGTGGCGGCGGCTGTTTCCGGTCTACTGCATCCGGACCAGCGACGGCCGGTACGGCACCCTCACCCAGCGCACGTCGGTCGACGGCGAGGAAGGCCCGCTGCAGTTGGAGTACGTGCTGTGGAAGAAGCCGGGCGACTGATCGGGGTCGGTGTCATCCCGTTTGCCCGGTCAAGGTCCGTCTGTTCGGTTCGGTGCGGCGTGGTGGGGTGACCGGGGCGCCCGGACGCGGGGAACATCGGCCGGTCGGGCGGCGTTGGATCCCGGCGTTGGACCGAGTAGGCGAGCGGCCCGGCTGATCTGCCTGTCGCCCGGTGCGGGCGTACGGCCGGGTCTGCGGCCCCGCCCGGTGCGGAATGCCGGGCACCCCCGGATGGTTGTATCCGGTGCGCCCGTGAGACCGCCCCCCGCCTGGACTGGCGGGTGCGCAGGTCGGAGGGCGTCAGTTAGATCGACTTCTGGTACGTGTTCTGTTCTGTCCCGTTCGTGACCGGTTATCGACCCGGTGGGTCCGGGTGTCCGGTTCATTCCCCTCGGAACGGAGATTCTGCTATGAACACGATCTTCCGTAAGTCTGTTGTGTCGGTTGCCGGTCTGCTGACCGCTGGTGGTGTGGTGGTGGCTCCGGCAGTGGCGGCGCAGGCCGCTGGTCCGGGTGCCGCCGGTGGTGGTGCGCGTGAGGTGGCGGTGCAGTACGAGGCGCAGCCGAATTTCTACTACTGCGGGCCGGCGGCGACGCGGATCGCGTTGACCGCCCAGGGTAAGGCCCCGTCGCAGGACGAGGTGGCGGACAAGCTGGGGACGACCGAGGCCGGTACCGATTCGGCGGAGGAGACGACCCGGGTGCTCAATGAGATGACCGGTGAGGCCGAGTACGAGACGACCGCGATCGGCGCGGACGCCGCCAAGCCGGAGCACGTGGAGAAGCTGCGGGCGGATGTGCGTGAGGCGGTGGACGACGACCGGGCCGTGGTGGCGAACATCATGGGTACGGCGACCGACGTCGACGGGGTGGCGCACTCGTACGAGGGTGGGCACTACCTGACGGTGACCGGTTACCGCGACGGTGGTGACACGGTGAAGATCGCTGACCCGTACTTCGAGGGCCAGGAGTACTGGATGGACCTCGACGCGCTGGCTGACTGGGTCGCCGCACGCGGCTACTCCTCCTGACCGGTGACAGGTGTACTGGCCGGGTCCCCTGCGCGGGGACCCGGCCAGCGGCGTTTGGCGTGCCTGACGTTGCATTTTTGTCGGTGGCAGGGTGTACTCTGAAGCAGAGGTTAGAACGGGTGTTCGATAACAGGTAGCTCTGCTGGTTGGGTCCGCCGGTCAGCAAGGGCACCACCGGAGTCGACACCCGTCCTGGCCGCCGGGAGGAGCGATTCGCGGCGCGAGTCCCGGCAGTGCGGCGCCGCGAGCCGCACGCCCCGGCACTGGACTTTCGCGGGTCCAGCGCCACCAGGCAGGACCGCTGCCCGCCGCCCCCGACCCCCGGGCGGCGGGCAGCGGACCCCGCCAGCATCGTCGGTGCGGATGCGGTGTGGGGAAGCATCCGCATCCGCACCGACGACGCCCCGCCGACGTCTTCCTCCGTGGGCGGGCACCCGAACAGGTGAAACGCGCGGAGGAGGATCCATGCCGACCACTTCGGCACCGGCTCATTCGGCACCGGCCCAGGCCACGACCGCAGTCTCGGCCCAGGCACCCACGGTGCCGGCGCACCTGCTGCCCAACCGCACCCCGGCCCAGTTGCTCGTCCTCGCCAGGCACGGGCTGACCGAAGCGGGCAACACCCGCCCCGACGGGCTGCGGTACGCGGCGGCCCACCTGTCCGCCCTGCGCGCCGCCGCCGCGATGCTCGCCGCCCGCGCCCGGCCCGCCCCGACCCGCCGCAACCGGGTCACCAGTGTCTGGGCCCTGCTGATGATGGTCGCTCCCGAGATGGCCGAGTGGGCCACCTTCTTCGCCGCCGGTGCCAGCAAACGGGCCGCCGCCGAAGCCGGCATCCCCCGGGTGGTCACCGCCCGGGAAGCCGACGACCTGCTGCGCGCCGCCGGGCAGTTCGTCTCCCTGGTCGAGGGCACCCTCGGGCTGGCCCACCAACCGGCTCTCGACCCGGCCCTCGACGGCCTGGCGGCTGCCTGACCAACCCCCGGTCCGCTGTCCGGGTGACCCACTGCCCGGTGACCCGTACCGGCGTGACTTCTGTTGCCGTCGGCACTCGTGGTGCCGGCGGCGACCACGCGCGCGCACCACCACCAAACACCACCACCAACACGTGAGCAAAGCATCGGGGAGAGAAGCAGGATGGCAGGGCGAATGGTGGCCGGCACGGCGGCGTTGTCCGTAGCCGCCGCCGGCTTGGTCCGCCCGGCCAGTGCGCTCGCCGGCGGTGCCGGCTCAGCGGCGACGGCCGGTATGCCGGACCCGGCCGGCCTGCCCGGCGCGACCGGCATCGACCGGGTGCTTCCCGTCCCGACCATGCTCACCGGCCTGCTACCTGGGCGAGGGCTGCGCCGTGGCTCCACCGTCAACGTGCTGCCCCACCGGTCGGCCCGGCTCGGTGCCACCTCGCTGCTGCTCGCCCTGCTCGCCGAGGCGTCCCGGGCCGGGCTGTGGTGCGCTGTCGTCGGGGTGCCGGCGCTGGGTGTGACCGCCGCCGCCGAGCTGGGCATCGTCCTGGACCGGCTGGCCCTGGTGCCCAACCCCGGACCGGACTGGCCGGCGGTGGTCGCCGCGCTGATCGACGGAGTGGACGTGGTGGTCGTCGCCGCCCCCGCCGCCGTGACAGCGCAGGTGACCGGCCGGCTCGCCGCCCGGGCCCGGCAGCGGGGCTGCGTGCTGGTGCCCTGCGGCCGGTGGGACGTGCCCGACGTCACCCTGCAGGTGGTGAACGGCCGCTGGGAAGGGCTCGGGCCGGGCCGGGGCCGGCTCCGCCGTCGGGAAATGGTCGTCTCCGCCCGGGGCAGGGGAGCGCTGACCCGGCCCCGGGAGATCCGGATCTGGTTGCCCGGTGGCCCGCCCCCGGCCGCCGCCGCGCCGACCGGCGGCATCACCCGCCGGGCCCGCCGCGCCGAGCTGACTTTGGTGCGGCGCGGATGAACATGGCCACCCCGGCCGGCTCGCCCACCCGGGCGCTGGTCGTCTGGTGCCCCGACTGGCCGGTGACCGCCGCCGAGATCATCGACGGCGTGCCGGCCACCGGGCCGGTCGCCGTGCTGCACGCCAACCGGGTGGTCGCCTGCACCGCGGCTGCCCGCACCGACGGCGTACACCCCGGGTTGCGCCGACGGGAGGCGCAGAGTCGCTGCCCGGGGCTCACCGTGCTCGACCACGACCCGGCCCGCGACGCCCGCGCGTTCGAGCCGGTCGTCGCCGCGATCGAACAGGTCGTCGCCGGGGTCGAGGTGCACCGCCCCGGGGCGTGCGCCGTCGCCGCCCGTGGCCCGGCCCGCTACTTCGGCGGCGAGGAGGCCGCCGCCGAGCAGATCGTCGAACACGTCGCGCAGGTCTGCGAAGTCGAAAGCCAGGTGGGTGTCGCCGACGGGTTCTTCGCCGCCGGGCTGGCCGCCCGTACCGGCCGGATCGTCCCGCCCGGCGACAGCCGCATGTTCCTGGCCGGGCTGCCGCTGCGGGTGCTCGGCCGACCCGACCTGGCCGGCCTGCTGCGCCGGCTCGGTCTGCGTACCCTCGGGGATTTCGCCGCGCTGCCGGCCCGCGACGTGCTCGCCCGGTTCGGCCCCGACGCGGCGCTGGCCCACCGGCTCGCCGCCGGGCGCGACGAACAGCCGTTCACCCCCCGACAACCGCCCCCCGAACTGTCCGTCACCGCCGACTACGACGAACCGCTCGACCGGGTCGACGCGGCCGCGTTCGCCGCCCGCGCCCTGGCCGAGCAGCTGCACGACCAGCTCAGCGGTTACGGACTGGCCTGCACCCGGGTCGGCATCGAAGCGGTCACCGCACACGGCCAGGAACTGCACCGCGTCTGGCGGCACGATGGCATGCTCACCGCCGCGGCGATCACCGACCGGCTGCGCTGGCAGCTCGACGGCTGGCTCACCGGCGCCGCCGCCCGCCGGCCGGGTGCCGGCACCGCCGCGGCACCGCCGGCACCCACCGCCGGGATCGTCCGGCTGCGGCTCGTCCCGGACGGGGTGCTCGCCCGGGTCGCCCTGCAGCCCGGCCTGTGGGGGGAGATCGGCGCGGAGGACGCCCGGGCGCGCCGGGCGTTGACCCGGGTGCAGGGGCTGCTCGGGCCGGACGCGGTGGTCACCGCCGTGCTCGGTGGCGGTCGGTCCCCGGTCGACCAGGTCCGACTGGTGCCGTGGGGCGACGAACGGGCGCCGGCCCGGCCCGAAGCGCCGCCGTGGCCCGGCCGGCTGCCGCCACCGGCCCCGGCGGTCGTGCTGCCCGCCCCGCTGCCGGCCGAGGTGTACGACGCGGCAGGCGAACCGGTCACCGTCAGCGCCCGGCTGGTGGTCAGCGCCGCGCCGGCCCGGGTCGCCGTTGGTACGGGCACCCCGGTCGACGTCACCGGCTGGGCCGGCCCGTGGCCGCTCGACGAACGCTGGTGGGCACCGGCCGAGGCGCGCCGCCGGGCCCGGTTCCAGGTCGCCCTCGCCGACGGCAGCGCCCTGCTGATCGCCCGCACCGACGGGCGCTGGGTAGTGGAGGCCGTCTATGACTGACGACCCGATCGTGGTCGACCCACTCGCGGTCGACGGCGACGGCGGCGACGCGCCGGGCTGGACCCGCAAGCGGGCACCGTACACACCGCCGCCGGCACTGGCCGCACCGTCGACCGCGTCGCTGGCCACTGCCGGGGGCGGGTTGGTCACCGCCGGGGGCGGGCCGGTCACGCCGTACGCCGAACTGCACTGCCACAGCAACTTCAGTTTCCTCGACGGGGCCAGCCACCCGGAGGAACTCGTCGAGGAGGCGGTCCGGCTGGGGCTGACCGCGCTGGCTGTCACCGACCACGACGGCTGCTACGGGGTGGTGCGCTTCGCCGAGGCGGCCGCCGCGTACGGGCTGCCGACCGTGTTCGGTGCCGAACTGACCCTCAGCGCCGTGGACGCCGCAGACCGGCGGGCGGCACCGCGCACCGGGGAGCCGGATCCGGCCGGGCGGCACCTGCTGGCGCTGGCCCGTGGCCCGGCCGGGTACGCCCGGCTGGCCCGCGTCATCTCCCGGGCGCAGCTGCGCGGCGGCGAGAAGGGCCGACCCGACTACGGCAGCCTGGAGCAGGTCGCCGCCGAGCTGCGCGACCACGTACTGGTGCTCACCGGCTGCCGCAAGGGGGCGGTGCCGGCGGCGCTGCGTACCGGCGGAGCAGCCGCCGCCGACGCGGAGCTGGACCGGCTGGTGGCGCTGTTCGGCGCGGACAGCGTCGCGGTCGAGCTGACCGACCACGGGCATCCGGACGACGGTGACCGCAACGACGCCCTCGCCGAGCTGGCCCGCACCCGGCGGCTGCCGACGGTGGCCAGCGGCAACGTGCACTACGCCGCGCCGGCCCGGCACCGGATGGCCGCCGTGCTGGCCGCGATCCGGGCCCGCCGTGGCCTGGACGACATCGACGGCTGGCTGCCCGCTGCCGGCGCCGCCCACCTGCGCTCCGGCACCGAGATGGCGGCCCGGTTCGCCGACTACCCGGGCGCGGTGGCCCGGGCCGCCGGCTACGGTGCCGAGCTGGCTTTCGACCTGCAGCTGGTCGCCCCCCGGCTGCCCGACCACCCGGTGCCGGCCGGGCACACCGAGATGAGCTGGCTGCGGGAGCTGACCTGGCGGGGCGCGCTGGACCGGTACGGCCCGCGCGAGGCCCACCCGGATGCGTACCGGCAGCTCGACCACGAACTCGACATGATCGAACGGCTGGACTTCCCCGGCTACTTCCTGGTCGTGCACGACATCGTGGCGTTCTGCCGCGAGCAGGACATCTACTGCCAGGGGCGGGGGTCGGCGGCCAACTCGGCGGTCTGCTACGCGCTGCGGATCACCAACGTCGACGCGGTCCGCCACCAGCTGCTGTTCGAGCGGTTCCTCGCTCCGGAACGCGACGGCCCGCCGGACATCGACGTCGACATCGAGTCCGGCCGCCGCGAGGAGGTCATCCAGTACGTGTACCGCCGCTACGGCCGGGAACACACCGCCCAGGTGGCCAACGTGATCTCGTACCGGCCCCGGTCGGCGGTGCGCGATGTGGCCCGCGCGTTCGGGTTCTCGCCCGGCCAGCAGGACGCCTGGAGCAAGCAGATCGACCACTACGGTGCGGTCGCGGCGGCCGGCGAGGACATTCCGGCGCAGGTGGTGGCGTACGCCGACGAGCTGCAGACCTTTCCCCGGCACCTGGGTGTGCACTCCGGCGGGATGGTGATCTGCGACCGGCCGGTGATCGAGGTGTGCCCGGTGGAGTGGGCCCGGATGCCGGGGCGCACCGTGCTGCAGTGGGACAAGGACGACTGCGCCAGCGTCGGCCTGGTCAAGTTCGACCTGCTCGGGTTGGGCATGCTGACCGCGCTGCACGACGCGCACGACCTGATCGGCTCCGAGCTGGACCTCGGCGCCATGTCGTTGGACGACCCCGAGGTGTACGCGATGCTGTGCCGGGCCGACTCGGTCGGGGTGTTCCAGGTGGAGAGCCGCGCGCAGATGGCCACCCTGCCCCGGCTGAAACCGACCTGCTTCTACGACCTGGTCGTCGAGGTGGCGTTGATCCGGCCCGGCCCGATCCAGGGTGGCTCGGTGCACCCGTACATCCGGCGGCGCAACGGCCAGGACCCGGTGACCTACCCGCATCCGCTGATGCGCAACGCGCTGGAGAAGACCCTCGGGGTGCCGCTGTTCCAGGAGCAGCTGATGCAGTTGGCGATCGACCTGGCCGGCTTCGACGCCGCCGGCGCCGACCAGCTGCGCCGGGCGATGGGGTCGAAACGGTCGGCGTCTCGGATGGCCGCGATCCGCGACCGGCTGTACGCCGGGATGGCCGGCCGGGGCATCACCGGTGAGCTGGCCGACGACATCTACCTGAAGCTGTCCGCGTTCGCCAGCTTCGGCTTCCCGGAGAGCCACGCGATGAGCTTTGCCTACCTGGTGTACGCCAGTGCCTGGCTCAAGCGTTACCACCCGGCGCCGTTCCTGGCCGCGCTGCTCAACGCCCAACCGATGGGGTTCTACTCGCCGCAGACCCTGGTCGACGACGCCCGCCGGCACGGGGTACGGGTGCACCGGCCGGACGTCAACGCCAGCGGTGCGGCGGCCACCCTGGTCGTCGACGCCCGCACTCGGTGGGGTGGCGCGCCGGGGGAGCCGCCGCACCAGTGGGGGGTCGGCGGCCCGCAGGTGCGCCTCGGCCTGTCGGCGGTCCGGAGCATCGGCGACGACCTGGCGCAGCGGATCGAGGCCGAGCGGGTTACGCACGGGCCGTACCGGGACATGCCGGACCTGGCCCGCCGGGTCGGGCTGACCGCCGCCCAGCTGGAGGCGCTGGCCACCGCCGACGCGTTCGCCTGTTTCGGGCTGACCCGTCGGCAGGCGCTGTGGGCGGCCGGGGCCGCCGCGCAGGAACGCGCCGACCGGCTGCCCGGTGTCGCCGTCGGGGTCGCCGCGCCGACCCTGCCCGGTCTGGACGAGGTCGACGCGCTGATGGCCGACGTGTGGGCCACCGGGCTGTCACCGGACACCCACCCGGTGCGGTTCGTCCGGGACCGGCTGGCCGCCGCCGGGACGGTGCCGATCGCCGCCCTGGGTCGGGTCGAGGCCGGCACCCGGGTCCGGGTCGGTGGCATCGTCACCCACCGGCAGCGCCCGGCGACCGCTGGTGGGGTGACGTTCGTGAACCTGGAGGACGAGACCGGGATGCTCAACGTGACCTGCTCACCCGGGCTGTGGCAGCGCTACCGGACGGTGGCCCGGTCCAGCGCCGCCCTGCTGGTGCGGGGCCGGCTGGAGAAGGCCGAAGGGGTGATCAACCTGGTCGCCGACCGGCTGGACGCGGTGACCACCCCGGTCAGTCCGACGTCCCGGGACTTCCGCTGATGCATAGCCGATGCCGCAGATCAGCTCGGCGACGGGCTGGGGGCCGACGGGCCGGGGGCAGGGGTGGTGTCGGGGCTCGGGTTCAGGGCCGGCAGCTGGAACGGGTTCCGCTCGGGACAGAACGGGTAGATGTACTGCACGTTCGGGTCGCGCAAGGTGACTCGGCCGCCCATACGCGAGAGGCTCTGCCCGACCCGCAGCTGCTCCAGACCTGGCAACTCACACCAGTTCGGGTAGCCGAGGAGGATCGGCTCGCCGTTCTCGTCGAACAGCCGGGCGCCTTCCACCAACTGTCCCTGACTGTCGTAGACGTACACGTCCAGCGGAGCCGGCAACGTGGGAGCGAGGTAGGCCGCGCCGCCGTTCGACTCCATCACGACGAGCGGACCTTCTGACGTTGATCCGAGGCCGAACAGGAAGTACGAGGCGAACCCAACGAGCGCCAGGGCGGTGGCGACAGTCACCACCAGCCGTGGCCGTCGGGTCGGTCGTAGTCCCCGGCGGCCGAGCCAGACCGAGCCGGTCACGGCCACGGTGAGAAGTAGCAGCCCGGCCGGGACGCTGCCACCGGGGGTGGGCAGCGGCGAGGAGATCCCTCCGAAGAGCAGGTGGGTGAGGAGCATCGCGGCGAGGTAGCCGCGCAGCACCCACCAGCCGGGGCGCAGCGACCGCAGGAACTCGCTGGCGGTGGCGTAGCCGAGGATCGGCCCGACCCGGCGGTCGACCCGGCCCAGCCGGTCGCGGGTGGCCCGCCAGGCGACACCGGCCCGCCGGCCGAGACCGACTGGCTCCGCCGGGGCGTCCAGTGCGGCGCTGGTACGCAGTTCGGCGGCGTACTCTGTCGGGTCGCCGAGCCGGTCGACCAGCGTGCCGTCGCCTTCGGCGAGCACCTCGGCGAGGTGCTCGGGCAGATCCTCCAGCAGTTCGTCGCGGACCGGGCCGGGTAGGTCGGCCAGCGCGGACCGGACCTGCTCGACGTAGTGCGTGATCTCAGCCTGCGTCGCGGCGTTCACGCCGCCACCCCCCGATCGTCAAGTAGGTTGTCCATCGTCGTGGCGAAGCTGCGCCAGGTCTTGCCGGAGCGGGTCAACTGGTCACGCCCGGCACCGTTGAGCGAGTAGTACTTGCGGTGCGGGCCCTCCTCGGACGGGACCACGTAGGTGGTGAGCAGACCGGCCTGGAACAGTCGGCGCAGCGTGCCGTACACCGAGGCGTCGCCGACCTCGGTCAGCCCGGCGGTGCGGAGCCGCCGCAGGATGTCGTAGCCGTAGCCGTCCTCGTGCTGCAGCACCGCGAGGACGGCCAGGTCGAGCACCCCTTTGAGAAGCTGGGTGGTATCCACGCTTCGCAGACTACTTCGCAATGCGATGTACCGTCAATCGCGCGATACCGCTCGACGACGAGCGCCCGCACCGGATCCGGGCCACCTCGGACCAGGCCGGGCCGCACCGGGCCGAGCGGGACCGGACCGGGCCGATAGGCTCGCGCGGGTGGAACTGACACACATCCCGGCCGGCCAGGCGGCCGGCCCGCGAACCGCCGTGGTCTGGTCCGTACTGCGTCACGAACTGGACCGGCAGCCTGACCGCAGGCTCACCGTGGTCGACGTCGGCGGCGGCACCGGTGGCTTCGCGGTGCCGTTGGCCGAGGCCGGACACCAGGTGACCGTGGTCGACGCCAGCCCCGACGCGCTGGCCGCGCTCACCCGCCGGGCCGCCGACGCCGGGGTCGCCGACCGGATCACCGCCGCCCAGGGTGACGGCGACGCGCTCGGTGAGCTGATCGCGCCGGCCAGCGCCGACCTGGTGCTCTGCCACGCGGTGCTGGAGGTGGTCGACGAGCCGGCCCGGGTGGTGGAGTCGCTGGCCACGGTGCTGCGCCCGGGCGGGGCGGCGAGCGTACTGGTCGCCAGTCGCGCCGCCGCGGTGCTGGCCCGCGCGGTCAACGGGCATCTCGACCTCGCCGCCGCACTGCTCGCCGACCCGCAGGGCGCCGCCGGCGCGCGGGACACGCTACGCCGCCGCTACGACGCCGACCGCGCCGTCGATCTGCTCGCCGCCGCCGGGCTGCGGGTCGAGCAGATCCACGGGGTACGCGTACTGTCCGACCTGCTGCCGGCGGCCGTCGCCGAGGGTGACCCGCAGGCCCTGCTCGCCCTGGAGCTCGCCGTCGCCGCCCAGCCGCCGTACCGGGACCTCGCCACCCAGCTGCACCTGTTCGCCCGGCGTCCGCTGTGACAGCGTCGGACCCGCCGGCTGCGGAGCTGCTGCGCCCGGTGCGTCCGGAGTACGGCGCGGCCAGCCTCGCCGACGTGCTGCCCAGCGTGCTGGCGGTGCTCGGGGTGCCCGGCGCGAGTGACGTACTCGGCCTCGCCGGGCCGCTCGCCGGGGTGCGGCGCGTCGTGGTGCTGCTGGTCGACGGGCTCGGCTGGCACCAGTTGCCGGCGGCTGGCGAGCACGCCCCGACGCTGGCCGCACTCTCCGCCGGCCGGTACGCGCGGCGGCTCACCACCGGCTTCCCGTCCACCACACCGACCAGTCTGGTCAGCTTCGGCACCGGTGCCGCGCCGGGGGCGCACGGGGTGCTCGGCTTCCGCAGCCTGGTGCCCGGCACCGACCGGGTGCTCAACCACGTCGACTGGCGCGACGACCCGGACCCGCGGCGGTGGCAGCCGGTGCCGACCCAGCTGGAACGGGCGGCGGCCGCCGGGGTGACGGTCACCGTGGTCAGCCGGCCCGAGTTCGCCGGCAGCGGGCTGACGGTCGCCGCCAACCGGGGCGGTGCGTACCGGGGCGCGGCCGACGCCGACGCCCTCGCCGCCGGGCTGCTCGACGCGGTCACCGCCGGCGACGCTCCGGTGCTGGTCTCCGGCTACCATCCCGACCTGGACCGGCACGGCCACCTGTCCGGGGTCGGTTCCCCGCCCTGGCGGGCCGCCGCCGCCGACCTGGACCGGCTGCTGGACCGGGTGCTGGCCAATCTGCCCCGGGACGCGGCGCTGCTGGTGACCGCCGACCACGGCCAGCTGAACGTGCCGGCCGACCCGCGACACCGGTTCGACCTGGACACCGACCCCCGGCTGCGGGCCGGCTTGCGGGTGGTCGCCGGTGAGCCCCGCGCCCGCTACCTGCACGCGGTGCCGGGTGCGGTGGGCGACGTCATCGCCGGGTGGCGGGCCGTCCTCGGCCCGGCGGCCCGGGTGGCCGAGCGGGACGAGCTGATCGCCGAAGGCTGGTTCGGCCCGGTGCCACCGGGGCATCTGGGTCGGATCGGTGACGTCGTGGTGATCTGTCAGCAACGGTACGTCGTGGTGGCCAGCAGGACCGACCCGGTCGGCTCCGGGCTGGTCGGCTTCCACGGTGGAGTGACCGAGGTCGAGATGGCCGTTCCGCTGCTGATCGCCACCGGCGCGGGTCGCGAGTGATTTGCCCGATTGGGTGTGCTATAGGAGTGAAACTCGCAGTGCGGTGGGCGAGAAAGATCGAGTTCCTGGTGTGACGAGGGCCGGGCAGCGGTGCACTGTCCGGTTGGGCGGCTACTCTGTTACCAGGTGATGACGTCCGCCGGACGGAAAATCAACCTAGGCGGTCCGTCGTCCGGCTTTCCGACCCGCGACCCCCCTCGTAGACTTGCGGGTAAGCAGCCGGTTGGCTGCCACGGTCTGTCGGTCCGACCGGGCTGACCAACGTGACCGGGGAGGAGTGCCGTGCCGCTCTCGGAGCACGAGCAGCGGCTGTTCGAGCAGATCGAGCGGTCGCTTGCCG
Source organism: Micromonospora sp. LOL_021 (assembly GCF_048060215.1). Taxonomy (NCBI): domain Bacteria; kingdom Bacillati; phylum Actinomycetota; class Actinomycetes; order Micromonosporales; family Micromonosporaceae; genus Micromonospora; species Micromonospora sp. LOL_021. Next base: position 45,051 of record NZ_JBHMIN010000034.1, on the reverse strand, counting down.
AGGACCCCAAATTCGCCTCGGCCGTGCGCGCCAGCGACCCGCGTTTCCACACGCGGCGTCGCCTGCTCGTCGCTGCCGGTGTGATCATCATTGGCCTTGCCCTGGTCGTTTACGGCACAGTGAGCAAAGTGCCACTGCTCGGTGTGGCCGGCTTCGTGGTCATGCTCGGGGCGGCGGCGTTCGCCATGCAGTCCCAGCGCAGGTCGAACTCGCCCGACCTGCGGGTGGTCGGCGGGACCACGCGCCGGAAGACCCGCAGCGGGCGACGGTCATCGCTGATCGACCGGCTGGACGAACGCTGGCGCCAGCGGCCGGAGGGCCACCGCTGACCTAGCCAGCGGGCATCAGCCGGCCGGTCCGGCGTGACCGGGCGGCCGCGTCCTGCCCACCTACCGGCCCGCCACGCCGGGCAGCGGCGGTCGGCCACGGATCTCGTCGACTGACCGTGCTGCTTGACTGACCGTGCTGCGATCGAGCGTCCCGGCACGTGGGCGATTATGCCCGGTACGTCGACCCGAGGTGGCGGTTTCGCGGAAAACCGGTCGGTGTGACTCGACAGACCGGCCGGTCCGCAGACCCGAGACGGGTCAGCGACCCGCCCGGTTGGCCAACAGCCGGCGCGGACTCAACCGCGCCGCCGCGTCGCGCCACCGGCCGACGACCGAGAACACCCGGCTGTACGCCTCGACGATCGCGTCCCGCCAGCGCAGCAGTACCGACAGCGGCAGCAGCCGGGCCGCCAGCCGGGTACGCCGACCCACCCCGGCCGCCAACGCCGCCCGTACCCGCCCCAACGCCTCGACCAGCGGCTCGCCCGGCACCGGCTGACGGGCGTACCGGGCCCGCTCCTCCGCCCGGCTGAGCAGCTGGACCGCGTCGGCCGCCGCACCGTGGACCGACTCCAGAGCAGCCAGCCGCGCCGCCGTCGCCCGTGGCGTCTCCGACCGGTCGACCGGCATCCGCAGGTCGACCAGGGTGTCGACCAGTTCGCTCCAGACGGCGTGTGCGTGCTGCCGGGCGGCCCCGGCGTCGGCGCCGGTGACCGTCATCAGCGGAGCACCACCGGCGGCGGCCCCGCTCGCGGCGGGGGAGTCGGCGTCCCGAGCGTCCGTCGGGTCGGTGCCCGCCGGGGTCACCGGAGCCAGGACACGGGCCAGCCGCCGACGGCGTACCGTCGCGCGTCGGGCCGCCGGCAGGGCCGCCAACACGAGCACCGCGACCACCCCGGCGAGGGTCCACCACGGCCAACGGGGACCGGCGGTGGAATCGGCGGCGGATCCGGCACCCAGCGCACCCGGGTCGAGCTGGCCGGGTCCGGTCTCCGGCAGCGCCGTCGTCGACGGCGCGGCGGACGGGGCCGCGCTCGGTCCGGCGCTCGGGCCGGCGTCCGGCGGGGCGTCCACGTCCGGCGCCCACTCGGAGCGCACCGAGCCGGGGATGCTCGCCGCCGGGGTCGGGTCGAACGGCACCCAGCCGAGCCCTTCGAAGTAGACCTCGGTCCACGCGTGCAGGTTGAGGTTGGTCAGCGTGTACGTGTTCTCCAGCCGCCGGGATCCGTTGGTGAAACCGAACGCCACCCGGGCCGGCACGTCCGCCGCACGGACCAGCCACGCCATCGCGGCGGCGTACTGCTGGCAGAAACCGACCTTGTTGTCCAGAAAGTTGACGATGTCCTGGCTGGCCGTGCCGCCCTCGGTGGCCAGGCTGTAGGTGAAGCCGTTGTCCCGGGAGAAGTGTTCGTAGATGGCCAGCACGCGGTCGTAGTCGCTGCGCGCGCCGGCGGTCAGCTCCCCGACCAGCTCGGTCACCTGCGGCACCTGCGGCACCGCGGTGAACGCCTGCCGCAGGTCGTCGTCGGCCGGCAGCGGCTGGGACCGGCGCAGTGCCCCCGGGGTGTAGCTGGTGCGGACGTACTCGAATCCGTAGGTCATGTTGCGGGCCCGGGACCGACCGGAGAAGACGATCTGCGCGGTGCGGTCGTAGGCCCAGCTGCCGTCCACGTCGCGCATCTGCACTGGCACCGCGTAGGTCGGCAGTAATGCCATGTTGAAGTTTCCGGTGACCTCGACGGTCGCCTCGTACGCCTGGTGGCTGACCCCGGTGTTGCGGATGTTCGGGTCGGTCCGCGGGTCGGGCAGCGACCGGGCCGAGTCCGGCCGCCCGCGTGGCGGGCGACTGGCGAAACCGTCCTCGCGCAGCTCATCGGCGATGCCGATCCGCAGGTACGCCGGGGACGGGTCGTTGGTCGTCACCCGGATCATCTCGGTGACCTCGCTCTGGTTGAGCTGGCCGCTCAACGCCGCGAACAGGTTCACCTGGCCGGGCCCGTTGCCCAGCCCGTTGCCGCCGGTCCCGCCGCCGCTGAGGTTGGTCAGCAGCCCGGACGTCATGCCCGGGATGGTCAGCGGGATCAGCACCGCGACGACCACACCGAGCACGGCGAGTCGCCGTCCGGCGGCGGCCAGCGGGGACGGCTCCCAGACGTCGACGTCCCGGCCGTCGCCGGTGAACCGGCGGCCGAACCGGCGGACCCGGTCGACGTTGTCGGCCATCAGCAGCCACAGGTAGCCGACCGCGCCGACCACGAACGGCACCGCCGGGACGCTGTCGACGTAGATCGCCACCGGCACCGAGTAGATCGCCAGCATCGGCAGGCCGGCCAGCGCCGGCCGGCGCAGAGTCACCGTGAGCACGTCGACGACGACCGCGACCGAACCGATCCCCAACGCGGTGATGAACAGCAGCGCGTCGCCGTCGGGCACCGGCACGCCGTACGCGTGCACGTCCTGCGCCGACTGGGCCAGCAGCGCACCGAAGTGACCGATCGTCGCCGGCGACGGCAGCACCGCGAGCAACTCGTCGCCGCTGGGGAACAGCCAGGTCAGGGCGAGGAGCAGCGCGCCGATCATGGCCACCGGGTGCAGCCATCCGGGAGCCCGCAACGAGCGGACCAGCAGCCCGGCGCCACCGATCATGGTCACGGTGATCGCGCACTGCACCAGCCAGGTCCAGTCCTGGAAGATGGTGGCCATCGGCGCGGCCGCCATCAGGGTGGCTGCCGCCGCGACCAGACCGAGGTGTCTGCGGGTGGTCAATTCACTCCTCCGGCTATCGTCTCGGCCAGCGCGGCCCGCCAGGCGAAGCCCTGGGAACCTCGGGCGAGCTGCGGCCACAGCGACGGCAACTGGTCACCGTGGTTCACTCCGATCACCCGCCAGCCGCTCTGCAGCAGCGACAGCGCGGCGGCACCGTGCGCCCGGTCGGCCTCGGCCCGCTCGTCCGGGCTCAGATTCATCCAGGTCGAGCTGTCGATCAGCAGGCCGACACAGGTCGACCGGTTGCCCCGCAGCCCGGCCAGCAGCTCCGCCTCGGTCGGGGTGAGCGCCCCGAACAACGCCACCACCAGTGAACTGTCCGAGCGGCGGCGTACCTGATCGACCAGCGTGGCGATGTCGCTGCGTTGGCTGGCGGTGACGTCGGCCAGCCGGTCGAGCAGCAGTCCGTCCCCGTCGGCCTCGGTGGCGTCGGCGTCGATGCCGGTGTCGGTGACCAGCCGCAGCCGGTAGCCGTTCGACCGGAAGTGCACGGCGATGCTCGCCGCCGCCGCCACCGCCCACTCGAAGCTCGCCGTCGGGCCCTCGCCGCAGTGCGCGTACGCCCGGGTGTCGAGCACCACGGTCGCCCGGGTCTCCCAGGGCTGTTCTTCCCGGCGCACCATCAGCTCACCGGTGCGCGCGGTCGACTTCCAGTGCACCCGGCGCAGGTCGTCACCGCGGCGGTACTCGCGGGTGGCGGAGTCGTCGTCGCCGTGCACCGCCACCGACCGGGCCCGGCTGTCCCCGGAACCGGCGTACTCGCCGGCGAGTCGGACCGACGGCAGTGCGGTGACCTGTGGGATGACCGTGAGCCGGTCGACACTGGGGAAGGCCCGGGTCAGCTCGCACAGGCCGAACGGGTCGGTGAGCCGGACCACCAGCGGGCCGACCTCGTAGCGGCCGCGGACCTCGGCCCGCACCGTGTAGGCCACCGAACTGGCCTGCTGGGCACCGAGCCGCTCCAGCACCACCCGGGGCCGGCTGCCCAGGGCATACGGCAGCCGGTCCTCCAGCAGCAGGGTGCCGGTGGGCAGCCGGGACAGGTTCTGCAGCCGTAGCACCACCCGGGCGGTGGAGCCGACCGGGACCCGGTGCGGCTCCAGCGAGCGGGTGCAGGCCAGCTTGTACCGGCTACGGCCCACGTACAGGGCGGCCAGCAGTGGCAGGATGGCCAGCAGGATGGCGACCCGCAGCAGGTCCTTCTCGCCGAGGATCAGCGCCGAGACGACCGCCGCCGCGCCGGCGGCCAGGAACGACCGGCCGCGGGTGGTGAGGCCGCGCAGCGCCGCCCGCATCGGTCAACGCCCTCGCGGCTCGAAGGGGACTGCCGCCACCGCGCTGTCCGCCGGACCAAACTGGCGGCCGTCGTACGTCGCAGCGACCGGCCGTTGCCGTTCGTGGGGTAACGGCATCCGGTGCACCAGCTCGGCGATGATCGCGTCGGTGGTCCGCCGGGCGAGTTGGGCCTCTGCGGTCGGGATCAGCCGGTGGGCCAGCACCGGAACGGCGAGCGCCTGCAGGTCGTCCGGGAGCACGTAGTCGCGGCCCTCCAACGCGGCGACCGCGCGGGCGGTACGCAGCAGCTGCAGGGTCGACCGGGGCGAGGCGCCGAGCCGCAGCTCCGGGGACTCCCGGGTGGCGGTGACCAGGTCCACCGCGTACTGCTTGACCGGGTCGGCGACGTGCACCTCCCGGACGGTGGCGATCAACCGCCGTACCCCGGCCGCGTCGGAGACCGGCTGCAGCTGGTGCACCGGGTCCGCCGCGCCGTGCCCGTCGAGCATGGCCAGCTCGGCGCTCGGGTCGGGGTAGCCCATCGCGATCCGGGCGGTGAACCGGTCCCGCTGCGCCTCCGGCAGCGGGTAGGTGCCCTCCATCTCGATCGGGTTCTGGGTGGCGATCACCATGAACGGCGTCCGCAGCTCGTAGGTGGTGCCGTCGACGGTGACCTGCCGCTCCTCCATGCATTCGAGCAGCGCTGCCTGGGTTTTCGGGGACGCCCGGTTGATCTCGTCGCCGACCACCAGGTTGGCGAAGACCGCGCCCGGCTTGAACTCGAAGTCGTGGTTGTCCTGGTTGTAGACGCTGACTCCGGTCACGTCGCTGGGCAGCAGGTCCGGGGTGAACTGGATCCGGCGTACGGAGCAGTCGATCGACCTGGCCAGCGTCTTGGCGAGTTTGGTCTTGCCGACTCCGGGAACGTCCTCGATCAGCAGGTGTCCCTCCGCGAGCAGGACGGCGAGTGCCAGCCGAACCGTGGCGGTTTTGCCCTCGATGACCTGCTCTATGTTGGCCACGATGGCGTCGGACACGGCGCGGAACTCGTCATGGGGCATCGGAGCACCCAGATCGTCCCAGCTGTCTTGGGTCACGATCCTCCTCCTCGTCGTACGGCGTCACGCGGGTCGGCCCGGCCGCCCGCCGTCGGTCACGTGGGGGACCGTCGTCTCCCGCCGCAGGGACCCCACATGCCTCTCAGGCTATCCATCTTTCGCGCGTCCGCCATCCACGGGATGGCGTGGTCCGCTCACCCGCCCATGCTCACCGTGGGCGACCCGGTCGTAGGCGGACGGTTCGGGTGCCGTGTGGGAGCGGGCAGGGCGGCACCCGCTCCCACCGGGAGTACGGGCCGGTGACCGGTCCGGTTCAAGTGCCCATCCGGACCAGTCGCCCCGCCCCGACCGACCCCACCCGCCGGGGTGAACTCGCCGGGCGGCCGGGTAGGACCGGCATTTCCCGGGTAGTCGGCGACGCCAGCGGTGACCAGGTCAGATAGTCGGGCCGGGTCGACCGGTACGTGCAACCGGAGGGAGCTGGATGTCCACAGCCGGCTACATCGTGACCGTCGTCGCCGTCTGGGTGCTCTCCGGGATCGTTGCGGTGGCGGTGTTCCTCACCCGGCACGGCCAACGCGCCTGGTACTGGTATCCGTTGGGCGCCGTGCTCGGACTGCTCTTCGTCCCGATCGCCGTGGAGCGCGGATCGCGACCGACGGGGCGGTTGGAAGTCCGCCCGGCACCGGCCGGCACCGGGCCGAGCGCACCCGGCCCCGGGCCCCGGGTGCTGGTCGGCCTGGACGGTTCCGCCGACTCCGAGCACGCCCTGCGTACGGCGCACCGGGTGCTCGCCGGTCGGGTCGGCGAGCTGATCCTGACCACCGTGGTCGACGTCGCCGCAGTCGAGCGGGGCGACCGCACCGCCGAAGAAGTCGACCAGCTGGACCGGGCGCGGGACCTGCTCACCGATCGGGCGGCCCGACTGCGCCGAGCCGACGGGCCGCCTCTGCCGAGCAGCATCGAGATCGTCACCGGCCGGCCCGCCCGGGCCCTGCTGGACGTCGCGCAGGCTCGCGACGTGGACATGATCGTGGTCGGGCGGCGGGGCCGTGGACTGTCCAACCGGCTGCTCGGCAGCGTCGCCGACCAGGTGGTCCGGGACGCCACCCGGCCGGTGCTGCTGGCCGCCAGCGAGGACGGTTGAGGTGCGCCCGGCGACCGTCGGCCGGTGCCGGGCCGGTCCGTACGCGCGGATCACCGCCGCGCCGAGGGGTGCCCGTTGACGATGATCGCGGTGCTGGCCCTGCTGACCGGGCTCGCCGCCGCCGTACCACTGCTCACCCGTTCGCTCGGCCGCGACACCGGCTACCCGCTCGCGGCCGGTTACCTGATCGGTTGCGGGCTGCTCGCCTCCCGGCTGCCGGTGGTGCTGGACAACGGCGCGGTCGCGGTCTCGGTGCGCTGGCTGCCGTCGCTGGACATCGCGTTCGCGCTGCGGCTCGACGGCCTGGCGATGGTCTTCGGGCTGCTGGTGCTCGGAGTCGGCGCACTGATCATGATGTACTGCCCGCGCTACCTTGCCCCGCACCGCCGGTGCACCGCGCTCTACACGCTGCTGACCCTGTTCACCGTGGCGATGCTGGGCCTGGTCTTCGCCGCCGACACGGTACTGCTGTTCCTGTTCTGGGAGCTGACCACGGTCTGCTCGTTCTTCCTGATCGGTCAGGCCAGTCCGGCGGCGGCCCGCCCCGCCACCCGGGCGTTGCTGGTCACCGCCGGTGGCGGCCTGGCGCTGCTGGCGGCGGTCGTGGTGATGGCGGTCGCGCTGGGCACCAGCGACCTGACCACCATCCTGGCCTACCCCGACCGGCTGCTCGGCTCGCCGGTCGCCTGGGTGGTAGGTGGGCTGCTGATCGTCGCGGCGTTCACCAAGTCCGCGCAGTTCCCGTTTCACTTCTGGCTGCCCAGCGCGATGGTGGCGATCACCCCGGTCAGCGCCTACCTGCACGCCGCGACGATGGTCAAGGCCGGGATCTACCTGCTGATCCGGTTCTCGCCGATCTACGCAGAGCAGGCTGCCTGGACCATCGTGCTGGTCCTCGGCGGGCTCGGCACCGCGCTGGCGGGTGCGTTCCTCGCGCTGCGCCAGCACGACCTGAAGGCCATGCTGGCGTACTCGACGGTCAGCCAGCTCGGGCTGCTGGTCGGGGTGATCGGGGTCGGCACCCCGGCGGCGCTGGCCGCTGCGGTGCTGCACACCGTCGCGCACGCGTTGTTCAAGGCCACCCTGTTCATGCTCGTCGGCATCATCGACCGGGAAGCCGGCAGCCGGGACATCCGACAGATCTCCGGCCTGCGCCACGTGATGCCGGTGACCGCCACCCTGACCGGGCTGGCCGCGATGTCGATGGCCGGCCTGCCGCCGCTGCTCGGCTTCGTCAGCAAGGAGGCGATCTTCGACGCGTTGATCAAGACTGGGGTCGATCCGTGGCTCAGTCCGTCGGCCGAGGTACTGGCCGTGTCGGCGTCCGCTCTCACCTTCGCGTACGGCGCCCGGATCGTCTACGAGACCTTCGCCGGGCCGCCGCAGCAGCCGGAGCTGTACGAGCCGGCGTGGACGTTCCTCACCCCGGCGGCGATCGCCGCGCTGCTGAGCCTGCTGCTCGGCCCGGCGGCCGCGCTGCTCGGCCCGTTGATCGACCAGGCGACCGAGGACGCGTCCCCCGGCGGCGATCCGCCGTACGTGGCGTTCTGGCACGGCTTCACCCCGGCGCTGGCGCTGTCGGCGCTCACCGTGCTGTCGGGTACCGCCCTGTTCACCGCCCGCGCTCGGGTCGACCGGCTGGTGCAGTCGGTCCAGTTGCCGCCGGCCGGGGCGGTCACCTTCGACCGCTGCTATGGCGCGCTGCTGCGACTGGGCGGGATCGTCGGCCGGCCGACCCGCTACGACTCGCCGGCCGCCCATCTGTTCCGGCCGGTGCTGCTGCTGGTGCTGCTAGGGGCGGCCGGCAGCGCCGCGCTGGGGTCGCTGCCGCCCTGGCCGGGCGCAGGCGCGGCGGCCGACGACTGGCCGCTGCTGGTGCTGCTGGCGGTGGCCCTGGCCGGGATCGTGCTGGCCAGGTCGGCACTCGCGGCGGTCGGGCTGCTGAGCCTGGTCGGTCTGCTGGTCGCCACCTGGTTCCTGCTCGCCGGCGCGCCGGACGTGGCGCTGACCCTGATGCTCGTCGAAGTACTGACCGCGGTCGTCGCGATGCTCGTCCTGCGCCGGCTGCCGGCCCGGCTGCCTGGTGCCGGGCGCCAGCCGGTCAGCTTCTTCGCCGCTGCGCTGGCCGTCGCCGCCGGGGCCGTCGCGGTGGCCGCGACGGTCGGGCTGACCGGTCGTCGTGATCTGTCCGCCCCGGGGAGCTACTTCCTGCGGACCGCAGAACCGGCGACCGGCGGCGGCAACGTGGTCAACGTGATCCTGGTCGAGTTCCGGGCGTTCGACACCCTCGGTGAGGCGACCGTCCTCGTCGCCGTGGCACTCGGGCTGGTCGGGCTGTTCCGGACCACCGGGCGCGACGCCGCCACTACCGGACCCGGTGGCGGTACCGGTGGGCGTGGCCGCTCCGGCGGTCCGGCCGTACCGGATCCGGTGCTCCGGTTCGCGCACCGACTGCTCACCCCGGTGATGCTGGTGGTCTCGGCGTGGCTGTTCCTGCGCGGCCACGACGAGCCTGGCGGCGGCTTCGTCGCCGCGCTGGTGGCCGGGATCGCGGCCGGGCTCGGTCAACTCGCGTACGCCGGACGCCCACCGACGGCGGCCGGCCGGCTGCGGCCCAGGCCACTGCTCGCCGCAGGGCTGCTGACCTGTCTCGGGATCGGGCTGTCCGCGCTGCTGGCCGGTGAGCCGTTCCTGACGCCGTCGCCCGGGCTGAAACTGTCGGTGCTCGGCTTCTCGGTGTCGCCGGTGACCTTTTTCGACCTCGGTGTCTATCTGATGGTGCTGGGCCTGATCACGGCGGCGGTACGGCGGCTCGGCACGGCGGACCCGTCGGACGCTGGCGTCCCGTCCGATGCGGCGGGTCCGCCGGACGCTGGCGTCCCGTCGGACGCGGTGGGGGTGCGGGCCCCGTGACCGTCGCGTTGGTGATCGGCCTGCTCACCGCGGCCGGCGTCTATCTGATCCTGCACCGCGGCCTGATCCGGGTCGTCATCGGCTTCGTCCTGCTCGGCCACGCCGTCAACATCCTGCTGCTCGCCTCGGGCGGGCTGTGGCGCCGGCAGCCGCCGTTCGGCGACGTCGACCCGGCGGCGACGGCCGATCCGCTGCCCCAGGCCTTCGCGCTCACCGCCATCGTGATCACCTTCGGCATCACGATCTTCCTGCTCGCGCTCGCGGTGGTCGACCGGCCGCGACCGGGCCGACCCGACCTGGAGCTGGGCGAGGCCGGTCCGGACGGCAGGGTCGGTCCGGACAGTACGGCGGGTCCGGACAGCGCGGCGGGCCCGGAACCGGAACCTGGCCCGGAGCCGGTGCTGACCGAGCCGCGGTCGATGTCCGACCAGGTCGCCGAACACGGTCGGACGGCGGCCGGCGGCGACACCGGGGAGCTGCCCCGATGAACGCGCCGCTGCCGCTGGTCTGCCCGATCGTGCTGCCACTGGTCGTGGCCGGGCTGCTGCTGGCCGTACCGCGCCGGTTGACGCTGCACCGGATCGGCTGGCTGGGCACCGGTGTGGCAGTGCTCGCCCAGGGCGGCACGCTGCTGGCCGCGACCCGCCGTGGTGAGGTGCTGACAGAGCGGATCGGCGGCTGGCCGGCCGGCTTCGCGATCACCCTGGCGGCGGACACCTTCAGCGCGCTGATGGTCACGGTCGTGGCGCTGGTCGTGCTGCTGTGCGGGGTCTTCGCCATCGGTTCCGGCGACGACCGACGGCCGTACCTGGTCCCGCTGGCGCTGATGACGAGCGCCGGCGCGTTCGGGGCTTTCCTGACCGCCGACCTGTTCAACCTGTTCGTGCTGATCGAGGTCATGCTGGTGCCGTCGTACGTGCTGCTGACCGCCGGCGCCGGCCGGGAGCGGACGGTGGCCGGGCGGATCTACGTGACCGTCAACCTGCTCGCCTCCACGATCCTGCTGGCCGGGGTGGGGTTGGTCTACGCCGTCGCCGGCACCGTCGATCTCGGCGAACTGGCCGGGTCGGCCGGCCGCGACGGCGCCCTGGCCCTGGCCGGCACCGTGGTGCTGCTCGCCCTGGCGGTGAAGGCCGCGGTGGTGCCGCTACACGGCTGGCTGCCCCGCAGCTACCCGTACGCGCCACCGGTGGTCACCGCGCTGTTCTCCGGCATCCTCACCAAGGTCGGCGGGTACGCGATCGTCCGGATCGTGGCGGTGGTCTACGACGGCGCGGTCGACTACCGGTGGGTGATCGGACTGGCCGCCGCCGTGACCATGGTGATCGGCGTCCTCGGGGCGCTCGGCGAGACCACGATGCGTTCGGTGCTCGCGTTCCACATGGTCAGCCAGATCGGCTACCTGCTGATCGGGCTGGCGGTGTTCAGCCCGGCCGCGCTCACCGCGGCGATCTTCTTCCTGGTGCAGTACATCCTGGTCAAGGCGGCGTTGTTCCTCTGCGCCGGGGCGGTGGTGGTCGGCTACGGCACCGATCAGCTGGACCGGCTCGGCGGGCTGGCGACGGTGCACCGGCTGCTCGCCCTGGCCTTCATCTGCGCGGGGCTGTCGCTGGCCGGGATGCCGCCGTTCTCCGGGTTCCTGGCCAAGTTCCTGCTGCTGCGGGCCGCGGTCGCCGACGGCAACTATCTGATCTTCGCGGTCGCGGTGCTGGTCAGCCTCGGGACGCTGATCTCGATGATCAAGATCTGGGATCTGGCGTTCTGGGGCGACCCCGCGCCCGCACCCGTGGACCCGGCCGGCCACCCGTCGGCTTCCGTGAATCCGGCCGGCCACCTGCCCGCCCGTACCGCCGCCGACGTACCGCCGCGGATCACCACCTGGCTGACCGCGCCGGCGGTGCTGCTCGCGGCCCTCACCCTGCTGCTGGGGCCGGCCGCGCAGCCTTTGCTCGGCCTGGCCGCCACCGCGGCTGACGGATTGATCGACCCGAGTGCCTATGTGGAGGCGGTGACCGGACGTTGACCAGACGAACGCGACGGACGGAACAGACCAGTACCGGTCCGGTGCAGAGCCGTACCGGCCGGCGAGCCGGCGGCGGCCAAGGAGTTGACGGTGGCCGGGCCGGCGGGCCGCGCCGCTGGCCGGTCCGGACGCTGCGCCGGGTCGGCCGGGTGCTGGGCTTCGTCGGCTACTTCACCGGTCGCCTGGTGGTGGCGAACGTCGTCGTCGCCCGGGAGATCGTCACGCCGGGCAGCGGGCTGTCGCCGGGGATCGTCGAGTTCCCGCTGCGAACCCGGACCAGCACCGAGATGGTGCTGATGGCGCTGGCCGTCGGGCTGACCCCGGGCACACTCACCGTGGCGGTCCGGCCGCAACCGCCGACCCTGTTCGTGCACGGTATGCATGCCGAGGACCCGCAGCGGTTCCGTGCCGAACTCGCCCGGCTACAGGACCACCTGCTGCCCGCCGCGCGCCCGGTCGACCGGGACGACCCGGTCGACCCGGCCGACCCGGCCGACCCGGCCGACCAGCCGGGGGGAGCCCACCGGTGACCGGACTCGACCTCGTTCTCGCCGTCCTGGCCCTGGCGATGGCGACGGCGATCATCCGTCTGGTGATCGGCCCGACCGACGCCGACCGTGCCGCCGCCGTCGACTTCGGCTTCTTCGTCTTCATCGCCGGGGTGGCGGTCCTCGCCGCCCGGCTGCGGATCGCCGAACTGCTCGACATCGTGCTGACCGCGACCCTGGTCGGGTTCCTCGCCACGGTCGCGCTCGCCCGCCTGGTGCATCGGAGGAGCCGGTGACCGGCTGGAACGTGCTCGCCGGGGTACTGCTCGGTGCGGGCACCCTGCTGATCGGGATCACCGGGCTCGGCATGCTACGGCTGCCCGACGTTTACAACCGGATGAACGCGGTGGCGAAGGCGGCCAGCCTGGGCCTGGTGCTCATCCTGCTCGGCGTGCTGACTCTGCTGCCCAGCCCACGGACCGCGGCGGTGGTGACCCTGGCCGTACTGCTGCAGGTGGTCACCGCGCCGGTCGGCGGGTACGCGCTGGCCCGGGCGGCCTACCTGTCCGGTACGCCGATGAGCCCGCAGAGCAGGTTCGACGCCCTCGCCGAGCAGGGCGAGACACGGCCGGGCGCGGTGCCGGAGGGACCGGGGGAGGCCAGCCGACCGGAGCCGTAGCCGGAGCCGTCGCCGGAGGCGGCGGTGAGGGCGGTCCACCTGGTTCTCCGACCCGGAGTACACTGGCACCATGGCCGGCGCCTTCCTGCTCCTTCTCCGGCCGTGCTGACCCACCAGGCCGCCTGACCGGCGCAGCGGCCGTCCGGCGGCGGCAGCACGGCGACCCCTCCTGTGGAGGGGTTTTTTCATGCCCACGACCGACACATCACAGCACACAACCGACCCTGAGGTGGCGACCGACGATGAGCGAGGCAGTCGAGACCGCGGCGGACACCCCACCGTTCCGGTACACCGCCGCGATGGCCGGCGAGATCGAGCGACGGTGGCAGCAGCGGTGGGAACGTGACGGCACCTTCCACGCGCCCAACCCGGTCGGCCCGCTGGCCGACCCGGCCCACCCGCGCGCCGGCGCCGAGAAGCTCTTCCTGCTGGACATGTTCCCGTACCCGTCCGGCGCGGGCCTGCACGTCGGCCACCCGCTGGGCTTCATCGGCACCGACTGCTACGGCCGCTACCAGCGGATGGCCGGCCGCAACGTGCTGCACGCGATGGGTTTCGACGCCTTCGGCCTGCCCGCCGAGCAGTACGCGGTGCAGACCGGCCAGCACCCGCGGACCACCACCGAGGCCAACATCGAACGGTACCGGGCCCAGCTGCGAATGCTGGGGCTGGCCCACGACGACCGGCGGTCGGTGGCCACCACCGATGTCGAGTTCTACCGCTGGACCCAGTGGATCTTCCTGCAGGTCTTCAACTCGTGGTACGACACCGAGGCCGGCAAGGCCCGGCCGGTCAGTGAACTGATCGCCGCGTACGAGTCGGGTCGGCGCGCGACCCCGGACGGGCGCGCCTGGTCCGAGCTGACCGACCGGGAACGCCGCGAGCTGGTCGACGCGCACCGGCTGGCGTACGTCTCCGAGGCACCGGTCAACTGGTGCCCCGGTCTGGGCACCGTGCTGGCCAACGAGGAGGTCACCGCCGACGGCCGGTCCGAGCGCGGCAACTTTCCGGTCTTCAAGCGCAACCTGCGCCAGTGGATGATGCGGATCACCACCTACGCCGACCGGCTGCTGACCGATCTGGACCTGCTGGACTGGCCCGAGCCGATCAAGCTGATGCAGCGGAACTGGATCGGCCGGTCCACCGGCGCGCACATCACCTTCCCGACCGACGCCGCTCCGATCGAGGTCTTCACCACCCGACCGGACACCGTTTTCGGCGCCACCTACATGGTGCTGGCCCCGGAGCATGCCCTGGTCGACGAGCTGGTGCCGACCGCCTGGCCGGCGGGCACCCGGCCGGCGTGGACCGGCGGGCACGCCACGCCGGCCGAGGCGGTCGAGGCGTACCGCAAGCAGGCGGCCGGCCGCACCGACGCCGAGCGGCAGGCCGAGTCCCGCGACAAGTCCGGCGTCTTCGTCGGCGCGTACGCCACCAACCCGGTCAACGGCGCCCGGCTGCCGATCTTCATCGCCGACTACGTGCTGGCCGGCTACGGCACCGGGGCGATCATGGCGGTGCCGGCGCAGGACGAGCGGGACTGGGACTTCGCGGAGGTGTTCGACCTGCCGATCGTGCGGACCGTGACGCCGCCGGAGGACTTCACCGGCAAGGCGTACACCGGCGACGGACCGGCGATGAACAGCGACTTTCTGAACGGCCTGGGCGTGACCGAGGCCAAGGAACGGATCATCGCCTGGCTGGAGGCGGGCGGGCACGGCCGGGGCGCGGTCACCTACCGGCTGCGGGACTGGCTGTTCAGCCGGCAGCGCTACTGGGGCGAGCCGTTCCCGATCGTGTACGACGAAACCGGGCTGCCGATCCCGCTGCCGGAGCAGATGCTGCCGTTGGAGCTGCCCGAGATCGACGACTTCTCGCCGCGTACCTTCGACCCCGACGACGCCGCATCCGACCCGGAGACCCCGCTGTCGCGCGCCACCGACTGGGTCGAGGTGGAGCTGGACCTGACCGGGGTGCCGGGTGCGCCGGCCGGCCGGCGGCGCTACCGCCGGGAGACCAACACGATGCCGCAGTGGGCCGGCTCCTGCTGGTACGAGCTGCGCTACGCCGACCCGGCCAACAGCGACGCCTTCGTCGACCCGGCCAACGAGCGGTACTGGATGGGTCCGGCGTCGTCGGCCGACTGCGGCGGTGTCGACCTGTACGTCGGCGGGGTCGAGCACGCCGTGCTGCACCTGCTGTACGCCCGGTTCTGGCACAAGGTGCTGTTCGATCTGGGGCACGTGTCCAGCGTCGAGCCGTTCCGCCGGCTGTTCAACCAGGGCTACATCCAGGCGTACGCGTACACCGACGCGCGCGGCGCGTACGTCGACGCGGCGGCGGTGACCGAGCGCGACGGCGGCTGGTTCCACGGCGACACCGCGGTCAACCGCGAGTACGGCAAGATGGGCAAGAGCCTGCGCAACGTGGTCACCCCGGACGAGATGTGCGAGGCGTACGGCGCCGACACGTTCCGGGTGTACGAGATGTCGATGGGGCCGCTGGAGGTGTCCCGCCCCTGGGAGACCCGGGCGGTGGTCGGCTCGTACCGGTTCCTGCAACGGGTGTGGCGGGCCCTGGTCGACGAGCACACCGGCGCGTCCCGGGTGACCGACGACCCGGCCGACGACGAGCTGCGCCGGCTGACGCACCGGGTGATCGACGGCGTCCGGTCGGACATGGACGGGCTGCGGTTCAACACCGCGATCGCCAAGCTGATCGAGCTGACCAACGCGTTGACCCGGCTGCCGGCCACCCCCCGCGAGGTGGCCGAACCGCTGGTACTGATGCTGGCCCCGTTCGCCCCGCACGTCGCCGAGGAGCTGTGGCAGCGGCTCGGTCACACCGGTTCGCTGACCTACGTCGACTTCCCGACGGCCGACCCGGCGCTGCTGCGGGCCGCGTCGGTGACCTACCCGGTGCAGGTGGCCGGCAAGGTGCGGGGCCGCGTCGAGGTGCCGGCCGAGGCCGCCGAGGACGAGGTACGGGCCGCCGCGCTGGCCGCCGTCGCCGAGCACCTGGCCGGCCGTACGCCGCGCAAGGTGATCGTGGTCCCGGGCCGGATGGTCAGCGTGGTCCCGTGACCCGCAGCGCCGCGCGGTCCGCCCGGACCGCGCGGCGCCAGCGCAGCAGCAGCACGACGCTGGCCGCCGCGCCCAGCCCGGCGGGCGCGGCGGCCAGCCAGTTGACCTCACCGGGGGCGACCACCGCCGCACCGATCACCGCGTAGCCGACCGCGGTCGGCGCCGACGCCAGCACACTGCCGATCAGGAACGGGGCCAGCCGGGCACCGGTGGTGCCGTAGCCGTAGCTGACCATGCCGAACCCGCTGATCGGCAGCAGCCGGACCATGACCACGCCCAGCACGCTCTGGGTGGCGAACCACCGGTCCAGCCGGGCCAGCCGCAACCGGATCCGGTCGGTCCGCCCGGCCAGGCCGGCCGGCGGGGCCGCCATCGAGGTCCGGCTGACGACGTACTCCCGGCCGAGCCACCGTCCGACACCGAAGCCGATCAGCGCCGCCAGCGCGGCCGCGGCGAGGCTGTAGCCGGCACCCGCCACCGGGCCGAACAGCGCTCCCCAGGTCAGGGTGACGAACGTGCGGGGGACCAGCACGGTCAGCAGCAGCGCGCCACCGACCACGGCCAGCACCGGCCCGGCCGCTCCGAGCCGGTCGGGCAGCCCGGCCAGGGCCGCCAGATCGGGCCGGGGGACCAGCAGCACCAGCAGGCCGCAGCCACCGATCAGCGCGAGCAGGGCCGCGAACCGGGCCACCGCCGGCTCGCGCAGTGCCCGGCCCAGCCGCCTCACGTGCGGATCGCGGCCATCCGTTCGGCCCGCAGCCGGTCGGCCCACAGGTCGTTGAGCGGCGGCAGGCTGGCCGCGCCGATCGCCCAGCGCAGCAGCAGATCCGCCAGCGCCGGGTTGCGGGCCAGCGCCGGGCCGTGCGCGTAGGTGCCGAGGATGTTGCCCCGCCAGGCGCCCTCGCTGGTCCCGTCGTTGCCGACCCCGGCGGTGACCCGGGCCAGCGGCGAGACGCCGTTGCCGAGATGGGTGCGCCCGCCGTGGTTCTCGAAACCGCTCAGCGGCGGTACGCCGAGCCGCGGGTCGATGTCGCCGGCCAGTTCGCCGACCGCCCGGCTCGGTCCCCGGTCGGATTGCAGGTCCAGCAACTCCAGGCCGGTGCACTGGGTGCCCTTGGCGAAGAACGAGGTACCCAGCAACTGGTAGCCGGCGCAGACCGCGAAGATCACCGAGCCCTGGTCGACCGCGCGGTGCAGCCCGGTGTCGGCCCGTAGTCGCTGGGCGGCCAGCGCCTGCGGGCCGTCCTCGCCGCCGCCGATCAGGTAGATGTCGGCCGATTGCGGCACCGGCTGGTCGGAGCGGATCTCGGTGAGCTCCACCGGGATGCCGCGCTGCTGGGCCCGACGGGCCAGGATCAGCAGGTTGCCCCGGTCGCCATAGGTGGACAGCAGGTCAGGGTAGATCCAGACCAGGCGGAGCACGCTGGGCCCGCCGATCGACGGGCCAATGGCCGGGAACGACTCAGTTGACACGGTCCAGCTCCGCTCGGATGTCCTGGAATGCGGTGTAGTTCGCGATGACCTCCAGCCGGCCGGGCGGCACCGAGGCGATCGCCGCGTTGAGCGACGGCACGTGCAGGAACGGCACGTCGTTGACCTCCAGCCGGACGGCGAGATCGAAGGCGCGGTCCCCGGTGATCAGCACCTGACGACCGCGCAGCGGCGAGAAGTCGACGTCGAACAGCCAGGAGGTGTCCAGCCCGTCGGGGTCGCGGGCGTTGATCGACAGCAGCGTCGGTGCCTGTTCGGCCATGTCGAACGCCTCCAACCAACTGGCCGGGTTCTTGGCCAGCAGCAGCCGGATGGTCCGCCCGTTGCGGACCACCTGCGCGTACCGGCCGGCCACCGAGGTGACCACCGCCAGCCGGGACACCGCGTCCACCGGGCGTACGCCGAACTCGGCGGCCACCGCCAGCGCGGTGGCCGCGTTGCCGATGTTGACCTGACCGGGCAGTTGCAGCGTCACCTTGTGCCAGGCGCCGGTCGGGTCGATGACACCATCCTCGTCGACCACCCACTCCGGTTCGGGCCGGCGCAGCGGGCAGCCGGCACACCACCACTGGTTGTCGGAGCGTTCGATCGCCGAACCGCACTCCGGGCAGACCCACGAGTCGTCGTGCCAGCGCTGCCCGGCACTGAACCAGGAGACCGCGCCGGCGGTCGCGGCCGCCCACACCACCATCGGGTCGTCGGCGTTGGCCACCACCTTGACCTCGGGATGCTCGGCCAGCGCCACCTGCCACAGCTGGGCCATCATCGCCACCTCCTTGGCCCGGTCCAGCTGGTCCCGGGAGAGGTTCAGCAGGGCGACCACCCGGGGGTTGGTGGCCTCGAGCACCTGAGCCAGGTAATGCTCGTCCACTTCGAGCACCGCGTACGGCGTGGTGCCGGCCTTGGCCAGCGCGGAGGTGTGCCCGGTCGGCATGTTCGCGCCGTACGAGTTCGTCGCGACCCGGCCGAGCACACCGACCGCCGCTGCGGCGAGCCGGGTGGTGGTCGTCTTGCCGTTGGTGCCGGAGACCAGCGCGACGGCCCGCCCGGCGGCGAGATGCGCCAGCAGCTCCGGATCGATCTTGAGGCCGATCCAACCGCCGATCACCGACCCGTCGCCCCGTCCGGCGGCCCGCGACAGCGCCGCGGCGGTGCGCGACACCGAGCTGGCCACCTTTGCCCGCAAGGGCATCTTCGCGTCCGTCACCCGAGCGAGGTTACCGGACCCTGCCCGGCGCCGATCGACGCACGGACGCGTTGGTACGGTCGACGACCGATGAGTAGCTCAGTCGCTACCGCGCTGCGGGCGTTGGCCGAGCTGGCGCCCGCCGCACCCGAGCGGATGTTGGACGTGACCCAAGGCGGCCAGCCGCTGCTCTGGCTCGCCGATCCGGACCGGCACCAGCGGGATGCCGCCACCGACCGGTTGGCCGCGGTCGACCTGTTGCACCGCGACGAGCGGATCCTGCGACGCGGCCTGGGGCTGGTCGTCGGCGCCGTCGAACGGGACGGGGTCCGCCGCCGGGTCCGGCTGCCGTTGCTGTCCGAACCGGTCCGGTTGGAGCGTGCGCTGCGTGGTTACCGGGTGGTGTCGGCCGGGGAGTTGGAGCTGACCTCCCTGGTCACGGATCGCGCCGCGGCGGCGAACCTGGAATCGGTGCCGGGTCTGGGCGGGCCGGGTTGGCTGACGGCGACCGGGACGCAGGCATGGCTGCGCACCGCCGCGGCGGCCGCCGGGCTGCCGTTGACCGAGGTTCGGCCGGCACCGACCGGTCGGCGCCCCCGGCTGCCGGCGAGCGGGCTGACCGGCTATCTGGCCGCGGTGCTGTTCACCGTCCGGGACGTCTACGGGGTGGCGCTCGCCGACGGACTACGGGCCTGGGCCGGCCGGGACCTGACCGGCACCGCGCTGGCGGAGGTCTACCAGCCGACGCCGACCGGCGGTGCCGGCGAAACAGTGGCGGGGGAAGCCGCCACGCCCGACGCCCGGCTCGACGCCGCCGCGGTCGAGTCGCCGTTGCCGCTGACCGCCGCCCAGTCGGACGTGGTCCGGCGGGTCCAGCGGGAACGGCTCACCGTCGTGTCCGGTCCGCCGGGCAACGGCAAGAGCCACGCCGTGGTGGCCGCGGCCCTGGACACGGTCGATCGGGGCGGCAGCGTCCTGGTGGTGACCCAGTCGCCGCATGCCGCAGACGTACTGGTTGACCTCCTGGCCCGCTACCGGGGGCCGACACCGGTGCTGTTCGGCGACGCCCAACGACGGGCGGAGGTCGCCGCCACTCTCGCCGCCGGCGCCGGTTCGGGTGTCCCGGCGGCGCGGGTGTCCGCCGCCGAGGACGCGGTGGCGGTGGCCCGCCGCCGGGTTGCTCGGGAGACCGCAGTGATCCGGCTCGCCCTGGAGACCGAGCGGCTGGCCGCCGCCGCGACCGGGTGGGAGCCGCTGCTCGGTGCGCTGTCACTGACCGCACCGGGCGCGTTCGTACCCGGGGCCGACCTGTCCGGTGCCACGCGTGCGGTCCGGCTGGCGCGTACCCCGGGTGGCGGGAACTGGTGGACGAGGTGGCGGCGGCGGGCCGCCCGTCGCTGGCTGCGGCGTCGGCTCGGTGTCACCGTCGACTTCGCCGGGGACACCGACGGTGCGCTGGACCAGGTCGCCGATGCAGTCGAGGCGGCCCGGGCGGTGGCGGCTCGGGCTCGGCTCGCCGCTGCGGGCGGCACTGATCTGGCGGCGTACTGGGACCGGCTCGATGAGGCCGACCGGGAGCTCGCCGAACGGGCCGCGACCGCGATGCGGGACCGCGCCGGCAGCGAGCGTCGATGGGATCCGCCGGCCCGGCGCAACGCCGCGGCGTTGGCGAGCGCGTTGCGGGCGGGGCGCAACCGGCGCCGGGAGCTGCTGACAGCCTTGGACGGTCCGGCCCTGGTCCGGGCGTTGCCGTTGTGGATCGGCACGGTGACCGACGTAGCCGAGCTGTTGCCGCCGTCGCCCGGTCTTTTCGACCTGGTCATCCTCGACGAGGCCTCGCACAGCGACCAGATCCGGGCTGCCCCGGCGCTGGCCCGGGCCCGTCGGGCGCTGGTCGTCGGTGACCCACGACAGCTGCGCTTCGTTTCCTTCGTCGCGGACGTGGACGTGGCGGACACGCTCGACCGACACGGTCTGGACGACCGGCTCGACGTCCGCCGGGTCAGCGCCTTCGATCTCGCCGCTGCCAGCGCACCGGTAACCTGGCTCGACGAGCACTTTCGTTGCGTACCGCAGCTGATCGAGTTCTCGGCCCGGCGGTTCTACGCCGACCGGTTGGCGGTCACCACCCGCCACCCAGCGAACGAGTCGATCGACGTGATCGCGGTGCGCCAGGTAGCGTCGGCGGCCACCGTGGACGGGGTGAATCAGGCGGAGGTGACCGCCACCGTCGAGGTGGTGCGGGAACTCGCCACTTCCGGCCAGTCGCAGATCAGCGTGGTCACTCCGTTCCGCGCGCAGGCCGACGCGCTGGAGGCGGCACTGGTCGCGGAGTTTCCGGTGGAGCGGATCGAGGAGCTGGGGCTGCGGGTCGGCACCGTGCACGCCATCCAGGGCGGCGAGGCCGAGACGGTGGTGGCGTCGTTCGCGGTGACCGACGACGATCCGCCGGCCAGGTTACGTTTCCTGGCCGATCCGCACCTGTTCAACGTCCTGATCACGCGGGCGCGGCGGCAGTTGGTGGTGGTGACCTCGCTGACCGTCGCCGACGGCCTGGTGGGGGAGTTTCTGCGGTACGCGCGCCAACCGCCGCCAGCGGTGCCGTCCGGGGGCGCGGTGACCACCGCCGGGGTCAGCGGTTGGACTGAACAGCTCGGTGCCCGGCTGACCGAGATCGGCGGCGTGGTGCGGTTCGACTACCCGGTCGGACGGTGGACGGTGGACATCTGTCTCGGTGTCGGCGCCGACGCCGTCGGTCTCAACTGCGTAGTCCATCCGGATGGTCCGCAAGCGCACCTGGCGCGGCAGCGGGCGTTGCGCCGGGCCGGTTGGGCGTTGGTCGACGCTTTCGCCTCCCGCTGGAACGGTGATCCGGTGCGGGCGGCGCTGGAGATCCTCGCCGGGTAGCGGGCCGCCATCGGGAGCGGACAGCCCCTGCCACCGTCGCTGCGGGCGGTGTCGGTGTCCGCGCCGGACGGGAGCCGGACGGGAGAGAACGATGTCGCGCTGTCGGAAAGCGGACCGGTGCCCGCCCGCCCTCCACTCGGCACCACCCCCGCTGACGTGCGGTTTTGTCGGTGAGTTGGGCGTGTTTCGGTCGCGATTCTGGTTGCAGGTGGAGGGAAGTGGAGTAGAGTGGGGCGCGATGGCGGGGCCGGGAGGGCCCGCCGGCCCCGGGGGATGCGGCACCGCGAATGCCGTACAAGGGCAAGGGGGGTTGGGCCGTGTTTCTCGGCACCCATACTCCGCGCCTGGACGAAAAGGGCCGGTTGATCCTTCCAGCCAAGTTTCGGGACGAGCTGGCGGGAGGTGTCGTGATCACCAAAGGACAGGAACGCTGTCTGTACGTGTTTCCGACGCCGGAGTTCCAGCGGATCGCCGATCAGCTCCGTGAGCAACCGATGACGCACAAGGCGGCGCGGGCCTACAGCCGGGTCTTCTTCGCCAGCGCCCATGACGAGGTGCCCGACAAGCAGGGCCGGGTGACGATCCCGGCACATCTGCGGGAGTACGCCGGGTTCGGCCGCGACCTCGTGGTGATCGGGGCGAGCAGCCGGGTGGAGATTTGGGACAAGCAGGCATGGGAGACATACCTCTCCGATAGCGAGGACGACTTCGCGGACATCGAAGAGGGGGTGCTGCCCGGCGGACTGTAGGGCAACGGATGGTCGACCGCCCGGCGTCTCGTCGGGTGTCGGTGGCTGACGCGAGAGCCGCCGGTCGGCACCGGTCGTCCGACGTACTGCGAGATCTCCAGCCGCTCCCGCACCTGGCGCCACTTCCCCGGCGCCAGGCGCGTGTTTCGAGCACCGGTCCGGCACGGGCGGTGGGCGGGAGTAGAGCGGATGGGGATCTGGCGGTACGACGAGCGGCAACGCAGCAACCGGGCACGACACGGCAGGCAGGTCACTGGGGGTCGACATGGGGGAGCTTCGCGGTACGCACGTACCGGTGCTGCTCGAGCGGTGTCTCGAGCTGCTCGCCCCCGCGCTGGACCGCGGTGACCGGCCGGCCGTGCATGTCGACGCGACTCTCGGCCTGGGCGGTCACGCCCATGCGGTGCTGGCGGCGTTCCCCCTGGTCACCCTGGTAGGGCTGGACCGTGACCGGGAGGCGCTGGCACACGCCCGGGCGAGGCTGGCCGGGTTCGCCGACCGGGTCCATCTGGTCCACGCGGTGTACGACGAGTTGCCCGAGGTCCTTGACCAGCTCGAGCTGTCCGGGGTGGACAGCGTGTTGTTCGATCTGGGGGTGTCCTCACTGCAGCTCGACGCGCCCGAGCGCGGGTTCGCCTACTCCCGGGACGTCGCCCTGGACATGCGGATGGACCAAGGGCGGGGGACCACAGCCGAGGAGATCGTGAACGGCTACCCACCGGGGGACCTGGTCCAGGTGCTGCGGGAGTACGGCGAGGAGCGGTTCGCCAGCCGGATCGTCTCGGCGATCGTGCGGGAGCGGCAGCGGCGGCCGATCACCTCGTCGACGCGATTGGCCGAACTGGTCGAGTCGGCCGTGCCGGCGGCTACTCGAAGAACTGGGGGAAACCCCGCGAAGAGAACGTTTCAGGCGTTGCGCATCGAGGTAAATGAGGAGCTGGCGGTGCTGCGCAGGGCACTGCCGGCCGCGCTGGACGCGTTGCACGTCGGCGGCCGCATGGTGGTGCTGTCCTACCACTCGTTGGAGGACCGGATCACCAAGCAGACGTTGGCTGGCCGGGCGCGCAGCACCGCGCCGGTGGAGCTGCCGGTCGAGCTGCCGGGCACCGGCCCGACGCTACGGCTGCTCGGCCGGGGTGCCGAGCAGGCCAGCGAGGCGGAGATCGCGGCCAACCCGCGGGCGGCGTCGGTACGGCTGCGCGCGGCGGAGCACATCGGACAGGCGGCGGTGCGCAGTGCCGGCACCGCCGGGCGGGGAAAGGGTGGGGCCGCCCGCGAACGGCCCCACCCGGGGACAGCACCACACCGGCCCGACGCGGCGGCGTCCGGGCCATCCACACCGGACGGGATAGCCGGCCGGCGGAGACGTCACGATCGGGGTCGTGACGAGAAGGAGTAGGGGGAGGGGAGATGAACGTCGAGAAGCGCGACCGCTCGGGGCAGGTCGGTCAGCGCGGCGCCCGGGTGGGCGCACCGCGGTCGGGGGGCCGGACCGCGGCGCGGCGCAGCAACCCGTCAGGGGGCTACGTGACCCAGGGCAGCGCGGCGCTGCAGGAGCAGCCCACGACTCAGGACTCGGTTCGGGTCTGGGACAGCTCGGCGGAGCCGGCGCCGCCGCGACTGCGGGTCGCACCGCCGGCACCGGTGTCGGTGCCCCGGGCACCGTTCATCGCGATGATCCTGGTGGTCGTCGTCGGTGGGGTGCTCGGTGTGCTGCTGGTCAACACCAAGATCAACGAGAACGCGGTGCGGATCGGCACGCTGCAGCAGCAGCAGTCGAACCTGGATCTGCAGGAGCAGCAGCTGGAAAAGGAGATCGCGCAGTACGAGGCGCCGAACAACCTGGCCGCCCAGGCCCGCAAGCTCGGCCTGGTCGAGTCCGGTCCGCCAGCGTTCATCCGGCTGCCGGACGGACGGATCATCGGCGTACCGCAGCCGGCCACCGGTGAGCCGGCCATCACCAGCTCGCAGCAGGGGGCGGGGGAGTAGGCCGGGTGGCTGACCGCTCCGATCCGCCGCGCCGGGATCCACGTGGATCCCGGCGCGGCGGCGTCGGTGAGCCCGGCCCGATCGGCGGCATCGCCGACGCCCGTGCCTACACCCCCCGGGGTCGGACGGTGCGTGAGTCGGCCGAGCAACGCCGTACCGGCCGCGCCGAACGCAGTCGGGATCCGTTCCGGCCCGCGCTGCAGGTGCTCGACGGGGGTCGGGCCACCAGCGGTCGGCCGCCGGCCCGGGTCGGCTCGGCGGACCCCGGCGACCGGGGCACCGAACCGGGTACCGGACCACGTCGCGACGCCGATCGGCGGAGCACCCCGCGCCGCGACGTCGACCCGGACCGGGGAGCACGCCGCGACGTCGACCCGGATCGGAGGGCACGGCGTGGCACTGACCCGGACCGGGCGGCGCGGCGCGGAGCCGGCTCCGACCGCCGCCGGTCGACCACCGGCCGTGCCGGGTCGGCCGGCAAGTCCCGGCAGGCGTCGTCCGGCTCCGCCCGGCGTGCCCCGGGCCCGGCCCGACAGGGCACCCAGGGCCGCCCACGGCGGCCCGCCACCCTGCCCCGGCTGGCCGACCCCCGGCGCCGGCTGCGGCTGGGCACCTTTCTCACCCTGACCATGTTCGTGGTGATCGGGATCCGGCTGATCGTGCTGCAGGTCGTCGACGCCCCGGCGTACGCCGACGGCGGTGTCTGGGACCGGGTCGGCTCGCCGGTCGTCGTGCCCGCCCCCCGGGGCAGCATCTACGACCGCACCGGCGCGGTGCTGGCACACAGCGTCGCCGCCCGGTTCGTCTACTCCGACCCGGGTCTGGTCGAGGATCCGCAGGCGACGGCGGAGGCGCTGTCACCGCTGCTCGGCATCCCCCGCTCCACGCTGCTGGAGCGGCTGGTCCCGCAGACCCGCGAGGACGGGCAGGAGTCGCGGTTCGAGTTCCTGGCCCGTGGGGTGGACGTCGAACTCGCCGACCAGGTGATGGACCTTGAACTGGCCGGTATCGGGGTGGACTACGACGAACGGCGCGAGGTGCCCGGCAACGACCTGGCCGCGAACCTGCTCGGCTTCGTCGGCCTGGACATGAACGGGCTGGAAGGCCTCGAGGCGCGTTACGACGAGGTGCTGCGCGGGGTGAACGGGCAGCGGATCGCCGAGCAGGGCAACCGCGACCTGCGGCTGGCCGAGATCCCCGGCGGCTACCGGCAGGAGACCGAGCCGCAGCCCGGCAGTTCGCTGGTGCTCACCATCGACCGGGACCTGCAGTACGAGGTGCAACGCATCCTCAGCGCGACGCTGGGGCAGTGCGCCGGCAGTGTGGCCGCCGCGGTGGTACTGGACCCGCGTACCGGCGAGGTGCTCGCCCAGGCCAGCGAGCCCACCTACAACGCCGCCGACGCATGGTCCAGCGACCCGTCCGACCGGCAGGACATCGCCACCACGTTCACCGCCGAACCCGGCTCGGTGCACAAGCCGCTGGTGCTCGCTGCGGCCTTGGAGGAGGGGCTGATCGAGCCGGACACCACACTCGACCTCGGTCCGACGATCCGCAAGGGCGACACCACCTTCCGGGACACCCGCCCGATCGAGGCGGGTGTCGCGACCAGCCTGGCCGGCATGCTGGCCTACTCGTCGAACGTCGGCACGATCAAGATCGCCGACCAGCTCGGGCCGGAGCGGCTGCACGCGTACCAGCAGGCGTTCGGTCTGGGCAGCCCGACCGGTGTCGGACTGCCCGGCGAGGCCAGCGGCCGGGTGCTGCCGCTGGGCGAGTGGAG
Organism: Micromonospora sp. LOL_021; assembly: GCF_048060215.1. Lineage (NCBI taxonomy): Bacteria > Bacillati > Actinomycetota > Actinomycetes > Micromonosporales > Micromonosporaceae > Micromonospora > Micromonospora sp. LOL_021. Next base: position 19,185 of record NZ_JBHMIN010000034.1, on the reverse strand, counting down.
CGCCTCGTCGTACGGGTCGGTGCCGCTCGGGCACAGCGTCGACGCCACCCCGCTGCAGATGGCCGCCGCGTACGCGGCGATCGCCAACGACGGCGTCTACGTACCGCCCCGACTGGTCCGGGAGATCGTCGACGAGCACGGGCAGCGCACCCCGACCGAGGAGCCGACCGCCCGCCGGGTGCTCGGCGCCGACAACGCCGCCGCGCTGCGCAGGATCATGGAAGGCGTCACCACCATCCCCGGTGCCACCGGCACCGCGGCGGCGGTCCCGGGCTACCGGGTGGCCGGCAAGACCGGCACCGGTCGGCGGATCGTCAACGGCTCCGTCGCCCCCGGTGAGGTGACGTCGTTCATCGGCATGGCGCCGGCCGACGACCCGCGCTACGTGATCGCCGTGGTGTCGCACACCCCCGGTGGCGGTTGCGGGGACGTCGCCGCCCCGGCGTTCCGCGACATGATGCGCTTCACCCTGCTGCACTACCGGGTCCCGCCGACCGGCACCGAGCCACCCGAGTTCGTGGTGCACCCGTGACGGTCCGTCCCGGCCGACGTTCGGGACTCACCCGTACGGACGAAACGCCGCGCGATGCGGAGCGACCGGTACGCCGCTGCGCGGGCCCGGACCGCGGACCGGGTAGGGTCTAGCGCCGTGCCCGGCAATCCACGACCCCGCACCAATCGTCCGATTCCGTTCGCGGAGCTCGCCGCGTCGCTGGCGGTGCCGCCACCGACCGCCGCAGCCCCGCTGATCAGCGGAATCACCCACGCCAGCGGCGACGTCCGGCCCGGTGACCTGTACGCCGCGCTGCCCGGGGCCCGCCGGCACGGCGCCGAGTTCGTCGCCGACGCCGATGCCCGCGGCGCGGTGGCCGTGCTCACCGATCCGGCCGGCGCCCCGGCGGCTGCGCAAGCCGGGCTGCCCGCCCTGGTGGTCCCCGAGCCGAGGACCGTACTGGGCCGGGTCGCGGCGGTGGTCTACGGCGAGCCGACCCGGCACCTGGCCATGGTCGGGTTGACCGGCACCGCCGGCAAGACCTCCACCGCGTACCTGGTCGAGTCGGGGCTGCGGGCCGCCGGCCAGTCGACCGGTTTGATCGGCACGGTCGAGACCCGCCTCGGCGACCTGATCGTGCCCAGCGTGCGGACCACCCCCGAGGCGACCGACCTGCACGCGATGTTCGCCGTGGCCCGCGAGCACGGCGTGGCCAGCGTGGTGATGGAGGTGTCGAGCCACGCGCTGGCCCTGGACCGGGTCGGTGGTGTGCGGTTCGCGGTCGGCGGCTACACCAACTTCGGATCGGACCACCTCGACTTTCACGCCGACGCCGCCGACTACTTCGCCGCCAAGGCCCGGCTCTTCGACGGCCGCTGCGCGGTCGAGGTGCTCAACCACGACGACCCGGCCCTGGAGCCGCTGCGTCGTCCGCACACGGTCACCTACTCGGCAGCCGGGGACGCCGCCGCCACCTGGCGGGCCGCGGCGGTCAGCGACGACGGCTACCGGCAACACTTCATCGCCCTGGGCCCGGACGGGATCTCCATCGAGGCCGCCGTCGGGCTGCCGGGGCGGCACAACGTGGCGAACGCGCTGCTGGCCATCGCGACCCTGGTCGCGCTCGGCGTCGACCCGGCCACGGCCGCCGCCGGAGTGGCCGACTGCCCCGGCGTACCCGGCCGGCTGGAACAGGTCGCCGCTCCCGGACCGGTGCTCGGCGTGGTGGACTACGCGCACAAGCCGGACGCCATCGTCGCCGTGCTGACCGCGCTGCGCGGCCTCGCCGACTCCCGGCGGGGCCGGCTGATCTGCGTCATCGGGGCCGGCGGCGACCGGGACCGGGGCAAACGTCCGACGATGGGCGCCGCTGCCGCCCGCGGTGCCGATCTGGTAATCGTCACCGACGACAACCCACGGACCGAGGACCCGGCGGCGATCCGGGCCGAGGTACGCCAGGGGGCCGACGGCGTCACCGGCGCCGAGGTGGCGGAGGTCGCCGGCCGGCGGGCGGCGATCGACGAGGCGGTCCGGCTGGCCGGTCCCACCGACGTGGTCGCGCTGCTCGGCAAGGGCCACGAACAGGGACAGGAGATCGACGGCGACGTCCAGCCGTTCGACGACCGGATCGAGCTCGCGGCGTCGCTGACCGCCCGGTTCCCGGCACTGGTGAGGCAGGCATGATCACGATGACGCTGGCCGAGGTGGCCGAGGTGGTCGGTGGGCGGCTGCGGGACGCCGACCCGGCCAGCCGGGTCACCGGCGGGGTGGAGTTCGACTCCCGCAAGATCGGGCCCGGCGGGCTGTTCGTCGCCTTCGCCGGCGATCGGGTCGACGGGCACGACTTCGCCGGGGCGGCGCTCGCCGCCGGAGCCGTCGCGGTGCTCGGCACCCGCCCGGTCACCGTCGACGGCGGTACCACCCCGGTGCCGATGGTGCTCGTCGACGACCCGCTCGACGCGATGGCCCGGCTGGCCCGGGCGGTCCTGGACCGACTGCCCCAGCTGACCGTGATCGGCCTGACCGGATCGTCGGGCAAGACCACGACCAAGGACCTGATCGCGCAGCTCGCCGCCGGGCTCGGCCCGACGGTCGCGCCAGCCGGCTCGTTCAACAACGAGCTCGGCCACCCGTACACCGTGCTGCAGGCCGACGCCGAGACCCGGTTCCTGGTGCTGGAGATGGGCGCCCGGGGGATCGGCCACATCCGGCATCTGTGCGAGATCGCGCCGCCCCGGATCGGCATGGTGATCAACGTCGGGGTCGCGCACATCGGGGAGTTCGGTTCGGTCGACGCCATCGCCACCGCAAAGGGTGAGCTGGTGGAGGCGTTGCCGGCCGACGGCGTGGCGGTGCTCAACGCCGACGACCCCCGGGTGCGGCGGATGGCCGAACGCACCGCCGGGCGGGTGGTGCTGGCCGGGGAGGATCCCGCGGCGACGGTACGTGCCGAGCAGGTCACCGTGGACGCCCGGGGACGCGCCGCGTACCAGCTGGTCACCCCGGCCGGGTCGGCGCCGGTGCGGCTCGCGGTCAGCGGCCGGCATCAGGTCGGCAACAGCCTGCTCGCCGCGGCCGTGGCGATCGAACTGGGGCTGACCGACCCGGCGGAGCTGGCCGCCGCGCTCGGCCGGCTCCGGCTGGTCTCGACCCGTCGGATGGACGTGTTCGACCGGGCGGACGGGATCACCGTCATCGACGACTCCTACAACGCCAACCCCGCCTCCACGGCGGCGGCGCTGCGGGCATTGGTGGATCTCGGCGCGGGGCGGCGAACCTTCGCGGTGCTCGGCTACCTGGCCGAGCTCGGCGAGTACGAGGAGCAGGGACACGCCGAGGTCGGCCGGTTGGCCGCCGAGCTCGACGTGCACCGGGTGCTGGTGGTGGGCGAACAGGCCGCGCCGATCGGGCAGGCGGCGGCGGCGGTATCGACATGGGAAGGGGAGTCGGTGCTGGTCACCGATCAACAGGCGGCGATCGACCTGCTCCGGCGGGAGCTGACCGACGGGGACGTGGTGCTGGTGAAGGGCTCGCGGTACCGCACCTGGGAGGTTGCCGACGCGCTGCGCGACGGATCTGCCTCCGAGGGTACGCCGGTCACCGGGGCCGGGGAGGCGACGGCGTGAGAGCGGTCATCGTCGCGGCGGCCGTGGCCTTCCTGGTGTCGCTGTTCGGCACCCCGGTGGCGATCAAAGTCTTCACCCGGCTCAAGGCCGGCCAGCCGATCCGGGCCGAGGGCCCGGTCATGCACCAGGGCAAGAAGGGCACGCCGACGATGGGCGGCGTGGTCTTCATTGTGGCGACGGTGATCGCGTACGTCGCCGGTCACCTCGCCCTGACCACGCTGCCGGCCCAGCAGATCGCCCAGGTCGGGCCGACCATCACCGCGCTCGTCCTGCTCGGCCTGCTGGTCTTCTCCGGGGCGGTCGGCTTCGTCGACGACTTCCTCAAGGTCCGCAAGCGCAACAGCGCCGGGCTGAACAAGCGGGGCAAGCTGCTCGGTCAGATCCTGGTCGGCGCGGTGTTCGGGGTGATCGCGCTGTACTTCCCGAGCACGATGGTGGACACCACCGGCGACGCGACCAACACCGAGACGGTCGGCAGCACCACGCTGTCGTTCATCCGCGACATCGACGCCCTCGACGTCGGCAAGGCCGCGTCGGTGGTCATCTTCATCCTGGTGGTGATGGCCACGACCAACGGCGTCAACCTGACCGACGGGCTGGACGGTCTGGCCACCGGCGCGTCGGTGATGGTGCTCGGCAGCTACGCGTTGATCGCGTTCTGGCAGTACCGGCACTGGTGCGCCGACCCCAACTACACCGCCGAGTACTGCTACCAGGTGCGCGACCCGTTGGAGATCGCGTTGATCGCTGGGGCGGCCGCCGGGGCCTGTGTCGGCTTCCTCTGGTGGAACACCTCGCCGGCGCGGATCTTCATGGGTGACACCGGAGCGCTCGGGCTCGGCGGATTGATCGCCGGGATGGCGATGGCCACCCGGACCATGCTGCTGCTGCTGATCATCGGCGGGCTCTTCGTCATCATCACCATGTCGGTGGTGATCCAGATCATCTCGTTCCGCACCACCGGCAAGCGGGTGTTCCGGATGTCGCCGTTGCAGCACCACTTCGAACTGGCCGGGTGGAGCGAGGTCAACATCGTCGTCCGGTTCTGGATCATCGCCGGGATCGGCGTGGCGATCGGTCTCGGTCTGTTCTACAGCGAGTTCCTCGCGGTGATGGGCTAGCCCGGACCAGCCCGGGCCCGCTGTGCGGCGGCCGTCCGACACGCCGGTGCGGTGTCGATGTCCGGCCGCCGAGGGCGGCAGCGCCGATGATGGACCGATGGCGACGACAGGTGGCGGCCCGGATGAGCGCTGACCCGGGCCGGCCCGTCACGGATCGGCCTGTCACTGCTGCGGATCGGCCGGACTCGGAGCGGGTTGCCACGGATCGCCCGGCTCCGGACCGTCCTGTCCCGGATCGCCCGGCTCCGGGGCGTCCGGTCCCAGATCGCCCGGCTCCGGGGCGTCCGGTCCCAGATCGGCACGGCCCCGCCGCCCGGCTGGAACCGATCAGCGGACTGGCCGCGTTGCGTGGTCTGCTGGCCCGGCCGCTCGCCTCGTACTATCTGCTGATCTTCAGCAGCGGACTGCTGCTGATGATCGGCCTGACCATGGTCTTCTCCGCGACCAGCATCAAGGCGTACATCGACGACGGCAGCGCGTTCAGCGTGCTGAGCCGCCAGGCGACCTTCGCGGTGATCGGCCTGGTCGCGTTCTGGATCTGTCAACGGCTGCCGGCGGCGACGTTCCGTGCCCTGGGCATCGTGGTGCTCGGCGTGGCGGTCGCCCTGCTGTTGCTGCTCAACGGGCTGCTGCTGGTGTCAACGCTGGCGGGCTGGCAGGTCGCCCGCATCGGCCCGGTCGAGGCGGAGCTGCTCTGGCTCTACTTCGGTTCCTTCCAGCTGCAACCCTCCGAGCTGGCCAAGCTGGGCCTGGTGCTGTGGGGTGCCGACGTCATCGCCCGCAAGGGCGCCGAGCTGGGCCACTGGCGGGAGTTGGCCATCCCGCTGTTCCCCGCCGTCGGACTGCTGTTCCTCCTGGTCGGCTACAACGACCTGGGCACCATGCTGTGCATCCTGGCCCTGGTCGTCGGGCTGCTCTGGGCGGCCGGCGTACCGCTGCGGATCTTCGCCACGTTGGGCGCGGTCGGGCTGGTCGGCATCGGCCTGCTGATCGCCGCCGCCTGGCAGGGCGCCGGTTCCGGTGCCCAGGACGCGGACAATTACCGGCTGGCCCGACTGACGTCGTTCTTCACCCCACCGGAGCAGTGCGTCGACGACTGTTACCAGGCGCTGCAGGCGAGGTACGCGATCGCCAACGGGGGATGGTTCGGTGAAGGGCTCGGCTCCAGCCGGTTGAAGTGGGGCTACCTGCCGCAGGCCGAGGACGACTTCATCTTCGCCATCGTCGCCGAGGAACTCGGGGTGGTCGGCTGCGTCGTGGTGCTGGCCCTGTTCGCGGTCCTCGCGTACACCGCGTTGCGGATCGCCCGCCGGGTCGACGACCCGTTCCGGCGACTCGCCGCCGCGGCGGCGGCCAGCTGGCTGATCAGCCAGGCGGTGATCAACATTTCCGGGGTGATCGGGCTGCTGCCGATCACCGGTATTCCGCTGCCGTTCATCTCGGCCGGTGGCAGTGCGCTGGTGGTGACGCTCGCCGCGATCGGCATGCTGGCGTCGTTCGCCCGGGCCGAACCCGACGCCGCCCGGGCGCTCAACGCCCGTCCGCCGGCCCGCTGGGTGCGACTAGTCTGGGCTCCGCTGCCGCCGATGCCCCGCAAGCGCCACCCGGCCAAGCCGCGGATGACCGGCGTCGGACCGAGACCGGCCGGCACCGGGCAGCCCAGCCGATCGACCACCCCCGGCGGCGGTGGCGGCCGGTCGGCGACGCCCCGTGTGCCGAGGCGACGGGACGGGCGTTAACGTACCCCCGCGAAGCGCGCATCCGGGCCGGCGGGCCCCGTACACACCGCCCGGCGTGCCGCGTGGGCCGTCGGCGGTCCGCCGGGTCCGCCGCGCGGCCACCGAGTCGAGCGAGAGGAGATGCTGATGGGTCCGCTGCGATCGGTGGTGCTGGCAGGTGGGGGAACCGGTGGGCACATCTACCCGCTGTTGGCGTTCGCCGACTGTCTGCGTCGACACGACCCGAGCGTGCAGATCACCTGTCTCGGTACCCCGAAAGGGCTGGAAAACGAGCTGATTCCGCCGAAAGGGTACGATCTGCGGTTGATCCCCGCACATCAGCTGCCCCGGTCGGTCAACATGGACCTCGTGCGTACGCCAGACCGGATGTTCAAGGCCGCCCGCGCCGCCGGCAAGGTCATCGACGAGGTGCGGGCCGACGTGGTGGTGGGCTTCGGCGGGTACGTGTCCGTACCGGCCTACCTGGCGGCGTGGCGTCGCGAGATGCCGATCGTGGTGCACGAGGTGAACGTGCCGCCGGGCGTGGCCAACCGGATGGGCATGAAGTTCACCAAGCACGTCGCGGTGGGCTTCCCGCACCAGCCGGTCCAGGCCGAGTCGCTGCGCGACGCCCGGGTGGTCGGGGTGCCGCTGCGCCGGTCCATCACCGGGCTGGACCGGCTGGCCGCCCGGGAAGCCGCCCGAGCACACTTCGGGCTACGGCCGGACCTGCCGACGGTCTTCGTCTCCGGCGGATCCCAGGGCGCCCGGTCGATCAACCTGGCGGTCTCCGGCGCAGCCAAGGAGCTGGCCCGGGCCGGTGTCCAGGTGCTGCACGCGATCGGTGCCCGCAACGAGCCGGTCTCGGTGCCGAGTGATCTGCCGGTGCCGTACGTGACGCTGCCGTACCTGTCGGAGATGGAGCTCGGGTACGCCGCGGCCGACCTGATGGTCTGCCGGGGGGGTGCGATGACCTGCGCCGAGGTCGCCGCGATCGGACTGCCTGCGGTCTACGTGCCCTACCCACACAGCAACCAGGAGCAGAAGCGCAACGCGCTGCCGGTGGTCGAGGCCGGCGGCGGTCTGCTCGTCGACGACGCCGAACTGACTCCGGCCTGGGTGGAGCAGGTCGTGGTCCCGTTGGCCCGCGATCCGCAGCGGCTGGCCGCGATGGGCCAGGCGGCGGCGGGGTACGGTCGCCGCGACGGCGACGAGGCGCTGCTCGACTTCGTCTACGAGGCGGTGTCCCGATGACCCGCACGGGAAGGTGACTACGTGAACATCACCGAGTTCGCCCCCACCGGCACGCTGGCCGCCGAGGAACTGGGGACCGTACACCTGATCGGTATCGGCGGGGTCGGGATGAGCGGCCTGGCCCGCCTGCTGCTGACCCGGGGGATCCCGGTGACCGGCAGCGAGCTGCGGGACTGGCCGTCGCTGGCGGTGCTGCGGGCACTCGGCGGCACCATCCACATGAGCCACGAGGAGGCCAACCTCGACGGGGTGGACACGGTGGTCTACTCCACCGCGATCCCGGCGGACCACGTGGAGCTGGCGGCCGCCCGTCGGCGCGGGCTGCGGGTGCTGCACCGGTCGGAGGCCCTCGCGGCGGCGATGACCGGTCGGCGGACCATCGCGGTCGCCGGCACCCATGGCAAGACCACGACCACGTCGATGGTGACCCTGACCCTGCAACGGGCCGGCGAGGATCCGTCGTTCGTCATCGGTGGCGAGATCTCCGAGGTCGGTTCGAACGCCCACCACGGGACGGGCGAGTACTTCGTCGTCGAGGCCGACGAGAGTGACCGTTCGTTCCTGCTCTACCGCCCGTTCGTGTCGATCGTCACCAACATCGACGCGGACCACCTGAACACATACGGTGACCTGGCCGGGCTCGCTGCGGGTTTCGCCGAGTTCGCCGGGTTGACCGATCCGGACGGGTTCGTGGTGACCTGCGCGGACAACCCCGGGACCCGGCAGTTGACCGAGGCGCTGCGCGACGAGGGCCGGACCGTCCACACCTACGGCGAGTCCGCCGACGCCGATCTGCGGCTGTCCGAGATCACGTCGTCCGCGGCCGGGGTCCGCTACCTGGCCACCCTGGACGGTGCGACGCTGGGCGAGATCGCCCTGCCGGTACCCGGCCGGCATCTCGGGCTCAACAGCGCCGCCGCGGTGCTCACCGCGCTGCGCCTCGGGCTGCCGTTGAGTGACGCGGTCGCCGCGCTGGGCGTGTTCCCCGGGGTTCGGCGCCGGTTCGAACGCAAGGGCTCGGCCGGCGGCGTCACCGTCTACGACGAGTACGCCTACCACCCGACGTCGATGACCGCGGCGCTGCACACCATGCGGGAGGTCGCCGGCGCCGGCCGGCTGGTGGTGGTGTTCCAGCCCTACCGGGTCTACCGGACCCGGGACCTGCAGGCCGAGCTGGCCGCCGCCCTGGCGATCGCCGACGAGGTGATCGTGATGGAGGTGTTCGGGCCGGGTGAGCTGCGGGAGCCGGGCGAAGGCGGGGTGGCGCTGACGGCGGACGTCCCGTTGCCGGACGACCGAAAGGTGTTCATACCGTCCTGGGAGGACGTCCCACCGGAGGTGGTCCGCCGCTGCCGGCCCGGTGATCTGGTGGTCACGATGGGCGCTCCACCGATCTCGTTGCTGGGTGACGAACTGCTGTCCGCGCTCGCCGGTCCGGCGGCTGACGCAGGATGACCCCGCCTGGTCGCTCGCCGCGACCCGGCTCGGGTCGGACCGGTTCCAGCCGCTCCGGCGCCGGTCGGCTGGGCGATGTCCGACCGGCGGGTCGGACCGGTCGGGCCGGGGTGCCCGCCACCCGGTCCGGGCCGGCCGGAGCGGACACCGGGCACACCCGGCGCCAGTCGGGCGGCGCGGACGGGTCGACGGGCCGCTGGCGGCTGGTCCGGGCGAGCCGGGAGGCGGTGCCGCCGTCGGTCCGGCGGTTCATGCGCCGGGCCCGGCGACGACGGTTGCGGGCCGCGCTGCCCTGGGCGGTGGCCGGTTGCCTGGCGGCCCTGGCCGCGGTTGGCTGGTGGGTGGTCTCGGCGACCTCGGTGTTCGGCGTGGACCAGATCCGGGTCGCGGGGGCGGCGCTGGTGACCGAGTCGGACGTACGGCAGGCCGCGCAGATTCCGCAGGGGACCCCACTGGCCCGGGTGGATCTGGCCGCGGTGGCCGGCCGGGTCTCCGGCTTGGCCGCGGTGGAGCGGGCGGTGGCGAGCCGGGACTGGCCGGGTACGGTAGTGATCACCGTGGTGGAGCGGGTGCCGGCCGCCGTGGTGCCCCGGGGCGACGCGTTCGTGGTGGTCGACGGGGCCGGAGTGGCCTTCCGGACACTGGCCGGGCGCCCGGACGACTTGGCGGTCGTCCGGCTGGAAACGGCCGAGTTCGACCAGGCGCTGGTCCGCGACGCGGTCGCGGTGCTCGACTCGCTGACCGCCCAACTGCGCGAGGTGCTGGTGGAGATCGTGGTCAGCGGCCCGGCCGGGATCGAGCTGCGGCTCGCCGACGACCGGTCGGTGATCTGGGGTGACGCCACAGAGAACGCGGTCAAGGCCCGGGTCGCCGACGCGTTGCTGGTCCAGGACGGCAGCGTGATCGACGTCAGCGCGCCGGACGTGGTGACCATCCGCTGATCCGGCATGTCGTCTGGGTGATTTCAGGACGGCTCGGTGTAGAAGGTACATTACGGTCTGCCGAGACTGACTCGGCCCGGCGCGGCCTGCGACACGCCCAGCACGGTCCTTGGATCACGCGGTACGTGCGCATACGTTGCCCGGAGAGGTTCAGTGGTTGACATAACCCTAAGCCTCTAGTAGAGGGTGAGGGTTCGTCCCGCTCTCGTGTACCGACGGGTCTGTCCTCCGTGGTCCCAGTGGGCCGGGTCAGGCCGGCGCCCGCCACTCTCGAAGGGAAGGCACCCCGATGACACCTCCGCACAACTACCTGGCGGTCATCAAGGTCGTCGGCATCGGCGGAGGCGGAGTCAACGCCGTCAACCGGATGATCGAGGTTGGCCTCAAGGGCGTCGAGTTCATCGCGATCAACACCGACGCCCAGGCGTTGCTGATGAGCGACGCGGACGTCAAGCTCGACGTCGGTCGGGAGCTGACCAGGGGCCTCGGCGCCGGGGCGAACCCGGACGTCGGCAAGAACGCCGCCGAGGACCACCGCGACGAGATCGAGGAGGTGCTCAAGGGCGCCGACATGGTCTTCGTCACCTGCGGTGAGGGCGGCGGCACCGGCACCGGCGGGGCGCCGGTGGTGGCCAACATCGCCCGCAAGCTGGGTGCCCTGACGATCGGTGTGGTCACCCGGCCGTTCTCCTTCGAGGGCAAGCGACGCCAGGTGCAGGCCGAGGCCGGTATCGAGGAGTTGCGCAACCAGTGCGACACCCTGATCGTCATCCCGAACGACCGGCTGCTGGCCCTCGGCGACCGGGGGATCAGCATGATGGACGCCTTCCGCCAGGCCGACCAGGTGCTGCTCTCCGGTGTCCAGGGCATCACCGACCTGATCACCACGCCCGGCCTGATCAACCTGGACTTCGCCGACGTCAAGAGCGTGATGAGCGGCGCCGGCAGCGCGCTGATGGGGATCGGTAGCGCGCGAGGCGAGAACCGGGCGGTCGAGGCGGCCGAGGCGGCGATCTCCAGCCCACTGCTGGAGCAGAGCATGGACGGTGCCCGGGGGGTGCTGCTCTCCATCGCCGGTGGATCCGATCTCGGCCTGTTCGAGATCAACGACGCGGCGCAGTTGGTCACCGACGCCGCGCACGCCGACGCCAACATCATCTTCGGGGCGGTCATCGACGACGCGCTGGGCGACGAGGTACGGGTCACCGTCATCGCCGCCGGCTTCGACGGCGGCGCTCCCGCGTACAAGCCGGCCGAGGGCCCGCGCAAGGTCCCGGCCGCACCGGTCTCGCCGGCCGCGCCCACTGGCCCGGCTGTCGCCCCGGCGCCTCAGACGCCGACCCAGCAGACCCGCCGGGTGCTCTTCGACGACGTCGACGTGCCGGACTTTCTCAAGAACGGATCATGACGGTCGACATCGAACGGCGACGTGCGGAACTGGCCGACCGGCTGACCGCCGTACGGTCCCGGCTCGCCGCCGCCACGGCGGCAGCGGGTCGGCCGGCGGACAGTATCACCCTGATCGCGGTGACCAAGACCTATCCGGCCGCCGACGTGCGGCTGCTGGCCGAGCTCGGGGTCACCGATGTCGGCGAGAACCGGGACCAGGAGGCGGCGGCCAAGGCCGCCGAGCTGGCCTTTGGACCGCCCGGTGGATCAGGTCTGCGCTGGCACTTCGTCGGCCAGCTGCAGCGCAACAAGTGCCGGTCGGTGGTCGGCTACGCGGACCTGGTGCACTCGGTCGACCGGGTGCCCCTGGCCCGGGCCCTGGCCGCCGCCGCCGGCCGGCGCGGTCGGCCGCTCGACGTGCTGGTCCAGGTCAGTCTGGACGGGGTGGTGGGGCGCGGCGGCGCGCTGCCGGACTCGGCGGATGCGGTGACCGGCTTCTGGCCGGTGGTCGAGTGTGTCCTGGGCCAGTCCGATCTGCGACTCGCCGGGGTGATGGCGGTGGCTCCGCTCGACCAGCCGCCGGAGCCGGCGTTCGCCCGGCTGGCGGAGGTGTCTGCCCAGCTCAGAGTTGGCGCGCCGGAGGCATGGATGGTCTCGGCCGGGATGAGCGCCGACCTGGAGGCGGCGGTGGCCGCCGGCGCGACACATGTCCGTGTCGGAAGTGCGTTGCTCGGAAAGCGCCCAACGCTACGGTAGCCTGGCGGCGGATACCAAACTACATCAGTGTTGTTTGAGCCGGACTCCCCGTCGTCGGGGGTCGACGTCCGTGACCGCGCACCGGTCATGGCGGGGAGCCGGCTCGGACCGGTGGGCACTGCAGTGTTCACGCGCGACAGTGGCACGGCGGGGGCGCGTGCCGCACGGCGGACGGAGGGGCGCGGCATGGGTGCACTGCGCAAAGCGGGGGTCTGGCTAGGCCTGGTCGAGGAGGACGACGACCAGGGCTACGACGACGGCTACGACAAGGGTGGCTACCGAGAGTCACGATACCGTGACAGCAGGTATGCCGACGAGTTCGCCGACGACGACGAGCCGGACGACCCGCCACCACGCGCGCGGCCACCGGTGGAGCGGCTGCGGCCGTCGGAGCGGCTGCAGGCCCGGGCTGCCGAGCGGGAGCACCGTGCCGCCGAGCGGGAGCACCGGGGTCCGGATCCCGACCGGGGCGAGCGCGCCAGTGTGCGATCGATCACCCGGTCCGGTGCCGAGGCCACGCCGGCCAGCTACCCGACCAGAGACAATCTGGCTCTGGCGCCGCAGCCTGCGGTGCGGGAGCGGATGGTCGTCGCCGAGGAGGAGCAGCGGTACCAGATCACCACGCTGCACCCGACCACCTACCGGGAGGCCCGGACGATCGGGGAGCACTTCCGCGACGGCACGCCGGTGATCATCAACCTTACCGAGATGGATGAGGCCGACGCCCGCCGTCTGGTTGATTTCGCTGCCGGTCTGGCGTTCGGTCTGCGCGGTACGATCGAACGCGTCACCAACCGGGTGTTTCTGCTCTCACCGGCCAACGTCCAGGTCACCGCGGAGGACAAGGCCAAGATAGCCGAGGGTGGATTTTTCAGCCTGGGCTAGCCCTGACCTGAGGACCTCGCCTGCCGTGTTGTCGATCTTGTTCCAAGTCCTGTATCTGCTGCTGTACGTCTTTCTGCTCACCCTGTTGGCGAGGTTTGTCCTGAGTGCGGTGCTTCAGTACGGTCGACGCTGGCAACCCGGTCGGGGTGCCGCAGCCGGATTGGAATCGGTGTGGAGCGTCACTGATCCCCCCCTTAAGGCGTTGAGGCGGGTGATCCCACCACTGCGAATTGGTACCGTGAGCTTCGACCTGGCCTCCCTTGTGCTCCTGGTTATCCTGTTCGTGCTGATCACGTTCGTGGTGGAGCCGCTGATCAGGGCAACCAACTGACCGGCGCGCTACGCGGCCGCAACTGACCCGAGGAGTTTCGATGCCGCTAACCCCGGCCGACGTCCACAACGTCGCCTTCAAAAAGCCTCCGATTGGCAAGCGGGGGTACGACGAGGAGGAGGTCGACGCCTTCCTGGACGAGGTCGAGCGTGAGCTCGCCCGTCTGATCGAGGAGAACAACGAGCTGCGCGCCCAGGTGGAGCGCGGAGGTCGTGGCGGGCCGGCGGGCCCGGGTGCCGACCCGCGTCTCGCGGCGGAGCTCAACGACATGAAGGCCCAGCTCGACCGCGTACAGCGGGACAAGGCCGCCGCCGAGCAGGCAGCCCGTGCCATGCAGGCCGAGTTGGAGCAGGTCAGGTCGGCCGGTGGCCCGGTCGTCGGTGCCGGCGGCGACGGCGAGCAGCAGGCGCTGCGGGTGCTGATGATGGCCCAGCGGACGGCGGACGACCACGTCTCCGACGCCCGCCGGGAAGCGGACAAGCTGCTTACCGACGCCCGCACCAAGGCCGAGGAGGTCACCCGCGAGGCGCGGGCCAAGGCCGACGCGCTGGAGCGGGACGCGCGGCAGCGCCACCAGGAGGCGATGGGCGGCCTCGACGCCAAGCGCACCGCCCTGCAGAAGCACATTGAGGAGCTCAAGCAGTTCGAGCGGGAGTACCGCACCCGGCTCAAGGCGTACCTGGAGAGCCAGCTGCGCGACCTGGACGGTCGCGGGCAGGGCCTCGAGGCCGAGATGGGGCGGGTCGAGGGCGGCCGCTCCGCTTCGGGCGGTGGTGGTCTGGCGACCGCCGGCCTGGCCAGCTCCTACGGCGGTGGCCGGTCCGGCGCGCTGGAGGCCGGCCGCTGAGGCCGAGCCTCTCGCGGGGGGTACGTCAGCAACGATGCGGCGGGGGGTGAGCCGTGATAGTGGCAAGTCTGGTGCTCATCCTCGTCGCCGTCACGCTGCTCGTGCTCGGCCTGGCGAGCGGGTCCAGCCTGCTGCTGGTCGGCTCGATCGTCGCCAGTCTGCTCGCGGCGGTGGCTCTCGTGGTCGGTGCCCGGCAGGCCGCTGCGGCCCGATCAGGCGACGTGCGCGCCAGCCCGTTCGACCCGGAGCCGGTTCCCCGTCCGGAGTTCGGCGTCGACCCCGATCCGGACCAGCGGGCCGGTCAACGGTCATCCGGCGCGGTCGGCCGGCAGCCGACCGGCCCGTCCGACGACCAGCGCGGCGGCGGGGAAACCGACGACGATCCGCCCGACGAGCCGGCGGTCGAGGAGACGGGTGAGACCGATCACGCCCGGCTCGCCGGGCTCGATGCCGACGTGATCGTGGTTGACGGACGCCCCCGCTACCACCGGGCGAGTTGCCTGCATCTGGTGGCCCGGGACGGTGAGCCGTTGGCGGTTCGCGAGGCTTTGGAACTCGGATTCACCCCGTGCGGGCTCTGCCAACCGAACCGGACCCTGCTGGCCGAGTCCGGCCGCGTCTGAACAGGCGGCGTCTGTCGTGTCTCGTCCGAGCAGTCGCCGGCCCATCCGGCCGGCCACGAGTGCCGGCGGGCGTCCGGAGACCGATCTGGTGGTCGCCGTCCGGGTCAAGCCGGGTGCGTCCCGCGCCCGGATCGGCGGTTGTCACCCCGGCCCGCAGGGGCCAGCGCTGATCGTCGCGGTCACCGCCCCGGCGGTGGACGGCCGTGCGACGGAGGCGGCCCGGCATGCGCTCGCGGCGGCGCTCGAGGTGCCGACCCGGCGGGTCACGCTACGGGCCGGTGCCGCCAGTCGGGACAAGCTGTTCAGGGTGGATACCGTGACCGCCGACGAAACCGAGGTGTTGGACGCCCGGCTGCGGCGGCTGCGGGACGGGTGAAACAGTCGACCGCCAACACCTCGACCACCTCGCGCTCCTCGACGATCCCCGGCGACTGTCCTTCTTGAGTGATATGTCGGCCGCGCCGCGCCGCCGTCCCCTGCTGCTCGATCTGGTCAGTCAAATCGGTGCATCACCGGACGAAAGCTGTGCCATTGTTGTCGGATGTCTTCACGTTCCGTATCCTTGCGAATCTCCGGAGTGTGCAACGGACCCGTTGTACGCCCGTTTTGTGCTTTGGGGGCAGCATGGCCGAGCTGACGGAAGCGAGGCGCCGGACGGGTCGGGTGACCCCGTCCACGGCGCCGCGCCGCGTACCGTCCGGCCTGCCGACGCCGGAGGATCCCGTACAGGCACTGCCGATCGCCGCGGGTGACGCGGCCGAGGGAGCGACGATGGCGAAGCCAGCCGACACGAAGACCGCCGCCCGCGGGCGAGCGGCCAGGGCACCGCGCAGCGCGGCCGAGACCACCAAGATCCAGATTGCCCTGCAGGCCCGTCGGGACGAGTTGCGAGCCGAGTATGATCAGACGTTGAGCGAGATCACCGAGCTGCAGCGGGAACGGCTGACCGACTCGGCCGGCGACGACCAGGCCGACACCGGCACCAAGACGTTCGAGCGGGAGCAGGAGATCTCCCTCGCCAAGAGCATCCTGGACCGCATCAACCAGGTGGAGCGGGCGCTGGAGCGGCTGGACGAGGGCAACTACGGCTGGTGCGAGCGGTGCGGCACGGACATCCCGGTCGAGCGGCTCGCCGCCTTCCCCTCGGCCACCCTCTGCGTGTCCTGCAAGCAGATTGAGGAGCGGCGCTAGCCGAGCGGTGACGGGCCCGACGCGGGCGAGCCGCTCCACTGAGAAGGGAGAGGCGTCTGTCCGCCGACGGCGATCCGCGTCCGGACGTTCCGAACGCCGGTGGCGACGCCCCGCCAGCAGCTGAAGCGGGCGATGGCACGCCCGTCACCGGCTCGCCGGTGACGGGCACCAACCGAATCGCGCTGTGGGTCTTCGCCCTGGTCGCGGCGGCGGCACTGCTCGTCGACCTGGGCGCGAAGCAGTGGGCGATCAGCGCCCTCACCGACCGGGAACCGGTCCGCCTGCTGGGCGGTGCCCTCTACCTGACGCTGATCCGCAACAGCGGTGCGGCGTTCAGCCTCGGATCCGACTACACCTGGATATTCCCGCTCGTCACCGTGGCGGTCGTCGGCTGGATCGGCTGGTTGACCAGAGGGCTGCGGTCGCTGCCCTGGGCGGTGGCGCTCGGGCTGATCCTCGGTGGGGCGCTCGGCAACTTCCTGGACCGGATGTTCCGCGCCCCCGGGCCCCTCCTCGGCCACGTGGTGGACATGTTCAGCGTCTTCCACCCGTACGGCCAGGTCTTCCCGATCTTCAACGTGGCCGACAGCGCGTTGGTCGTCGGCGTACTCCTCGCCGTACTGCTGGAACTGACCGGCCGACAGCGCGACGGCCGCCGGCTGTCCGGAAAGGTGGACCATTGACCACACCCGCCCGCCAGGGGGAGCGACGGTCGCTGCCGGTGCCCGACGGGCTCGACGGCACCCGGCTCGATCAGGCTGTCTCCCGGCTGTTCGGACTGTCCCGCACCGCGGCCGCCGCGCTGGTGGAGTCCGGCGACGCCGCAGTGGACGGGGTCACCCGGCACAAGTCCGACCGGGTGACAGCCGGTGCCTGGTTGGAGGTGGTCCTGCCGGCGCCCGTCGTGGCTCCGGTGGTGATCGCCCAACCGGTCGACGGACTGCGGGTCGAGTACGCCGACGAGGACATCGTGGTGGTGGACAAGCCGGTGGGCGTGGCGGCGCACCCGAGCCCCGGATGGACCGGCCCGACCGTGCTGGCCGGTCTGGCGGCGGCCGGTCACACCATCGCGACCAGTGGCGCGGCCGAACGCCAGGGCATCGTGCACCGGCTCGACGTCGGCACCAGCGGGCTGATGGTGGTGGCCAAGAGCGAGCACGCGTACTCGGTGCTCAAACGCGCGTTCAAGGAACGCGAGGTGGACAAGCGGTACCACGCCGTCGTGCAGGGGCATCTCGACCCGTTGCGCGGGACCATCGACGCCCCGATCGACCGCCACCCCACCCACGACTACCGGTGGGCCGTCGTCTCGGGCGGCAAACCCAGCGTCACCCACTACGAGACGGTGGAGGCATTCCCCGCCGCCAGCCTGGTCGACATCCGCCTGGAAACCGGCCGTACCCACCAGATCCGGGTGCACTTTTCCGCGCTGCGGCACCCGTGCGTAGGTGACCTGACGTACGGTGCGGATCCGACACTCGCCGCCCGACTCGGACTGACCCGCCAGTGGCTGCATGCCCGTGCGCTCAGTTTCCTACACCCCCGTACGGCGGAGGAAGTTCGCTTCCACAGCGACTACCCTGACGACTTGAAGCGTGCCCTGGCCGTGCTCGGCGATTGAGAGCCGGCGAGCACACGGTCACTCAGCGTCCACCCGCCATCGGGGAAGGGGAGTCGCCCGTGCGTGCCGGCGACCTGTTGCGGCGAATCGACCGACGGCTGCTGCCGATCCTGGTGGACGCCGCCGTCCGGCTCGCGCAGCGACCGGTCCGTCCCCAGCTGCTCGTCGGGGTGGCCGGGGTGTCGATCAGCGCGGTGCTGGTCGCCGCCGTCTGGGCGGTAGATCACGACGACAGCGCCGTCCGCGCCGTGGACGACGTCGTGCAGGTGGGAGTAGCCGAGGGCGAGTCCATACCGGACTACCTCCGGGCGGTACGTGGCGAGCTGGCCACCTTGCCGGATGATCCGGCGCCGGCCGGATCGACCGGCGACAGCTACGCACTGGTGACTTTCAACGGATACCTGGCACCCGACCGGCTCGCCGCTGTCCTGTCCGGAGTGTCCGCCGTGGAGGTGTACACCCGGGTCCCGCTGGGACGGGAGAAGACCCAGGTGATCCGGATGCCGGCCTTCCAGCTGCCCGAGGATGTGCTGACCGGGATGGAACAGGTCGCCGAGCGCAAGAGTAGGCAGGCGACCGACTACCGCCGCCGGGTCGCCGAGCTCGGCCGGGCAGCCGACCTGGACCAGTGGCTGGCCTACGACAAGGGTGCCCGGGTGGCCACCGCCGAGGCCGCCGCCTACCGCGACCACTGCGCCTGCGTGTTCGCCGCGGTGGTTCAGGGCGTCCCGGCCGACCTGCGCAGGCTGGCCCGGCTGGCCGAGATCCGGGCGGTCGATCCCGCGCCCGAGGTCCGTCGTCTGGACCGGGCGGTGTTTCTGCCTCCGCTACCGGAGTACGACGAGGTGGTGCCGGTCGGCGACGCCGCGCTCACCAGTAGCGGGTTGCCGTTCGATGTTCCGGCCGCCGAGCCGGGCGGTGCGGCCGACAGTACGGTCGGCGGCGGGCCGACCACTGTTGCTCCGGCGACCGACGGCGACCCGGACGGGGAGCCAGGCACGCAGACCGGTTTCGCACCCGACCATGATTCCGCCCCGGACAGCGCCGGTTCCGGCCCGGACGCCGACGACGGCACCCTCGACGGTGCCGACACGTCGCCGCCCGGTCCTGGAAACTCGGCAGCTTCTGGAAATCCGGCAGCTCCTGGAAATCCGGCGGGTCGGGCCAATCCGTCGGCCGGGTCGGGGAGCCCGACCACGGCTCCGTCGGGCCGATCGACCAGCGGGGCGGGCCGTTCGGCCACGCCGGCTGGCTGTACCCCGTCACGGACCGTCGGACCGTCGGGCTGCTCGGCGCACCCCCACCGGTGAACCTTGTTGACATCCTCGCCGCCCTAAATGGCGACGATTCCAGCCACGCTGCGCGTGACACGCGCAGTGTTCTGGTGGGTTACCGTTTCACCGCGCGGTGCCGGGACAAGTCTCGGTCCTACCCG
>NZ_JBHMIN010000033.1:0-76108 GCF_048060215.1 Micromonospora sp. LOL_021 | reverse complement strand
GTTGTGGTTGAGCATCCGGGCTTCTTCCTGAGCCAGGACGACAACCCGTCGCGCTCGGTCGGTGAACCGCTCGAACATGCCCTCGTGCTCCTCACGTGCCGTGCGCCAGTGGTCTTGGCGGGCCAGCGCACGAGCCTCCAGGCGGAAGCTCGTGCCATCACTCTATCGCCGTGGGCCGACTCCGCTCCTGCCGTGTCGGGCCGGAGCAGGGGCGATCCGCAACGTTTACCCCAACTGTGCCGGGTCGTTGGCTGTTCCCCGAGGCTCCGGCGCTACGCGGTGAGCGAAATCCGCTCGGTCCGGTGACCGGGCGCGGCGGCGGCGCACCGGGGCGCGCCGTCCGTACCGCCACCGCCCAACCGGTTGTCCACAGACCTGTGGACAACCGGTGCACAGGCTGTGGACAACCTGCCACGCTCTGGCCAGAGCAGTAGACCCGGCCGGCACCGTGCAGCCCAGCCGATCGCCGCAGGATCGCGCCGCCAAACCACAAAAACGGACACGAGGTACGGATGAGACATCCGTACCTCGTGTCACTGGCTCCGACTGGCCGACGAGGGCTGGCCGGTACCGGCACGCCCGGGACGATCAGCGCCCGGCTTTGGCGTGGTACTCGTCCACGATCTCCTGCGGGATGCGCCCGCGGTCGGAGATCTCCTTGCCTTCCTTCTTCGCCCAGGCCCTGATCGCCCGGTTCTGCTCACGGTCGGCGGCGGCACCGCCCCGACCCCGCGCGGCCCGACCACCCACGACCACGCCACCGCGGCCGATCTTGGTACCAGCAGCCACGTACGGAGCGAAAACCTGCCGCAATTTGTCCGCGTTCTTCTCCGAGAGGTCGATCTCGTACTGGACGCCGTCGAGGGCGAACTTGACGGTCTCGTCGGCGTCGCCGCCGTCCAGATCGTCGACCAGCTTGTGAATGATCTGCTTGGCCACAGGCCGTTGTCCTTCCGAGCACGTTCTCCCGCAATCAAGAGCACAATAGCCCGAAAGATGCGCCAGCCGTCAATAGGACGCGCAAACTCCCCGAGAAAAATTTGGCCGACTACTCCGGACGGACCAGAGGGAAGAGGATGGTTTCGCGAATACCCAGGCCGGTCAGGGCCATGAGCAACCGGTCGATTCCCATTCCCATGCCCCCGGCCGGCGGCATTCCGTACTCCATGGCCCGGAGGAAGTCCTCGTCGAGGCGCATCGCCTCCGGGTCACCGCCAGCGGCCAGCCGCGCCTGGGCCACCAGTCGCTCCCGCTGCACCACCGGGTCGACCAGCTCGCTGTACGCGGTCGCCAGCTCGACCCCGCGCAGGTAGAGGTCCCACTTCTCGGCCAGCCCCGGCTCGGCGCGGTGCGCCCGGGTCAGTGGGCTGGTCTCCACCGGGTAGTCCCGCACGAAGGTCGGCTGGAGCAGAGTCGGCACGACCAATTCCTCGAAGAGTTCCTCCGCCAGCTTGCCCGGACCCCACTTCGGGTCCACGGCGACATCGAACTTCTCGGCGTAACGCAGCAACTGCGCTCGGTCGGTCCGTACGGTGACTTCCTCACCGAGAGCTTCCGACAACACTCCGTACAGAGTCACCGTACGCCACTGGCCGCCAAGGTCGAACTCCGACCCGTCGGCGTGGGTCACCACATGTGACCCATTGATCGCACTGGCGCACTCCTGTACCAGATCCTGGGTCAGCCGCGCCATGGTGTCGTAGTCCCCGTACGCCTCGTAGGTCTCCAACATGGCGAACTCGGGCGAGTGCGAGGAGTCAACCCCCTCATTGCGGAAGTTCCGGTTGATCTCGAACACCCGGTCGATGCCGCCGACCACACAGCGCTTGAGGAATAGCTCAGGAGCGATTCGCAGATACAGATCGACATCAAGAGCGTTGCTGTGCGTGACGAAGGGCCGGGCCGCCGCACCACCGTGCAGCACCTGCAGCATCGGCGTCTCCACCTCGGTGAAGCCCCGCTGGTGGAACGAGTCGCGCAGGGTACGCAGCACCGTCGCCCGGGTTCGCACGGTCCGACGCGCCTCCGGGCGGACGATCAGGTCGACGTACCGCTGCCGGACCCGGGCCTCCTCGCTCAACGGCTTGTGCGCCACCGGCAGCGGACGCAGCGCCTTGGCAGTGATCTGCCACGAGTCGGCGAGCACCGAGAGCTCACCCCGACGGCTGGTGATCACCTCGCCGGCCACCCCCACGTGGTCGCCGATGTCGACCAGCCGCTTCCAGTCCTCCAGCCGCTCGGCACCGACCCGGTCCCGGGACAGCATCACCTGCAACTCGGTGCCATCACCCTCACGCAGAGTCGCGAAACAGAGCTTGCCGGTGTTCCGCACGAAGATCACCCGGCCGGTGACCGCCGCCTGCTCGCCGGTAGCGGTGTCGGTCGGCAGGTCGCCGAAGCGCTGCCGCAGCTGCGCCAGCGACGTGGTCCGGGGGAACCCGACCGGATAGGGCTCCACGCCCTGGGCCAGCAGCCGGTCCCGCTTCTCCCGGCGCACCCGCATCTGCTCGGGCAGATCCGCTGCGGAATCGTCGGGTACGGTCACGTGCTCGGTCACGGTGGGCATCCTCAACACAGGGGGTACGGACAACGGTGCGACTTCGTGGTCACAGTCCGGCCACGAGCGTACTCAACCAGGGTTCTGTGACGCAGCTGACAAGGCCGCGGCCGGGATCAGGTGTTCCGCTCGTACACCATCCGCAGGCCGATAAGGGTGATCATCGGTTCGTGGTGGGTGATGGTGCGGCACTCACCGATCACCACCGGGGCCAGTCCGCCCGTCGCGATAACCGCACTGAGCTGCCCCAACTCCGCCGCCATCCGCTCCACGATGCGGTCCACCTGGCCGGCGAAACCGAAGTACATGCCGGACTGCAGGCACTCTACGGTGTTCTTGCCAATCACCGACCGGGGCCGGGTCGGCTCGACCTTGCGCAGCTGGGCGGCGCGGGCCGACAACGCGTCGAAGGATATCTCGATACCGGGAGCGAACGCCCCGCCGAGGAACTCACCCCGGCCGCTGATGACGTCGAAGTTGGTGGTGGTGCCGAAGTCGACGACGATCGACGGGCCACCGTACAAGGTGTGCGCGGCGAGGGTGTTGACCACCCGGTCCGAGCCGACCTCCTTGGGGTTGTCGATCGCCAACTGGACCCCGGTCCGCACCCCCGGCTCCACGATCACGCTGGGAATGTCGCCGTAGTAGCGGCCGAGCATCGTCCGCAGCGAGCGCAACGCCGCCGGTACGGTCGAGCAGGCGGCCACCCCGGTGAGCTCCACCGAGTCCCCGGCGAGCAGCCCGCGGAACATCAGGCCGAGCTCGTCGGCGGTGGACCGGGCGTCGGTCTTGATCCGCCAGGAGTGCACCAGCTTGTCCCCGTTGAACGTGGCCAGCACAGTGTTGGTGTTACCGATGTCGATGCACAGCAGCATGTCGTCCCCTCGACGGTCAACCGGCGGGCCGGTCGGCACCGACCGACGCGCCCGCACCGGCCGGTCGCAGATCCAGCGCGATGTCCATGATCGGCGAGGAGTGGGTCAACGCCCCGACCGACAGGTAGTCCACCCCGGTCCGCGCGTACCGGACCGCGTTGGCCAGGGTCAACCCGCCGGTGGCCTCCACCTCGACCCGGTCACCCACCTCGGCGACGACCGCACTCAGCAGCTCCGGCGGCATGTTGTCGCAGAGCAGGAACGACGCCCCGGCCTCGACCGCCTCGACCGCCTCGGCCAACGTGGTCACCTCGACCTCCACCGGTACGCCGGGAAAGGCCTCGCGCACCCGGCGGTACGCGGCGCCCACCCCGCCGGCGGCCAGCTTGTGGTTGTCCTTGACCATCGCCACGTCGTACAGACCCATCCGCTTGTTGCCGCCGCCGCCGACCCGGACCGCGTACTTCTCCAGCAGCCGCAGCCCGGGAGTGGTCTTGCGGGTGTCCAGCACGGTCGCCTTCGACCCCGCGAGGGCGTCCGCCCAGGCCCGGGTCTGGGTGGCCACCCCGGAGAGCCGGCTGATCAGGTTGAGCGCGGTCCGCTCGCCGGTGAGCAGGGTACGGACCGGGCCGGTCAGCGTGGCCAGCACCGTGCCGGCCGGCACCCGGTCACCGTCGCAGCGGTGCAGCCGCACCTCGACCTCCGTACCTGCCGACGGCACCGCGTCGAAGACGGCGGCGACCAGCGGCAGGCCGGCCACCACCCCGGCGGAGCGGGCCACCAGCTCGGCGGTACCGAGCTGCCCCGGGTCGATGGTGGCCGCCGACGTCACGTCCAGCCGGTCCGGGCCGAGATCCTCGGCCAACGCGGTCGTCACCACCCGGTGGACCACGTCCGGGTCCAGACCGCAGGCCCGCGACGCGGCGACAGTCACCTCGCTACGCATGACGGCTCCCAGGTGAGAGTAGGCTGCCCGACCGGGCCGAGCGCGCTGACCAGATGCCCCAGCCAGCCGTCGGCCGCCGACGGGAAATCGTCACGCCAGTGACAACCCCGGGTCTCCTGCCGGGCGTACGCCGCCACCACCAGCGCGGTGGCGACGGTGACCAGGTTAGTCGCCTCCCATCCGGCGGTGCCCGGCGTGCCCCGGCCGGCGGCGAGCCGGCGCAGCTCGACGGCGGTGCCGTCCAGCGTCCCGGCGGACCGCAGCACCCCGGCCCCCCGGCTCATCGCCCGCTGCAGCGGCCGCCGGGCATCGGCCGGCAGCAGCCAGCCGTCGGCCGGATCAGCCGGGTCATCAGCCGCCCGGCCGGTGCCGGCCGGCTCCAGCTGCGGCGGCAGGTCGCGGGCGATGTCCCGGGCGATCCGCCGGGCGAAGACCAGGCCCTCCAGCAACGAGTTGCTGGCCAGCCGGTTGGCGCCGTGCACCCCGGTGCAGGCCACCTCGCCGCAGGCGTACAGGCCGGGGATGGTGGTCCGGCCGTGCAGATCGGTGCGGACGCCGCCGGACGCGTAGTGGGCGGCCGGTGCCACCGGGATCAGCTCCTCGGCGGGGTCGACGCCGATGGCCCGGCAGGACGCCACGATCGTCGGGAAGCGCCGGGCCAGGAACTCGCCGCCCAGATGCCGGGCGTCGAGCTGCACGTGGTCGACGTCGACCGCCGACATCACCCGGTGGATGCCCTTGGCGACCACGTCGCGCGGGGCCAGCTCGGCGAGCTCGTGCTGGCCGAGCATGAACCGTTTGCCGTCGGGGTCGAGCAGCCGCGCGCCCTCGCCACGCAGCGCCTCGGACACCAGCGGCTGCTGGCCGCTGCCGCCGGCGGCACCCGGTACCACCAGGGCCGTCGGATGGAACTGGACGAACTCCAGGTCGGCCACTGCCGCGCCGGCCCGCAGCGCCAGCGCCACCCCGTCGCCGGTGGAGACCGCCGGGTTGGTGGTGGTGGCGAAGATCTGCCCCATCCCGCCGGTGGCCAGCACCACGGCGCGGGCCAGGATCGCGCCCACCCCGTCCGGGGAGCCCTCGCCGAGCACGTGCAGAGTGACCCCGCAGGCCCGGGCCGGCTCCCCGGCTGCGTCCGGCGCGGCGCGCAGCAGGTCGACCACCAGGGCGTGCTCGACCAGCCGGATCCACGGGTCCCGACGGACCGCGGCGTGCAACGCCCGCTGCACCTCGGCACCGGTGGCGTCACCGCCGGCGTGCACGATCCGGTTGGCCCGGTGACCACCCTCCCGGGTGAGCAGCAGCACACCGTCGGCGTCCCGGTCGAACTCGGCGCCGACCCGGATCAACTCCCGGATCCTGGCCGGCCCCTCCTCGACCAGCACCCGGACCGCGTCCGGGTCGCACAGCCCCACCCCGGCGGTCTCGGTGTCCTGCGCGTGCGCGGCCGGGGTGTCCAGCGGGTCCAGCACGGCGGCGATGCCGCCCTGTGCCCACCGGGTCGACCCGTCGTCGATGTTGACCTTCGTCACGACGGTGACGTGCAGCCCGGCTTCCCGCAGATAGAGCGCGGCGGTCAGGCCGGCGATGCCGGAGCCGACGACCACCACGTCGGTGGTCTCCGCCCAGCCGGGATCCGGCGCGCCGAGCCGGCCGGGCAGCTCGGGCAGGGCCGGGGTACGCAGTCGCATGGGCAGAGTCAACCGCGCCGGCCCCGGTGGCGGGCCGCCGGGGCGGACGGATGTGGGCCGGTGCACCCGGCCGGGGGCCCGCTGGCCGTCACGAGGCCGGCTGGGGGCACAGCCGCCGTCACGAGGCCGGCCACTACTCGTACTGGATGGGCAGGCCCTCGGTGCCGGCGTCCTTGAGCGACCGCTCGACGTTGCGTTCGTCGAGCCACAGGTAGCAACGGACGCCCCGGTTGCCGGCCGCCCACTCGGCGGCGCCGCCCGGCAGCGAGATGACCCCGGTACGGAACTGCAGGTTGCCGTCGAGCGGCACGTCCGCGTACCGGCCGATCACCTTGCGGCACTCGGTGTGGAACTGGTTCCAGTCCCGGTCCCGGGTCGGGTACTCGATGTCCGGCGCCTGCCAGACCCCGGCGAACTCCGCGTTGTGCGGCTCGTCGCACTCCTCGGCCGGCATGGTGTCGATCGCGCCGTTGTCGTCGTTGCGGACCGCGTAGCAGGTCAGGTGCAGCGGCGACGGCTCGGCCAGCGCGTCCCGCAGGCTCGCGGTGCGCGACGCCGTACCGCCGTTGTCCTCGACGTTGGTCACCTCGGTGACGTCGCAGCGGAACCAGCGGGCGCCGCCTTCCCAGGCGGCCGGAGACGGCACCGCCACCCCCACCCAGAGCCGGCCGAGCCGCCAGTCGGCACCGACGTACTCGCTGGTCGCGGAGTCGCACTCGGCGTACGCGACGCGGATCTCGGGCGAACCCTGCGCCGGCGGCGCGGTCGCCTCCGCGGCCTCGGCGCCGAACGTGCCGACGTGCACCGTCTCCACCCGGTGCGGGGCCGAGCAGTCGACCGGGCTGTACGACGACAGGTAGGCGGTCTCCGCGAAGTCCCCCGGGTGGCAGACCTCGGCCGGCGGCACGAACGGGCTCGGCTCGGGGATCGGCTGCCAGCTGTTGGTGAGCTCACCGTCCACCCCGGCGGGCAGGCCACACCCGGTCAGGCCGAGCGCAAGCGCTCCACCGACCGCGACAGCGGCGGTCCATCGGCGCATCGAGTCCCTCCCACGGGCTGGCTGGCAGGCGGTCCGGACCGCCGAGCATACGACACCATCGAGTGACCGTACGGTCACCGCCCGGCTTCCGGTCGGCAACCACCACCACGCTAAGGCCTGCCGGCAACCACCGGCCAGCCGGCGGCGGTGTCGCCGCGGACCGGTTCGCCCACCACACCGGCGGGCGCCCCGGCCGGGTCGGCGTCGAGCTGGATCACCCGGTTGGCGGCGTCGACGTGCACCACCCGGGGCTGGTAGGCGCGGGCCTCGGCGTCGGTGAACTGCCCGTACGCGATCAGGATCACCAGGTCGCCGGGGTGCACCAGGTGGGCGGCGGCCCCGTTGATGCCGATCACCCCACTGCCCCGGGCCCCCTCGATGACGTACGTCTCCAGCCTGGCCCCGTTGGTCACGTCGACGATCGCCACCTGCTCGCCGGGCAGCAGGTCGGCCGCGTCCAGCAGGTCGGCGTCGACGGTGACCGAGCCGACGTAGTGCAGATCGGCCTGGGTCACCGTGGCCCGGTGGATCTTGGACTTGAGCATGGTGCGCAGCATCAGGATCCTTCCGATCGGGAGCCGGTCAGCTCCACCGGGGTGTTGTCGATCAACCGGGTGTCACCGACCCGGGCGGCGATCAGCAGCCGGGCCGGGCCGGACACCGCCGGCCCCAGCTCGGGGTCGGTCAGCGCCAGGTAGTCGAGCTCGGCGGCGGCGCCGGTGTGCCGGTCGAAGGCGGCCCGGCCGGCGGCCAGCACCTCGTCGGACGAGCCGCCCGCCGCAGCGGCGTCCGCGCCGGCCCGCAGTGCGCCGGCCAGCCCCAGCGCCATCTGTCGCTGCCGGGGCGACAGGTAGCGGTTACGGCTGGACCGGGCCAGCCCGTCCGGCTCCCGGACGGTCGGCACACCGACGATGGTCACCGGCAGGTCCAGGTCGCGCACCATCCGCCGGACCAGGGTCAGTTGCTGGTAGTCCTTCTCCCCGAAGAAGGCCAGGTCGGGCCGGGTGATCTGGAGCAACTTCAGCACCACGGTGAGCACTCCGTGGAAGAAGCCCGGGCGGCTCGCCCCCTCCAGGATCTCCCCCACCGGCCCTGGGTGGACCCGGACCTGCGGCGCGCCGTCCGGGTAGACCTCGGCCCGGCCCGGCGCGAAGACCGCCCGGACCCCGGCCCGCCGGCAGACCTCCAGGTCGTCGTCGATGGCGCGCGGGTACCGGTCGAAGTCCTCGGTCGGCCCGAACTGCAGCGGGTTGACGAAGATCGTGGCGATCACGTGGTCGGCGCGGGCCGCCGCCGCACGCAGCAGGGCGGCGTGCCCGTCGTGCAGGGCGCCCATCGTCATCACCACCGCCACCGAGCCGGACCAGCCGGTTCGCAGCGCGGCGAGTTCGGCGCGGGTCCGGACGACCCGCAGCCCCGCCGACGCGGTCGGGCTGGTCGACGCGGTCGGGCTGGTCGACGCGGTCGGGCTGGTCGACGCGGTCGAGGCCTGGCTCATCGCGCTCATCGGACCCGCTCCCAACGCCGGCCCGACGTGACGACCGGCTCCCGGCTGGCCAGCACGTCGAGCAGCGGCACCGCGGCGGCGGCCGGCAGCCGGCCGGCGGCGATCGCCCGGTCCGCGGTACGCCGGGCCAACGCCAGATAGCTGGGCAGGCTCTCCGCGGCGGTGTCGGCCAGCCGGTCCAGGTGCCGGGCCACGGTGCCGGCGTCGCCGCGCGACACCGGCCCGGTCAGCGCGGCGTCGCCGTGCGCCAGGGCGTTGTCCAGGGCGGCGCGCAGCAGCGGCGCGAGCACCCGGGCAGGGTCGCCGACCCCGGCGTCGCGCAGCCGGTCGCTGGCCTCGTTGACCAGGGTGACCAGGTGGTTCGCGCCGTGTGCCAGGGCGGCGTGGTAGAGCGGCCGGTCCGTCTCGTCGACCCACTCGACGGTGCCGCCCAGTGCCGCCACCAACCGGGTGGCCAGCGGCCGCAGCGGCTGGTCGGCGGTCACCCCGTAGCTGATCCCGGGCAGCCGGTCCAGGTCGCCGAGCTCGCCGGTGAAGGTCATCGCCGGGTGCAGCGCCAGCGGGGCGGCGCCGACCGCCGCGGCCGGGGCCAGTACGGCGAGACCGTGCGCCCCCGAGGTGTGTGCCACGACCTGGCCGGGCCGCAGCGCGCCGGCCGTCACCAGGTCGGCCAGCACGGTCGGCAGCACGTCGTCGGGCACCGCGAGGATCAGCAGCTCGGCGACGTCGGCGACCTCGGCCGCCGGCCGGGGCTCGACGCCGGGCAGCAACCGACGGATCCGGTCCCGGCTGGCCGGGCTGGCGCCGGAGACCGCGGTGATTCGGTGGCCGGCGGCGGTCAGGGCGGCGGCGAGCACCGCGCCGACCCGGCCGGCGCCCACGACCCCGACAGCGGGGCCGGTCACCCGGGCAGCGGGAACGTCCGCCGCCGTCGGGCGCGCCGATGCGCTCATGATGTGATCCAGTCCTCGAAACGGGGGTACCGGTCGATGCCAGTATGCGCCGTGGCAACGGACCGGAAACAACGGTGTGTGAAAACCTTCACCCGCTGATCTAGGGTGGCCCGGTGCTGACCTGGCGGGACGCCATCTCCACCGCGCTGTACGGATCGGAGGGCTTCTATGTGACCGGCGGCACCCCGGTGCCCGCCGCGCACTTCTCGACCAGCGCGCAGACCGGTACGCCGTTCGCCCGGGCGGTGCTGCGGCTGCTGTGCCGGGTCGACCGGCTGCTCGGCCACCCGGACCCGGTCGACCTGGTCGACGTCGGAGCCGGCGGCGGTGAACTGCTCGGCGCCGTACACCGGCTGCTCGCCGACACGCCAGGCCCGCTCGCCGACACGCCGGGTGCCTCCGCCGACCCGCCCCGCCCGCTCGCCGACCGGATCCGGCTGACCGGCGTCGACCCGGCGCCCCGACCGGCCGGCCTGCCCGAACCGGTCGAATGGCGGGCCGCACCGCCGACGGGAACCACCGGGCTGCTCGTCGCCACCGAGTGGCTGGACAACGTACCGCTCGATCTGGCCGTCCGCGACGGTGACCGGCTCCGCTGTCTGCTGGTCGACCCGGCAACCGGCCGCCAGCGCCCCGGCGGGGAACTCGGAGCCGCCGACTCCGCCTGGCTGGCCCGCTGGTGGCCGCCGCTGCCGGACGGGGCGCAGGCCGAGATCGGCCGCCCCCGCGACGAGGCCTGGGCCGCAGCGGTACGGACCCTGCGCCGGGGCGTCGCCGTGGCGGTCGACTACGGCCACCGGTACGCCGACCGCCCGGTCGCCGGCACCCTGACCGGTTTTCGGGCCGGCCGTACGGTGGCCCCGGTCCCCGACGGCTCCTGCGACCTCACCGCCCACGTGGCGATCGACGCGGTCGCCGCCGCCGGATCGGCGGCCGCCAGCGGGGCCGGCCACCTGCTGTGCCGGCAACGGGACGCGCTGCACCGGCTCGGGGTGCACGGCCGCCGACCGCCGCTGGCCCTGGCCGGCACCGACCTGCGCGGCTTCCTGGCCGCGCTGGCCGCCGCCGGCGCCGCCGCCGAACTCACCGACCCGGACGGCCTCGGCGGGCACTGGTGGCTGGTCCAACCCGTCGGGCTGGCCGTCGATGTCGACTCCCTGCTGGCCTAACCTCGAATCCTCTTGGCCTGAAACCCGGATCCCCGTCGACCGTGTGGCGGGGAGCCGGCATGCGACGATGGCCGGCATGGACACCGACACCGGTTCCCCGCCCCCGGCCGGGTCGGCCGACGGGCTCCGCCAGCTGACCGTCGGCACCGGCACCGGGCTGGACACCGCCGACATGGTGCTCAACATCGGCCCGCAGCACCCGTCCACGCACGGCGTACTCCGGCTCAAGCTGGTCCTCGACGGCGAGCGGGTGATCTCCTGCGAGCCGGTGATCGGCTACATGCACCGCGGCGCCGAGAAGCTGTTCGAGGTCCGCGACTACCGGCAGATCATCATGCTGGCCAACCGGCACGACTGGCTGTCCGCGTTCGCCAACGAGCTGGGTGTGGCGCTTGCCGTCGAACGGATGATGGGCATCGAGGTGCCGGAGCGGGCCACCTGGCTACGGACCGCGCTGGCCGAGCTGAACCGGGTGCTCAACCACCTGATGTTCCTCGGCTCGTATCCACTGGAGATCGGCGCGCTCACCCCGGTGTTCTACTCCTTCCGGGAGCGGGAGACGCTGCAGGCCGTACTGGAGGAGGTCTCCGGCGGCCGGATGCACTACATGTTCAACCGGGTGGGCGGCCTCAAGGAGGAGGTGCCGGCCGGCTGGACCCGCCGGGCCCGGGAGGCGATCGGCCAGGTCGAGGCCCGGATGCCCGACCTGGACCGGCTGATCCGGCGCAACGAGATCTTCCTCGCCCGTACGGTCGGGGTCGGGGTGCTCGACGCGGCGACGGCCGCGGCGTTCGGCGCCTCCGGACCGGTCGCCCGGGCCAGTGGACTGGACCTGGACCTGCGCCGTGACGAGCCGTACCTCGCCTACGGCGAGCTGGACGTGCCGGTGGTCACCCGTCGTGCCGGCGACTGCCACGCCCGGTTCGAGGTGCTGCTCGACCAGGTGTACGCCTCACTCGACCTGGCCCGCCGCTGTCTGGACCGGGTCGACCAGCTGAGCGGGCCGGTCAACGTACGGCTGCCGAAGGTGGTCAAGGCACCCGAGGGCCACACCTACGCGTGGACCGAGAACCCGCTCGGGGTGAACGGCTACTACCTGGTCTCCCGGGGGGAGAAGACCCCGTGGCGGCTCAAGCTGCGGACCGCCTCCTACGCCAACGTGCAGGCGTTGGCGACGCTGATCCCCGGCAGCCTGGTACCGGATCTGGTGGCGATCCTCGGTTCGATGTTCTTCGTGGTCGGCGACATCGACAAGTGACGCCGGCCTACCGCCAGCGGCGGTCGTCGAGGTAGTCGACGTCGTCACGGTAGCGGCCACGGCCGTCGTCGTCGCGGTACCGCCGGCCACCGTCGTCCGGTTCCCGGTAACGCCGGCCCGGGGCGCCGTCGTCGTAGTCGCGGTAGCGCCGAGCCGGCTCGTCGTCGTAGTCGCGGTACCGGCGGCCGGCGGTGCCCTCCTCCGCGTACCGGCGGGGCGGGTCGTCGTCGCGGTACCGCCGGCCGGACGCGTCGTCGCGGTACCGCCGGCCCGGGTCCGCAGGTTCGTCGTCCCGGTACCGGCGGGGCGGGTCGTCATCGCGAAACCGGCGCGGCGGGTCGTCGTCGCGAAACCGGCGGCCGACGTCGTCCTCCTCGTCCCGGTACCGGCGACTGCGCCGGACCGGCTCGTCGTCGAGTGGATCGCGGGCCGGCGACGACCATGCCGGGGGCGACTCGGCGCCGCTGCCGGCTGGCAACGCCGGCAGCGCCGCACGCCGACCGGTACCGCTGATCCCCGGACCGTCCGACGGCGGATCGGCTATCCGCTGGTCCCACCGGGCGTCCCGCCACGGCGGCTCGTCCGCGACCCGGTCACCGCCCGGCCCCGGCAGGTCGCCCCGGTCCTGCGGGTACCGGCCGTTACGGGTACCGGTCCCGGACCGGGGCGGTGGATAGTCGTCGCGGGCCGGCGGGTAGTCGTCGTCGCGGGCCGGTGGCCACCGCTCGGCCGGCGACCCGGTGCTGAAGCCGTCGGCCCGCCCGACGTCCCACCGGTCGACGGATCGGTCGCCGTACCGTTGCTCGGCGCTGTCGTCCCGGTCGCCGCTCCACGACCAGCGCTCCTCCGGCTGGTCGCGCAGCCGGCGGTCGGTCCACGACTCCTCGTCCGGCTCCGCGGAACGCCGCCCACGGGCCGCCGGAGCGGACCACTCACCATCGATCGACTCGCCGCCCCGGCCGCCGTAACGGGTCCCGCCGTACACCGTGCCGGCAGGCTCGTCGTCGGCCCGTGGGTCGACGACCTGCCGGGTGCTCACCTGGACGGTCTCCGGCTGCCGGACGACACCGTTCGGCCCCTGCTGGCGGGGCAGCACGGTGCCGCTGACCGCCGGGACCGAGGCCCGGCCGGCCTGGCCGCCGGAGCCGTACTGGCCGCCGTTGTACTGGCCGCCGTAGCCGGCAGCACCGGTCGGGCCGGATGCCGGCACCGCCGCCGGCACCGCGGACGCCGGAGCAGCCTGATCGAACCGGTCGTAGCCGGCGCGGTCACTGCCCGGCTGTTCCCGGGCCGGTTCACTCCGGGCGGTCTCGGCACGGACCACGTCCAGCTGGCCACGGAGCGCCTCGACGTCGTCCTGAACCACCTGCATCTTCTCGCCGAAGGCGCGGTGCGTCGCCCGGACGGCGGTGGAAATGTCATTGCGCACGTCCTCGCGGAGCACATCCATTTCCTCGACGAGCGCATCCTCCATGTCGGCGCGCATAGTTTCCACGCCGCCACGCAAGGTGATTGACAATCCGATCAACACCACGGACGCGATAGCGATCACCATCGCGAGTCGTAACGAGCCGTCGCCGTCGCCAAGCAGCAGCAAAAGCGCAGCCAGCGGCGCCAGGCCCAGGCCACCCCAGGTAAGCCACTTGAGCGGAACCGTGCGGCGCGGCTCCTCTTCGGCCTCGGGAGCGGACATGGCTGTGGAGCCTACCGACATCTACAGATCAACGGAACGGGTACCGCCTGCTGTCCGAGAAGGTAGGCTCCACAGCCCGGGTGGCCGGCGACCGCCCGCGCCGGCCAGGAAAATCAGCCGGTCGCCAACGCCCCGTCCGACGAGAACACCAGACCGACACTGATCTCGCCGGTGGTCAACGCGGTCTTGGTCTGCGGCCCACCGGCGTCGAGCGAGCTGAACTCGCCGGCCCGGAAGTCGTACACCTCGACCAGCCCTTCCTGACACTTCGGCCGCTGCGGACACTCCGGCGGACCGCCCAGGACGGTCGCCGTACCGGAGCATTTCTCCGCCAGGTCGGAAAGCGTACGAACGCCGTACTCGTCGGCGAAGGCGCTGGTCACCGCGAACGCGTTCTGGTCCTGCGCTGCGGACGGCTCGCCGAAGACGATGCCGACCTGCTCGCCGACCTCGCGGAGCCCGGTCATCGTCTCGTCCAGGTCCGGCGACGAGATCGCCGGTGCGTTCTCCCCCGCGACCTTGTTGTTGATGAAGTCCGCCATGGTGGCCGCGTACTCCGGCACCACCTGGATCTCCCCGGTCTCCAGCGCCGGCTCGTACAATTCACGGTTGCCGATCTGCTGTACGGTGACGTCGTAGCCCGCCGCGGTCAGCACGATCCGGTACAACTCGCCCAGGGTCTCGCTCTCACTGAAGTTGGCCGCGCCCACGATCAGCTCACCGCCCGGTCCGGTCTCGATACCGTCGGTCAGGCCCTCGGCGGCGGCGAACTCCTCGGCCGCAGCCTGCGGCGTCTGACGGTCGACGTCGACCGCCCGGTTGAGCCTGATCAGCTTATCCGTGTCCAACGCGGCCGACACCCTGTTCAGGGCGGCGATGACCTGCGGCGATGCCGCGTCGGCGTTGACCGCCGGCACGATGTTGTCGGTGTTCTGCAGGTTCTTGTCGTCGGTCAGCACCACCAACTGGTCGCCGGCTACCGGTGCGCAGCCGGCACCGGACGCGCCGGCATCCGGCGCCTCGGTGCCGGATGACCCCGCCTCGCCGCACGCGGCGAGGAAACCCGCCGCGGTGAGCGCACCGACCGCGCTCAGGGCGATACGTGTCCGTGCATGCATATTGCCCGCCTCCTGTGTCCCGGCGCGACCCCATCGGGCCGGCCGCGTGTCCGACGGGCGCGGCACATGCCCGCGCGAGCGTGCTGCGGGCAGCACGGCAGCCGCGACGGGGCCCCGGCCCGTGCCGGCATGCCGTCACCCGTTCCCTCTACCGAACATCCTCACCGTAGGGTCCGACAACAGATGAAGATCGGTTGTCACCGGATCGTCATCCGACCCGAACGGAAAGCGACGCGCTCAACCCGAACCGACCGCGCTGGCCTGCTCGTTCGCCCGCCGGCCGGTCCGGCGCAGCGGCCGCGGAGTGAACGCCCGTTCGAGCACCGCCAGCAGCCCTTCGGTGATCAGCGCCAGGGTCGCCACCAACAGACCACCGGCGAGGATCTGGCCGCCGCCGATGGAGATGCCCAAGCCGAAGCCCGCGCTGATGATCTGCCCGAGACCGCCGCCGTTGACGAACGCCGCCAACGCCGCCGTCGCCACCACCTGCACCGCCGCGGTTCGGAACCCGGCCGCCAGGTACGGCACCGCGAGCGGCAACTCGACCCGGCGCAGCACCTGCCAGCCGGACAGCCCCATCCCCCGAGCCGCCTCCCGCACCTGCGGATCCACCTGCCGGATCCCGGTGAACGCGTTGGCCAGCAGCGGCGGTACGGCGAACACCGCCAACGCCAGGATCACCGGCGGCTTGCCGAAGCCCAGGAAGGTCAACGGCAGAATGGACAGCAGGGCGATGGTCGGCACCGCCAGGGTCAGGTTCGACACCAGCACCACCAGGCCGCCACCCCGGCCGGTGTGCCCGAGCCACAGTCCGACCGGCCAGGCCACCAGGCAGCCGACCGCGACGGCGGCGGCCGAGATGGTCAGGTGTTCACCGAGGCGGTCCAGCACCCCACCCGGGTTGGTCCAGTTGAGCGGGTCGTTGAGCCAGGTCACCGCCTGCTCGACCGGGTTCGCCGCCACGGTCCGCCGGCTCACGGGGCGACCCGCCGGGCCCAGGGCGTCAGCAGCCGGCCGGCACCCGCCAGGAGCAGGTCGAGCAGCAGGGCCAGCGCCACGCTCAGCAGCGTGCCGGTGAGGATCTGGGCCTTGTAGAAGTTGTTCCGGAAGCCGCTGAAGATCAGGTCGCCGAGCCCGCCGAAGCCGATCAGCGAGCCGATGGTGACCAGCGCGACCGTGGAGACCGTGGCCAGCCGCAACCCGGTCATGATGCCGGGCAGCGCCAACGGCAGTTCGATGCGCAGCAGCCGACCGAACCGGCCGTACCCCATCCCGTCGGCGGCCTCGATGGTCGCCGCCGGCACCTGACTCAGCCCGGCCAGCGAGTTGCGCACGACCAGCAGCAACGCGTACAGCACCAGGGCGATCAGCACCGACGCGGGATTTGTCGCGCCCACGTAGGGTGCGACGAAGGCGAGCAACGCCAACGACGGGATGGTGTACAGCACGCCGGTGAGGGCGAGGATCGGCCCGGTCAGCGACCGGAACCAGTACGCCACCACCGCCAGCGGCACCGCCAGCAGCGCGGCGATCAGCACCGCCTGTACCGTCAGGGTGACGTGTTCGGTCAACGCGGCGACGATCGTCGACCAGTTGTCCCGTACGTACTGACCGGAGAACCACGGGTTACCCGGGTCAGCCCGGCCGGCGAGCAGGTGGAAGGACACAGGTGGACGGTACCGTGCGGGACGCCGACGGCGCGGCGGCGATCACCTTGACCGACATCGGCAAGCAGTTCCCGGACGGGACACGCGCCGTACAGGGACTCTCCCTGGAGATCCCCGCCGGCCAGTTGGTGGTGTTGATCGGCCCGTCGGGCTGCGGAAAGTCCACCGTGCTCCGGATGATCAACAGGCTGATCGAGCCGACCACCGGGCGGATCATGCTCGGCGACGAGGACGTCACCCAGGTCGACCCGGTGCGGCTGCGCCGCCGGATCGGGTACGTGATCCAGCACGTCGGGCTCTTCCCGCACCAGACGATCCGGGCGAACGTCGGCACGGTCCCCCGGTTGCTCGGCTGGCAGCGGGACCGGATCCGGCGCCGCGCCGACGAACTGCTCGACCTGGTCGGACTGGATCCGGGCCGGTACGGCAAGCGCTACCCGCACGAGCTGTCCGGCGGGCAACGCCAGCGGGTCGGCGTCGCCCGGGCGCTGGCCGCCGACCCGGTCGTCCTGCTGATGGACGAGCCGTTCTCCGCGGTCGACCCGATCGCCCGCGGCCGGCTGCAGGAGGAGTTCCTCCGGCTACAGGCCGAGGTACGCAAGACGATCGTGCTGGTCACTCACGACCTGGACGAGGCGGTACGGCTGGGCGACCGGATCGCCGTACTGTCCGAAGGTGGCCGGCTGGAGCAGTACGCCGCACCGGCCGAACTGCTCGGCGGGCCGGCGACCCCGTTCGTGACGGAGTTCGTCGGCGCCGACCGGGCGATCCGCCGGCTCGCGGTCACCCCGGTGAGCCGCGAACTACTCGACGACACTCCGGCGACGCCGGACCCGGCCGGGCTGCCCACCCTCGCTCTGGGTACCTCGCTCTACGACGCGCTGGCCCGGTTGCTGGTCACCGGCGCGGAGCATGCCCGGGTGGTCGACGACGCCGACCACCCGGTCGGCGTGGTAAGCCGACGCCGGATCCTCGACGCCAGCTGACCCGACGCCGGCTGACCTGCGTCAGCTCCGCTGTCCCGGCCGCAGCAGATAGTCGATGAACGCCGCCCGCAGCAGCGGCTCCGACTCGCCGTACTCGTGGCCGGTGAACTCCCGCCACAGCGCCACCGCGTCCTCGACGGTCGGGCCGATCGAGTTCGGCGCGCCGTCCAGCTCGCTGGCGTCGTCGGCCCGGGACAGCCGCTGGGTTATCGACCAGAAGAAGCCCAGGTCCTTGCGCTGCCGGGCCAGCTCGAACGCCTGCTCCCGCAACTGTTCGGTGGAGAGCTGATCGAGCTCCTCGAAGGTCGGCGTGGCGCGGTTCGCGGCCGGCGATTCGGTCATATCAGCGAGCCTAACCCGCCGGCCCGTCGCTGGCTCGGCAGCTGACCCGCTGAGCGAGCCGTCGGCGGGTCAGCGACCGTCGGTGCCCCAGCTGTCGTCGGTGCCCCAGCTGTCGCTGGTGTCCCAGCGGTCCCGAGCCGGTGCCGGCTGGGCGGGCAGGGAGGCCGACCAGGACTGCTGGCCGCCGGTGGGCGGGTCGGACGGCCACCCGGCCTCGGCCCGGGCCGGCTCCGACCAGCCCACCGGCTGACCGTCGTAGTAGACCGGCTCGGGCTCACCAGTCGACTCGCCCGCAGTCTGCTCGGCTTCGTGTGCTTCATGGGCTTCGTCGGCGTCGTCGACCGACGTCGACCGTGGCCGGCCGAACGTCTCCACCAGCCGGGTCACCGCCAGCCCGACCACTACCGCGACGGCACCGGTGGCGTACAGCGCGATGTCGAAGTCGCGCAGCTCGGCGTACCTGATGAAGAGGGTCAGGCCGATCACCGCCAACACGGTCCCGAAGACACCGCCCCGGCGGCCGAAGACGCTGGTCCCGCCGAGCAGCGCCGCGCCGATGGCCACCGCCGTCCACTCCAGCCCCACCGACGGGCTGACCGGGCCGTTGCCGACGGCGGCCAGCAGCACCCCGCCGACGACCGCGAAGACCATCGACAGGATGAGCGCACCGCTGGTGACCAGTGCGGCGACGCCGCCCCGCCGATCGGCCGGATCGGCGACCGGGCGGAACCGCCCGACCCCCCGCCGGATCGACTTGATCGTGCCGAGGGATCCACCGAGCAGCGCCAGCACGACGAAGCCGCCGAAGAGCACGAACGCCTGGCCGGTCGGGTCGAAGGCACCCTGCAGATCGACCGGGCCGGACCGCTGCTGGATGAAGACGACCGCCACGCAGGCGGCGACCAGACTGCCCGCCCAGCCGGGCACCTGCAGGCCGGTGACCAGCAGCGCCGTCCCCGCGCCGAGCACCACCGCCCAGATGACGCCGGTGACCAGCACCGGCACCACGCCGTTGTCGCCGTTCTCGGCGAAGTGCAGCGCGGCGGCCACCGCCACCGGCCCGATGGCCAGGTTCGGCGCTCCGGCGCGCAGCGTGACCCCGGCGGCGAGCGCGAACAGGCCGAGCCCGGTCGCGTAGACCAGCAGCGGACCGCGGGTGCCGGCGCTGGTGAGATCCGGGTCGGCCCGGTAGAGCAGATAGCCGATCCCACCGACCGCCAGCAGCAGGATCAGTTCCCAGACAAGGTGCACGCCGAGTCGGTCCCGGCCGCGTTCGCCGTGGTGGGGGTCGTCGAAGACGTCGTCGAGCGCGGTGGACGCCCGTCGGCGACGGCCGTGCCGGGTGGCCGCCCGGGTGGTATTCGACCCGCGCGTGGGCCGGTCCGCAGCAGCGGACGAGTTCCCGGTCGCGGCGGGGTCCGCGGTGGTGGAGCCTCCGGCGGTGGAGAAGTCCGCAACGGTGGAGAAGGAGCTCGTCGAGTAGCCGGCCGGGCTGCGACGGCCGGGCTCGGCCGCCGGATACCGCGCGTCGCCGTAACGGGTGTCGCCGTAACGGGTGTCGCCGTAACGGGTGTCGCCGTAACGGGTGTCGCCGGGCTGACGGTGGCCGGTCGGATCCGAGGTGCTCGCGTTCCGCCGGCGATAAGGCGAATCGTCGTACGCCATACCGCGTCTCCTCTGGTCGCTCAGTCGACCAGTGTGTGGCGTCCGCGCGGTGGCCCGGGCAGCCGTACCGGTCGCAGGCACCGTACCCGCGACCGGGTCCGGCCGTCACCCCCCGTATCCGGCCAAGCTGCCCGGAACCGGGTCGATGCCCGGTCGGCACCGGTCCGGCGGGCCGGCCTGGCAGATTGGTCAGTCAGCCGGCGAACCGGTCTGCCAGGGCCGGCGAACCGGTCAGTCGGCCGGCTGGTCCGGGGTGTCGGAATCCTCCGGGCGGTCCGGGACCCGGCAGGCCCGCTCCAGCCAGAGCGCCGCCGCCACCAGCGCGACCGCGGCGACCAGACCGCTGCCGGCGGCTGGCAGGTCGTTGCTGGCCGCCCGGGTTGGCTGGATGAACAGCCACAGCACCAGACCGGCATAGAAGCCGGCGAAGATCGCCCCGGCGAGGGAGGACGCCTTGGCCAGCACCACGAAGCGGGCGACGAGCAGCGGGTTGACCGGGTCGTGCCCGGGCTGTCGGTCGACCCGGGCCCGGGTGTTCAGCGCCGCGTACCCTTCGAACACGGCCAATGCCGCTAGCGTCGCGGAGGGTAGCCAGGGTAGGACCGGCATCCGTACGTACCAGCTGCTGATCACCAGCCAGCCGACCGCTGCGGCGGCAAGCGCCGCCACCACCAGGGTGGAAACCCTGGTAGGGCCCATGCGCGGCTCGTCAGGCTCCCGTCCACGCGGGCTGACTCCCGGTCCGGTCACGGCAGCATCAGCCCCGGCAAGGTGATCGACAGACGCACGTTCACTGGGTCGACTCTAGCGGCAGATCCGGTCGCGGGCGCAGTTCGAGCAGGTCCCCGGCGACCGGATCGTGGTTGAGCAGGTCGGTCAGCCAGCCGTGGCCGGGCAGTTGGCCGTACGGCTGGATGTCGATCCACGGCCGCAGCACGAACGCCCGCAGCCGCGCCCGGGGATGGGGCAGCACCAGCTCAGGGTCGTCGCTGAACACCGGGGCGTCGTCGTCGGTCCACACCGCGACGACGTCCACGTCCAGGCTACGGGGCCCGTACGGCCGGTCCGGGTCACGCACCCGCCCGGCGGCCCGCTCAAGGCTGCGGCACCGGTCGAGCCAGTCGGCCGGCGCGGCGCCCGGGTCGGCCACCAGCGCGACCGCGTTGAGGTAGTCGGGCTGCGCCGGGTCGCCCCACGGCGGGGTCTCGTAGACCCCGGAGACGACCAGCAGTACGTCGTCCAGCGACCGTACCGCCGCGCGCAACCGCCCGTACCGGTCGCCGAGATTGCTGCCCAGCGCCAGCACCGCCCGGGTCATGGTCGGCTCCGGGTCAGCACGACCGCGACGTCGGCGAACCGGTGCGGAATCGGCGCCTGCGGCTTGTGCACGGTCACCGTGACCGAGCGGACCCGGTGGTCGGCCAGGCACTGGGCGGCCAGCCGGTCGGCCAGCGTCTCGATCAGATTCACCGGCTCGCCGCTGACGATCGCGACCAGCCGGTCGGCCAGCTCGCCGTAGTGCACGGTGTCGGTGACGTCGTCCGAGGCGGCCGCCGGCGCAAGGTCGACGGTGAGCTCGACGTCGACGACGAAGTCCTGCCCGGCGGCCCGTTCCTGCGGGTAGACGCCGTGCCGGCCGTGGGCACGCAGCCCGGTCAGCACGATCCGGTCGGTCGTCGACGGCCGCGCGGTCCCCGGGTCGGGCGACGGCCCTGCGGCGGGCTGGTGGTCGGTCATCGACGGCTCCCCGGCGGGTCGTCGGTGTCCGGGACGATCCGGGGGCGTCCGCTGGCCTGCCACACCGCCAGCGCGTCGACGGTGTCCCGGACGTCGTGTACCCGGACTCCCCAGGCACCGGCGGCGACCGCCAGCAGACTGGTGGCGGTGGTCGCCGCTGCCCGTTGGCCGACCGGCCGTGGCTGGCCTGCCGGGTCGGCGAGCAGTTGGCCCAGGTAGGACTTGCGGCTGGCCGCGAAGAGCAACGGGCAACCGAGGTCGAGCAGTTCGGGCAGGCGGATGGTGAGCTGCCAGTTGTGCTCCGCCCGCTTGGCGAAGCCGAGACCGGGGTCGACGACGAGCCGGTCGGCGGCCACTCCGGCGGTCAGCGCGGCGTCGATCCGGGCGGCGAGCTCGGCGCGGACCTCGCCGACCACGTCGCAGTAGTGCGCCAGGTCCTGCATCCGGTCGGAGTGCCCGCGCCAGTGCATCAGAATCCACGGGCAGCCGGCCTCGGCGACCACCTCGGCCATCTGCGGATCCGCCAGACCGCCGGAGACGTCGTTCACCACCGCCGCCCCGGCGGCCAACGCGGCGGCGGCGACCGTCGCCCGGGTGGTGTCGATGCTCATCGGTACGCCGGCGGCGGCGAGCGCCCGGACGACCGGAAGCACCCGGGCCGCCTCGGTCGCGGCGTCGATCCGCACCGCGCCCGGCCGGGTCGACTCA
This sequence comes from Micromonospora sp. LOL_021, assembly GCF_048060215.1. Classification (NCBI taxonomy): domain Bacteria; kingdom Bacillati; phylum Actinomycetota; class Actinomycetes; order Micromonosporales; family Micromonosporaceae; genus Micromonospora; species Micromonospora sp. LOL_021. The sequence goes on along the minus strand of NZ_JBHMIN010000033.1, from coordinate 54,197 downwards.
CCGCCGACGTCGATCAGGTCGGCGCCGTCGCGGTGCAGCCGGACGCCGTGGGCGACGGCGGCGTCGAGGTCGGCGTACCGCCCGCCGTCGGAGAAGGAGTCAGGCGTGACGTTGAGAACGCCCATCACGACCGGCCGGGCCGGCCGCAGCAGATCGGTCACGGATAGGACGGTACCGGCGCGGCTCGGTGTCGGCCGGCAGAGGGCATGCTGGGTACTCTCGAACCAGACAACGGCGGCACGGCGGCGCTGTCGGTCGAGTTGCACGCAGCTTGTACCAGACAGGGGTGGCCCGTACGCTTTGCAGTTGCTGGTGGTCAGCGAGGGCAACGCCGAGGAGAAGGGCTGAAGTTGGACAAAAAGCCCACAATTCATCACCGTACGCGGTGATCGCCGGACGCAGGGTCGAAACTCGCGGCACGACCCGACACGTCCGTGAGGCTGGACAACTGCAGTGCCCCGGCTTCGCCGGCCGCACACCGGGGAGGTTCCCATGATCGAAACAACGCTCGTCGACACGGTCAGCGCCGCCATGGCGTCCGTGGTCGACACGCTTCCGTTGCTGGCCGCGCCGGCCGGCGAGCCGGACCCGGCGCCGACCGGCTTCAACACCGAGGGCGTTGTCTCCTTCCTCGCCAGCAAGGTCGCGCCGATCCTGCTGGCCGTGCTGGGCGTGATCTTCATCGGCCGGGCCAGCAAGGGCGAGATCTCCAAGGTCCTGACCAGCTCCGCGATCGCGATCGTGGGTCTGGCGTTCATCGCCGGAGCGGCGACGCTCTTCTTCGTCGGCGACTACCTCATCAACCTGATGTTCGAATAGAGCGCGGGGCACAGGATGCGGCTGCGTACCGACGACGACATCTACCGCGCCCGGCTGGTCTACCTCGGCCCGCCCGGCTACACGTTGCCGATCCACCTGCCGTACGCCCAGTACGGGGTTTTCATCCTCCTCGTACCGCTCTACATGTTCATCCACTGGGCGTTCACCTTCACCGTGGAGCTCTTCCCCGCCTGGGAGATCGCGCTGGCGATCGTCACCACCTCCTTCATATTCCGGTACGTCGACCCGGATCGGCCCGCCCGGATGGTGGTCCGGACCGCCCTCACCGACTGGCGCCGAACCAGGGAACCCGCCACCGAACAGCGAGACCCGCGACTGATCGCCAGCCACATCCGGATTCGGGAGGAGTTGGCATGACCCGCACCGACCACCGAACCGCAGCCGCTGTCCACCCGGCCGGCCGGCGGCGCGAGGCGATGGCATGAGTCGATCGTTTCCGCCGGGCTCCTCCCGCCCGGCCGGTCAGCCGTCCGACACCGACAGTAACGGTAAGCGATCGGCCGACTACGACGCCGCGCTGGACGAGTCGACCGACACCGAACTGGTCACCAGTCCCAGCCACGGCGCGGTCGCCTACTTCCAGGCACCTGCGGCGTCCCGCGGCAGCCGGCCGACGCGAACCCCGCCGCCGGCACCACCAGTGCCCACCCCCAGAGCCGGCATGAGCGACAACACCGACATTGACTCGCCCTTCCTGGACCTGTTCCCGGGTGCCGGCCCGGCCAGCGGCCACCAGCCGGGCCGCACGCCACGCACGGCGATCCGGCGCTCGGCTCAACACGACGCGATCGCACCACCGACGCGGCACGATGCCATCGAACCGCCCATCCGGCACGACGCGATCGCGCCGCCGGCCCAGCAGACCGCCATCGGACCGCCAACCCGCCACGATCCGCCGGGGACTCCCGGTGACGCCTCAGCCGGGGACACCCCGCCCGCCGAGCCGATCGGCTCGGCGCTGTCCGGTCCTCCTGCCCCGCCGCCCGACCCGCCAGTCCAGCGCCGGGCTGCCGCGCCCACCCCGCGTACCGCCGCCGACCCGAACCCGGCGGCCGAACCCGCCCCACCGCGCGACGGTCAGGCCGTCACCTCGGCGTCCACAGTGCCACCGCCGCCGGCAACGCCGGCGCCGGTCCTGGTGCCACCGCCCGCCGCCACCCGCCGCCCCGGTCCGACCACGCAACACGCTCGGGGACGGCCCGACCCGGCACACCCGGCCGAGACAGCGCTGCAAGATGGGGCACCAGCGCAACGCCGGCCATCGGCGACGCCGCACCACACCGCACCCCAGCAGCGCGCCGCACCCGCACCGGTGCACCGGCCGCCGCCGGCCGAAGCACCGGTCAGCGGCAAGGGCAAGCGTGCCCGTCGGCGGGCCGCCGAGGCCGACCGGCCGGACAAGCTGATCAAGCCGGTGCCGATCCGCCCCCCGAAGGTCAAGTTCACCGACCGGGACCCGGCCGCCGAACTTGCCATCACCGAGATCGCCGGCCATCTCACCTTCACCCCGAACACCGTCACCGCCTGGTACTGGCTGCCCGAGGTCCGCTGGGCGTTCCGGCCCGACGCCGAGCGGGAGGTGCTGCTGTCGGCCATCTCCGAGCAGTACGCCGGCCTGGCCGGATTCCGGCTGCACCTGCGCCGCACCACCCGGCCGTTCCCGGCCGACGAGTGGGCCCGCACCATCGACTCGCTGACCAGCAACCCCCTGCCCAACGTCTCCGACGCGGTCTCCTGGTCCGACCACCTGGTCGCCGCCCAACGGCACCTGATGGCGGTCAACCACGCCGAAGGGCAGACCTACCTGGGCATCACCTTCGCCCGCCGGTCGCTCGGCGACTCACTGTCCGAGCGGGTGCTACGGCTGTTCGGCCGCGGGGTGGCCGAGAGCGAACGCCGCCGGCTCGGCCGGATGGTCGAGCAGTTCGACGAGGTGCTGGGTGCCTTCGGCATGCGGGGTCGACGCGTCACCGCCGGCGAACTCGAATGGCTGCTCTACCGGTCGGTCGCGCTCTGCATGAACCCGCCGACCATGCTCTCGCCGGTCCGGGACGGCAACTGGGACCGCGGCGACCTGCTCGCCCTCACCGAGCAGGTCGAGCGCTACCGGACCCCGTACGGCTCGACGCTCAAGCTGGTCAACCGGATGACCGGCGAGGAACGGCACGTCGCGGTGCTGGCGGTCGGCCGGATGGAGCCACTGGAGATCCCGGAGCGGCACGAGCCGTGGATGCACTTCCACGAACGGCTGCCGTGGCCGATGGAGCTCTCCTCCCGGATCGACCTGCTCGGGCCGGCCGACTCGTTCCGCAACCTGGAACACCGGCTCCGGATGATCCGCTCCCAGCAACTGGACTACGCCGAGCACGGCATCGACGCGCCGCCGGAGCTGGAACGACTCGCCAAGCGGGCCCTGCACATCGGTGACGAGATGACCACCGGCCTGCCGGTCGAGTCCGCCCGCGCGCACGGCTGGCACCGGATCGCCGTCGGCGGCCGGACCCGCGAAGAGTGTCTGGAACGGGCCCGTCGGCTGATCCAGCTGTACTCCCGGGAAATGCGGATCTCGCTGCAACATCCGAAGAACCAGGACTGGCTGGCCCGGGAGTTCATCCCCGGTGAGCCGGTGGCGAACACCGGATACATCCGGCGGATGCCGGTCAACTTGCTGGCCGCCGCGCTGCCGCAGGCCGCGTCGACGGTCGGCGACCGGCGCGGCGACCTGATCGGGCGGACCGCCGGCACTTGCCGCCGTCCGGTCTTCCTGGACCTGCACTTCCCGATGGAGGTCCGGGAACGCTCCGGGCTCGCCGTCTTCGTCGCCGAGCCGGGCGGCGGCAAGTCGACCCTGCTCGGCGCCCTCGGCTACCTGGCCGCCCGACGCGGCGTGCAGGTCACCCTGCTCGACCCGTCCGGGCCGCTGGCCCGGCTCTGTGCCATGCCGGAGCTACGGCCGTACTCGCGGGTGCTCAACCTGACCGGTTCCGAGCAGGGCACACTGGCGCCGTACTCGCTCATCCCGACGCCGGTCCGCGGCGAGTTCGCCGCCGGGGCAGGCGGGGACCGCGAGTACGAGATCTCCGTGTCGAACGCGCGGGCCGAACGCCGGATGCTGGTCCAGGACATCTGCATGATGCTGGTGCCGCCGCAGGTGGCCCGGGAGTCGTCGACGGCCACCCTGCTGCGGCACGCGGTCCGCCAGGTGCCCGCCGAAGAAACCTCCACCCTGGACGACGTGGTCGCCTGCCTCAGCGGGCTCGACGACGACGGCCGTGAGCTGGCCAACCTGCTGCTGGACACCGCCGAGATGCCGCTGGCCCTGCTCTTCTTCGGCTCGCCGGAGCCGGGCCTGCTCGGTGCCGACGCCGCGCTGACCGTGATCACCATGGCCGGGCTGCGGCTGCCCGACCTGAAGATCGAACGCGAGTACTGGTCGGCCGAGGAGGCGTTGGCGCTGCCGATGCTGCACACCGCCCACCGGCTGGCGGTACGCCGCTGCTACGGCGGTTCGATGGGGTCGCGCAAACTCGTCGGCCTCGACGAGGCGCACTTCATGGAGGGCTGGCGGTCCGGCCGGTCCTTCCTGGTCCGGCTGGCCCGTGACTCCCGCAAGTGGAACCTGGCCGCACTGGTCTCGTCGCAGAATCCACGGGACATCCTCGGGCTGGACGTGCAGAACCTGGTCTCCACCGTCTTCGTCGGCCGGATCGCCGAGGACGAGGAGATCGCCGCCGAGGCGCTGCGCCTGCTGCGCGTTCCGGTCGACGACGGTTACGAGGCGACCCTCGCTTCGTTGTCCAGCGTAGACAGCTCTTCCGCGAGCCGGCTGGGCTTCCGGGAGTTCATCATGCGCGACGTGGACGGTCGGGTGCAGAAGGTCCGGGTGGACGTCTCGTACGTGGACGGGTTGCTCGACCATCTGGACACCACACCCGGTACGCCGCAGGCGGCACCCGCCGGTCTGCCGACCGCGCTCAGTGACCTGGAGGTGTGACGTGGCGAGGACCGCGAACCGGTGCACCGCGCTCCTGCTCGCCGTCCTGACAGCCGCCGTGGCGAGCATCTCCTGGCCGGTATTCGGTGCGGCCGCGCCGGCCCAGGCCGCCCCGGTCGCACCGGTCGCCCAACTGCCCGCCCAGGCACCGGCCGACCTTTGTCCGGTCGAGGCCTGGCAGGCCGACTTCCGGGCCTGCCTGGACCGGTTGCAGGACGTCAGCTCGGCCCGCGCGCAGTGCCTCGACCCGCCGGCACCGAGCGCCCCCGACTCCGGCTTCGGCGGTTGGTTCGCCACCCAGCCGGAACAGACCGAAGGTGCCAGCGGGCTGTACATGAACTACGGGTACGCTGGCTACCGGTTCCCGACGTACGACCTCAACGGCGGATGTGCCTCCTCGGTGGTGAACGCCGACGTCGGCGTGTTCAACGGGGTCGCCAACCTGGAGATGATGGTCGCCACCGCGATCATCGGCGCTTCCAACGCGATCCGGGAGCGGGCCTGGGATCCGGGGACGATGTACGCCTGGGCCGACCCACTGGTGGCGCAGGCGACCACGGCGATCTACGAAGAGGTTTTCACGGTCTTCGGGCTGATCACCCTCTGTGTGGTCGGCCTCTACCTGATCTGGCGGTCACGTCAGTCGGACATGAGCAACATGATCACGACAGCCGGCTGGGCGGTCCTGATCATGGTCGTGGTGACCGCGATCGCCGCCTGGCCGGTCCGCTCGGCGAACCTGGCGGACGAGGCGCTTACCGGCACGCTGGGCGTGGTCCACGAGGCTGTCGGGCCACGGGCCGTCGAAATCCCCGCCGAGGAGTGTCCGGAAGCTGACGCCGACCGGTGCGCCGACCAGCGTCCACCAGCGGTCCGGGCCAGCGACACCATCACCTCGGCCATGTTGTACCGCAACTGGTTGCGCGGAGTACTTGGCTCGGCGGACAGCCCGACAGCGGAAAAGTACGGCTTTGCGCTCTACGACGCTCAGGCGTTCACCTGGTCGGAGATCGAATTGATGCGGGCCGACCCGCAGCGCCGGGACGCCATCATCTCGCAGAAGAACCAGCAGTGGATGACAATTGCCGAGCAGATCCGGACCGAGGACCCGGAGGCATACGAGCATCTGCAGGGCATCCGGGAAATGGACCGGGTCGGCACCGGCCTGATCGCCATCTTCGCGGCGGCCATGTTCGCCATGTTCGACCTCGCCGCGTCGCTGCTGGTCCTGCTCGGATTCCTGCTGTTCCGCTGGGCGGTCGTCGCCGCGCCGATCCTCGGGACCATCGGTTTGCTCCGGCCGGCCGGCGCGGGGATGCGTCGACTCGGCAACGCGGTCGTCGCCGCAGTCTTCAACATCGCGATCTTCGGCACCGGGGCGGCCGTCTACCTGTTCGCCGTCGATTTGATCATGAGCACACCCACCCTGCCGGGCTGGCTGCAGGTGGTACTGATCTGGCTCTGCGGCATGGTTGGCTGGCTACTGCTGCGTCCGTACCGGCGGATCACCGATCTGGGCGGCCGGGACGGCGGCGGCAGTTCGTGGCACCTGCGGTACTTCCGGGAAACCCGGGAGACCCGCGAGCCCGAACAGGTCGTGGTCAAGTCCAAGGACAGACGGGACCGGACGGTCGTCAAGCAGACCGTGGTACGGCCGGAGGCCCGGTTGGAGGATCCGAGCAGCGACAAACCCGCCGGTGGTGCCGGCGGCACCGGACCGGCCAGGGATCGGCCGGACGGCCGGGAGGACGGCTCCGAACCCACCGCCCAGCCCGGGTCGGCCCGGCCATCGAGTCGTCCCCGTCGCGCGTCGACGTGGACCGCGCCCGATGTCCCGGCCGAGGAGCACCAGTACGCCGTCTACCGGCCCGACAGCAGCCGCAAACCCGACGAGGCGCCGAAGCCGCGCATCCGTACCGAAGCCCGGTGACCCGGAATGCGTACCGTCATCGCCTTCCTGACCCGGTTCCTCTTCCGGTCCCGGGTCGGGCTGGCGCTCGTGCTGCTCGTCGTCGTGGTCAGCGTGGTGGGCGTCGGTCAGGTCGTTGGCCGCGATGACGGGACCAGTGGACCACTGCTGGGTGCACCAGGGCCACAACCCGCGTTGACCATCGACCCTACCGCCGGTGACGACGGAATCCGGTCGGTGGCGCCCGCCCCTGACCCGGTGACCAGTCCCGGTGCCGCAGATCCGCCGACCGTCGCCGTCGCGTTCGCGACCGCGTGGCTCGACCGCAGCCTCGACGCCGAGCAGTGGCACGCCGGGCTGCGTCCGTACGCGACCGAGGAACTGGCCGAGAAGCTGGTCGGCGTCGATCCGGTGACGGTGCCGGCCGAGCGGCTGACCGGTGAACCTGCGGTCATCCCGTACGCGACGAATCTGGTCGAGGTGGTGATCGAGGTGGACTCCGGCACGTTGCGGCTACGGTTGACCGGCCCCGACGGACAGTGGCTGGTCGATGGCGTCGACTGGGTGCGGGCATGAGCGACAGCCCTGGCATGCGGACCCGCGCCGCCCGACACGTCGCCCTGACCGTGGCGCTGACCGCGACGCTGGTGCTGCTCTGCTGCACCGGCGGGATCGGTGCGGTGCTGTTCAGCGACGACGAGCCGGACTCGGCGCTGTTCGCCACCTTTGGCTGCGGACGGGACGGCCCAGTCGACCCCGACCAGGCGCCACGGGTCGGGCCGTACGGGCCGGACCAGGTCGCCAACGCGGCGGTGATCATCAACGTCGGTGCGGAGTTGTCGGTGTCACCGCGCGGCTGGGTGATCGCGGTGGCCACCGCCATGCAGGAGTCGGCACTGCGGAACCTGGGACATCTCGGCGACCGCAACGACCACGACTCGGTCGGACTGTTCCAGCAGCGTCCCAGCCAGGGCTGGGGCACCCCGGAACAACTGCAGGATCCGGCGTACTCCTCACAGAAGTTCTACCAGAAGCTGCTCACCATCGACGGCTGGGAGACGATGGCGCTGACCGACGCCGCCCAGCGGGTGCAGGTCAGCGCCTTCCCGGACGCGTACGCCAAGCACGAGCCGCTGGCGACCCGGATCGTCAACATCCTCACCGGCGGCGCGGCCCGCGCGGTCGCCGGCCCGGACGGGCTGCTGCGCTGTGCCGCCGACGGCGAGGTCGCCGCCTCGGGGTGGACCCGGCCGGTTCCGGGCAACGTCGGGTCCGGCTTCCGGACCAGCTCACGGCCGGGGCACAACGGCGTGGACATCGCCCAGCCGAAGGGCACACTGATCCGGGCCGCCTCGGCCGGCCGCGTCATCGTCTCCCGGTGCGACCCGGACCAGTACGGCCGCCTCGACTGCGATGTAGACGGCTCCCCCAGCAAAGGTGGCTGCGGCTGGTTCGTCGACATCCTGCACGCCGACCAAGTGATCACGAGATACTGTCACATGGTGAAGCGGCCGGAAGTCGGCGAAGGCGACCTGGTCGACGCCGGACAGGTGATCGGCGAGGTCGGCTCCAGTGGCAACTCGTCCGGCCCGCACCTGCACTACGAGATCCACCTCAACGGAGACCGCAGCAGCCGCGGAGCCGTCGACCCGGTGCCGTTCATGCGGGAGCGGGGCGCGCCGCTCGGCGAGAGCGGCTGACCGACCGGAGGAGCTGCGTTTGACCCGGGACCCGATGCCGGACCCGTTCGCGGACCAGCCGGACTGGGCGCCTCGACCGCCGCGACCGACGGCGCTCGTGCCGGCCGCCGTCGCAGCCACGTTACGCGGTCGGCGGGTCTGGGTCGGCCTGCCGGGCACCGGATGGCGCGGCGACCTGCGCGGTGACGAAAAGGTCGTCCAGCGCAGCCGCACCTACGTGCCGGTGCTGCCGGAACAGGAGTGGTACCGGGCCGAATCGGAGGGGGTGGAGGTGTTCGCCCCCCTGGTGCCGGCAGACCGGGTCTGGGTCGAGCAGCCGGACGACACCCTGACCGGCCCGGAGCGGGGCGACGTGCTGTCCCGGCTCGTGTCGCTGGACGCCCCGGCACCCCGTTTTCCGGTGCCGGTGGTCGACGCGGGGCCGCTGGTCGGCCGACGGCTAGTGCACATGGACGACGGTCAGGAACGCCGTGACCTGCGCGCGGTGACCGAGTTGCACTCCGGTGCCGACGGGGACATCTGTGTTCGGGCAGCCACCGAGTTGGCCTGGTACCGGTGGGTGTGGACGGGCCAGCCGCCGGGGACGATCGAACTGCCGGTCCATCTGGTCTGGGTCGAGTGACGTCGGCCGGTCAGTCCAGCCGATCCACCTGGCAGACCCGCCAGCCGCCCTCGTCGACGGCAGTGATCCGCCAGCGGTCCGTCAGCCGGTTGATCAAGCCATCGGAGGCCATCCGACGCTCGATCATCACCGTCAGGACCACATCGCTTTCCGTGGCATTCTCGGTCGTGAGCTGCCCGATGGTCATCGCGGACAGCGTCCCCTGGCGCTGCTCCCACTCGACGATGCTGTCGCGGTAGGTGGCAAGAGGTGCGATCGACGGATCCTCGCAGAGGTGAAGTGCGGCGACGGTGTCGTCGCGCGCTACCAGGTAGGACTCGAGGAAGCCCAGCGTCGCCGATTCGGGGGTGCCCCGGTCGGGGGTGGTGACGCTCGTGTAGAGGACGAAGGCGACGCTGACGCCACCGAGGCAGAGCAGCGCGGTGATCCCGGCGGCCAGCACCAGCGCCAGCCGTAGCCGGCGGCCGGGTGGCACCACGGGCGGTGCTCCGACGCCGGGAGCGGTCCGCTGCCGGGGCACCCGTCCGCGGCGTACGGGGGCCGCCGGCCGGGTCTGCTCCACCCTTCGACAGTATCCGTCGCGAACGTGAGACTGAATAGCCGGTTCGAGTCCTCATTGGTCGCATATCCGGCGAAGCACCCTGACGAGTACCGATCAGGCGAGAAACGTCGGTCACCCCGCATCCGGTTGCGGACCGGCTGGGATACCGTCTCAGGTCTGAACTCAACCGGCGCCCGCGGACGGGCTGCCGAACAGCGGTAGGCAGGTGGTCGACATGGGCAGGGACCTGGGCCGCGCCGCCGCGTTGCACCGCTCGGCGGCAGCCGTCGCCGCCGCGTTGGACCAGGTTGACGCGGCCAGCGGCGGCCGTACCAGCGGCTCCGATCAGCATGAGGTCGCCGAGCAGCTCCGCAGCCTCGCGGCGCGGCTGGCCCCCGGCTGGTGGGGCGCCCCGCTCGACGCCCAGACCCCGGCGATGCCGATGGGCGGTCTCGACCACGTCGGCCACCTGCGGATCGGCATCGCCCAGCCACTGGACGACGCCCGGTTCCCGGTGATCGTCCCGTTCCTCGGCAGCGGGCATCTGACGCTCGACGGCGACATCCGCGACCGGCGGGTCGCTGGGCTGCTGCGTGCGGTGCTGCTCCGCCTGCTGGCCGCCGTACCGCCGCAACGGCTGTCGGTGCGTACGGTGGACGGTGTCGGTACCGCAGGCGAGGACGTGCTCGGCCCCTTCCGACCGTTGATCGCAGCCGGCGTACTGCGGCCGGCCGCCACCGACGTCACCGGGTTGCGGGCCGCCCTGGCCGAAGCGGAGCAGTGGATCCGGCCGGCCCGACCGGCGGTCACCCGACACCACCGGCAGGGGCGGTTCATGCTGCTGATGATCGCCTCGCTGCCCGAACTCACCGACGGTGCCGTGCTCGGCAGGATCGCCCGGCTTGCCCAGGTGGGCCCCGAGCATGGCCTGCATCTGGTCGTCGCCGGCTGGCCGCCACCTCCGCTGGACACCGAACAGGCCCGGGCCGATCTGCCGCGTAGCACCATGGTGCGGCTACGGAATCCGTACGTCCTGGTCGGTGACCCGCCCGGAGACACCTTCCGCGACCTGCCGGCCGGATCGGCTGGTGACCACTTCGGCGGTCTCGACGCGCCGGTGTATCTGGACCGGCAACCGCCCCAGCAGCTGATCGACCAGGTGTGCGCGGAACTCGTCACCCGGGCCGAGGCTGGTTCCCGTCCACCGCTGACCGACCTGCTGCCCGATCCAGCGGACGGTACGGTCACCGAACCCGCCGCCGACGGGCTGGTGGCCGCCGCAGGATTCGACGGGCACCGCCCAGTCCTGCTCCGGTTCAACGACATCACCCCGCACTGGTTGGTGGCCGGACAGGCCGGTGCCGAGGTGGACCAGTTCCTCACCACAATCCTGTACGGGCTGGCGGTTCGGCACGATCCCGCCGAGGTGACCGTACATCTGGTGGATCTGTCGCCCGGCGAGTCGTTCGCCAGCGTGCTGCCCGGCGTCACCGACCCGTCCGGGCTGCCGCACATCGCGTCGGCCGGGGTGGACGCCGACCCGGAGTACGGGCTGTCGGTGCTGCGTCAGTTGGCGGCGGAGGTCGACCGGCGCTCCTTCCTGGCCACCCGCAGTGGGACGACCCGGTTCGCCGAGCTCGCCGCCGCCACGGGCACGACCCGCGTTCTCTGCGTGCTCAAGGATCCGGCCCCGATGCTGGACCTGACCGGACCGGTCGCCGATGAGTCGCTCGACCTGCTCGAACGGATCGCCAGGGGCGGGCGCGGCAGCGGAGTTCACCTGCTGATCGCCGATTCCGGGACCGGTCCATCTCCCGGGTCGGAGCAGAGCATCGGACCCGACGAGTCTGACGGGTCGGGCGGCTGGGTGGGCTCGGGCGGCTGGGCCGGCCCCGATCCGGCCGACGGGTCAACCGGCGGTGGCTGGTGGCGGCGGGAGTCGCTGCTGAGTCAGTTCCCGGTCCGGGTGGTGCTGGCCGGCGGTGACTGGCTCCTGGAGCCGAACAACGACGCCGCAGTCGGGCTGCCGGCGGGTCGGGCGGTGGTGAACACCGCAGGCGGGCTGGGCGGCCCGCGTGGGGCGACCCGTGGCCATGAACGGACCGTCGACTTCCCGGACCCGTACACCGACCGGCCGGGGTTGGCCGGCCTCCGCCGCCAACTGTGGTCCCGCCGCCCGGCTGACGCCCGGCCGCCGCAGGTCTTCGCCGGCTACCGCCAGCCGGAACTCGAATCGGACGAGGTATACCAGCGGGTGCTGGCCGACCCGCCGGACACCCCGGCCGGGCTCTTCGGCCGGGCCGTCGAGCTGCCGGGGCGGACGGCGGAGTTTCGGTTCGAACGCGCCCCCGGTCGCCACCTCGCCATCTTCGGCTCCCGGGACAGCACCGCGGATCTGCTGACCACGGCGGTACGTAGCGTCGCGGCGCACCACCGGCCAGGCACCGCCCGCATCCTGTTGCTGTCGATGGGCGAGCACGACCGCCAGCAGTTGGCCGGGCTCGCCCGAGCGGTTGACGGCTGTCAGCCGACCGAGGTCGTGGATCTGGAGGTGCTTCGGACGCTGGGTGACGCGGCTGGCCCCGCGTACCTGGTCATCGCCACGGCCGACGTTCTCGAACTCGGCGGACCCGCCGCCGCCCGCCTGCGCAATCTGTTGGATTCCGGGCCGGCCCGCGGCATCCATCTGCTCTCCGGCTGGGACAAGCCGGAGCCGTTCCTGGCATTCCTCGGTCCCAGTCCGGACCTGATCGCCGGGATCGTCCTGCTCGACCGGCCGGTGACCGACCAGATTGAGCAGGTTGGATCGGGTCCGGCCAGGCCAGCTGGGTCGGCCGGGCTCGCCGGCCGGCTGCCGGCCTGGCGTCCCCGCCCGCAGCGCGGTCTGTTGTACGACGCGCAGACCGACCGGCGCACCATCTTCGTACCGTTCCAACCGACCAGGTCCGGGACCGGCACCGGGGAAGGACGCGTCGTGGCCGACATCGGGGAGGGCGCGGCGTGACCGGGAACGGTGCCGCAGGCGAGTGGGCGGAGTACGTGGCGGCCGCCCGGCGGCTGGCCCGGCTACGCCACGGCCAGGGCAGGCCGACGGACGATCCAGCTGGCGACCGGCGCTCGGTGGACCTGACTGTGCTACGCGACCGGCTCGCTGTCCAGCGGCGTCAGCTGGTCGCGCTCGGCGTACCGGCTAACGTGCTCGATCCGATGCCGCCGGAGGTAGTCGCAGTGCACGGCACAGTCAGTGCCTCGGACGGTGCCGCAGTGGGAATGCCCGCCTCCCTGGCCGGCGGGTCGCCGGCCCGGCAGGCGGCGATCGCGCGAGCGCACGCGCAGATCGACGCCGCCAACGGCGACCTGGCCGTCGCTGCGGGTCCGTCCGGCGGTCCCCCGCCGTGGCTACGCAACCTGCTGGTGTACGGGCCGTTCGCGGTGATCGTACTGATGATCCAGTTGGCCATGTTCGTGGCCGCCGGAGACCGGGCACCGCTAGGCTACGCGCTCGGCTGCGGACTGGTCCTGCCGCTGGTCGCGTTCGGCCTTGGTTGGCTGGCGGTTGGCTTCGTGTTCGCCGGGCCGGGCCAACGGCCGGACCGCACACCGTTGGTGGGGGCGCTGGTCTGCGCGGTCCCGCTGATGCTGGCGTTTTTGCTCGCGGCGCTGATCTCGCTGTTCGCCTGAACCGGGCAGCTGGCGTCAGCTGTGGATGATCAGGCTCATCGCTTCGGCGCGGGACTTGGCGTCGCGCTGGAACACGCCCCGGACGGCCGAGGTTATGGTGCGGGCACCGGCCTTCTGGATGCCGCGCATCGCCATGCACATGTGTTCGCACTCCAGCACGGTCACCACACCGCGCGGCTCCAGCCGGCTCATCAGCATGTCGGCGATCTGCGTGGTGAGCCGCTCCTGGACCTGCAGCCGCCGGGCGTAGACCTCCACCAGGCGGGCCAGCTTCGACAGGCCGGTTATCCGGCCGGTCGCGCCGGGGATGTACCCGATGTGCGCCACGCCCCGGAACGGCAGCATGTGGTGTTCGCATAGCGACATCACCTCGATGTCGCGGACCAGCACCAGCTCGTCGTGGTCAGCCTCGAAGGTGGTGGTGAGCACCTGGGCCGCGTCGGCCCGCAGACCCGCGAGCAGCTCGGCGTACGCCCGGGCGACCCGGGCCGGGGTCTGGCGCAGCCCGTCACGGTCCGGGTCCTCGCCGACGGCGATGAGGATCTCCCGTACGGCCTGCTCGATCCGAGTCAGGTCGACGGAGCGTTCGACCGGCGTGCCGTTGAGCTTGCCGTTGATCAGCCGGGCGGCAAGATAGTCCAGTGCGTCGTCGTCCGGTTCGGTCGACGACGCACTGGACGGTAGGTTCGGGCTGCTCAGGAGGTGCCGTCCGAGTTCGCGGACATGCCGCCGCCGAAGACGGCCTGTGCCCCGTCGGCGACCGCCTGCCGGCCGAGGTTCTCCTTCTCGGCCGGGGTCAGCACCGGCGGCTCGGTTGACGGCTGCCGCTTGCCAAAGCCGTTGAACGGTGCCATCGGTGGCCGCTTGACCACCCGCTCGCAGATCCGGGCCATGTCGGACTGGGAAATGGTCTCTTTCTCCATCAGCTCCAGCACCATGGTGTCGAGCACGTCGCGGTACTCGACCAGGATCTCCCAGGCCTCGTCGTGGGCCAGCTCGATGAGGGCGCGGACCTCGCTGTCGATCTCGGCGGCGATCGAGTCCGAGTAGTCCCGCTCGTGGCCCATGGTCCGGCCGAGGAACGGCTCGTCGCCGTTGGTGCCGTACTTGACGGCGCCGAGTTTGGCGCTCATGCCGTACTGGGTGACCATGGCCCGGGCCAACGCGCTGGCCTTCTCGATGTCGTTGCCGGCACCGGTGGTGGGCTCGTGGAAGACCAGTTCCTCGGCGGCCCGGCCGCCGAGGGCGTACGCCAGGGTGTCGATCATCTCGGCACGGGTCTGGGTGTACTTGTCCTCGGTCGGCAGTACCAGGGTGTGGCCCAGCGACCGACCCCGGGACAGGATGGTCACCTTGTGCACCGGGGCGGCGTGCGGCAGCGCCCAGGCCACCAGGGCGTGACCGCCCTCGTGGTAGGCGGTGATCTTCTTTTCCTTGTCGCCCATCACCCGGGTCCGCCGCTGTGGGCCGGCGACCACCCGGTCGATCGACTCTTCCAGGGCTTCGTTGGTGATCGCCCGGGCGTCCTGCCGGGCGGTGAGCAGCGCCGCCTCGTTGATCACGTTGGCCAGGTCGGCACCGCTGAATCCGGGGGTACGCCGGGCCACCGCGTCCAGATCGACGTCCGGGGCGAACGGCTTGCCCCGGGCGTGCACCCGCAGGATCGCCTTGCGGCCCTCCATGTCCGGGGCGTCGACCGGAATCTGCCGGTCGAACCGGCCGGGGCGCAGCAGCGCCGGGTCGAGGATGTCGGGTCGGTTGGTGGCGGCGATCAGGATCACGCCGCCCTTGGTGTCGAAGCCGTCCATCTCGACCAGCAGCTGGTTGAGGGTCTGCTCCCGCTCGTCGTGGCCGCCGCCCATGCCGGCACCGCGGTGCCGGCCGACCGCGTCGATCTCGTCGACAAAGACGATCGCCGGTGCGTTCGCCTTGGCCTGCTCGAACAGGTCACGGACCCGGCTGGCGCCGACACCGACGAACATCTCGACGAAGTCGGACCCGGAGATCGAGTAGAACGGGACACCGGCCTCACCGGCCACCGCACGGGCGAGCAGGGTCTTGCCGGTGCCGGGCGGGCCGAACAGCAGGACGCCCTTGGGGATCTTGGCACCGAGGGCCTGGTACTTCGCCGGGTTCTGCAGGAAATCCTTGATTTCGTGCAGTTCCTCGACGGCCTCCTCGGAGCCGGCGACGTCGGCGAAGGTCGTCTTCGGGGTGTCCTTGGTGATCACCTTCGCCTTGGACTTGCCGAAGTTGAGCACCCGGGACCCGCCACCCTGCATCTGCGACATGAACAGCAGCAGCAGGATCACCAGGATGGCGATCGGCAGCAGGTTGACCAGCAGGGTGATGAAGATGCTGTCCGACGAGACCTCGGCCTCGGCCGGGCCGGTGACCCGGCCGGCCTCCTTGGCCGCCAGCACGTCGGTCCAGATTTGGTCGCCGACCTCGTACGGGAACTGGGCCTCGATCCGGTCGGTCTCGGTGTCGCCGAACTCCTCCGGCTCGGCGAGGTCGAGCCGGAGCGTCTGCTCCCGGTCCTGGAAGATCGCCTTGTCGATGCCGCCCTGCTCCAGCCGCTCCAGCGCTACCGAGGTGTCCACCTTGTGGTAGCTGGGGCCGTTGGTGAAGAACGAGCTGAGCGCTATCGCACCGATGATCACCAGGATGATCCAGACCACCGGCCGGCGGAAGAAACGCGTACGTTCCATACGTATGTCGAGCGCCGCAGCGCCCGGACCCTCCTGATCGACGTTCTGACCGTCTGGTTCTAGCCACTCCGGGGCGCCAACCGAGCGCCACGGTCATTCGAAGGTACACCGTGGTGACGAGGTGCGCGTCCGCGAGCCCGGTCGACCCGCGCTCCGTCCGCTGGTCCCACGTTGGCGCGTGCAGTTGACCCGCGCCACCGCATACCGTAGCGCTGTTTCCTGGGAGTGGCCTGGACGTCCCGGGGAGTTTCCCGACGGCTGACACACCAGCGGCGGTCAGCCGCGGCCGTACACCTCGGGCTTGAGCACCCCGACGTAGGGCAGCTCGCGGTACCGCTCGGCGAAGTCCAGACCGTAGCCGACCACGAACTCGGTGGGGATGTCGAAGCCGACGTACCGCACCGGGACCGGCACCTTGACCGCCTCGGGCTTGCGGAACAGCGCGACCACCTCCACGCTCGCCGCCGACCTGGACGCCAGGTACTTCAGCAGCCAGGACAGGGTCAGGCCGGAGTCGATGATGTCCTCGACCACGACCACGTGCCGACCGGCGATGTCCCGCTCGAGGTCCTTGAGGATGCGGACCACGCCGGAGGAGGTGGTGCCCTGCCCGTAGGACGAGACGGCCATGAACTCCAACTCGACGGGAGGGCCCTGCCGACCGAGTTCCCGGGCGAAGTCGGCCATGAACATGACCGCGCCCTTGAGCACGCAGACCAGCAGCAGCCCACCCGTCACGTCGGCGTAGTCGGTGGCGACCTGCTTGGCCAGTTCCGCGGTCTTGTCGCGGATCTGTTCCTCGGAGATGATCACGTGGTCGATGTCGGCGTCGTACCAGGAGCCGTCAGCCATGGGCTAAGCCTGCCGCATCGGGCCGGCCGGCCGACACGGGGGCCGACGGATGACCACGCGCAGCCGGTGGGTGACGACGGGGCCACCCGACGGTCACCGGAGCCGGCGGTCGCCGTCGTGGCTCGGCCGCCAGTCGGCCGAGTCACGGCTGTCCCGGGTGAGGCCGGCCGCCGAGGCGGCGGCGAGCAGCAGGATGATCGATACGACGATGAGAAGTTCCATGGCGGCAGCCACCTTCACACTGGTCCTGACGGGAGTGTTCACCCTGGTCCTGATGGGTGTGCCGCCGGTGCGCACCGGACGTCGACTCCAGTCTGCTGGCCCGACCAGCGGGCGGACAGTGGCAGATATGCCGCTGTTCATCGAAATCCTGCCACCAAGGGCTAGACTGGTGCCATGCTCCGTACCGTCGCGGTGATCGCGCTCGACGGCGTCGCCTCGTTCGAGCTCGGGGTGGTCTGCGAGGTCTTCGGCCTGGACCGCACCGCGGACGGCTTCCCCGGCTACCGCTTCGACGTCTGCACCGCCGACGGCGGCCCGGTCCGCAGCAGCTCCGGCTTCTCGGTGTTACCCACCGCCGACCTGCGCCCGGTCGCCGACGCCGACCTGGTCGCGGTGCCGGCCGCCAGCTTCCACGACGCCGTCGCCCCACCGGTGCTCGACGCGTTGCGCGCCGCCGACCGCCGGGGCGCCACCCTGCTCAGCGTCTGCTCCGGCGCCTTCGTGCTCGGCGCCGCCGGCCTGCTCGACGGCCGCGAATGCACCACCCACTGGCGGTACGCCGACGAGCTGGCCCGCCGTCACCCGACCGCGCGGGTCCGGTGCAATTCGCTGTACGTGGCCGACGGCAACGTGCTGACCAGCGCCGGCACCGCCGCCGGGATCGACGCTTGCCTGCATCTGGTCCGCCAGGAGCACGGCTCCGCGCTGGCGACGAAGCTGGCCCGCCGGATGGTGGTGCCGCCGCACCGCGACGGCGGGCAGGCCCAGTACATCGAGACACCGATCGCGGACAGCCCGACAGCGGCCACGCTGGAGCCGGTACTGGTCTGGATGCAGCAGCACCTGGACGCCGCGATGAGCGTCGACGATCTGGCCGCCCGGGCACACATGGCACCGCGTACCTTCGCCCGCCGGTTCCGGGCCGAGACCGGCACCACGCCGCACGACTGGCTGACCGGCCAGCGGGTGCTGCTCGCCCGCCAGCTACTGGAGGAGACCAGCCTGGGAGTGGAGACGGTGGCCCGGCGGTGCGGCTTCGGTGACGCCGCCACCCTGCGGCACCACTTCGGCCGCCGGGTCGGTGCCACACCCCAGGCGTACCGCGGCACGTTCCGCGACCGGACCGCCGTCAGCTGAGCCGGCGAACAGTTCACCGCCGGCGCGGCGCACCTCGATACCGCCCGGCAGGTGCACCGCCCGCTGCCCACGCCACCGCATGACCAGCGCGTCGAGAGCGGTGACATGCCGGTACGCCAGGGCCCCGGCCGGCGCGCCGAGCCGCAGCGCCCAGCGGTGCAGTACCCGGGTCCGCACCGCGTCCGGCAGCTCGGCCAGGACCGGGACCGCCAGCCCACCACCGGGCGTGGCGGCCTGGGCCGACGCGGCGTCGGCCAACCCGTCAAGCGTCGTGTTGTCGGCGGCGACCAGCGTGGCGGTGCGCGCCAGGTTCGCCACCACCCCGGCGCCGAGCGCGTCGACCAGGGCCGGCAGCGCGTCGGCCCGGACCCGCGCCCGGGCGTACGCCGGGTCGGTGTTGTGCGGGTCGGTCCACGGGGTGAGGCCGAGCGCCACACAGGCAGCCCGGGTCTGCTCCCGCCCCACGTCCAGCAGCGGACGCAGCACCGACACGCCGTCCACCTGGCGGGCCGGCGGCATCCCGGACAGGCCGGCCGGGCCGGCCCCCCGGGCCAGCGCCAACAGCACCGTCTCGGCCTGATCGTCGCGGGTGTGGCCGAGCAGCACGGCGGCCGCCCGGTGCCGGCGGGCCACCTGGGTCAGCGCGGCGTAGCGGGCGGTCCGCGCCGCCGCCTCCGGGCCACCTTCGGCACCGACCTCGACGGCGACGGTCTCGACCGGGTCGAACCCGGCGCCGGCAGCCCAGCCGGCCACGTCCCGGGCACGCTCGGCGGACCCCGCCTGCAATCCGTGGTCGACGGTCACCAGCCCGGCGGAGACCCCGCAGCGGGGGGCGACGAACGCGACCGTGGCCGCCAGGGCCAACGAGTCCGGGCCGCCGGAGCAGGCCACCAGCACCAGCTGGCCGGCGTGGTCGCACAGCATCCGCCGGACCGCGACACGCAGCTCGGCGACAGCTGGAGCGAGCCTGGGCACCGGCGGCTCAGGCGACGGTCGGCGGTGAACCGGAGATCGGGCCGTGCACCCGGGCCACCCAGGCGTCCGGGTCGCCCAGCTCCTCCAGCCGGGGAAGCGTCAACGGGGAGTCGAAGACCTTGTTGAAGCCGGCCATGCCGACCCGGTCCACCACACCGTGCACGAACTTGCGGCCCTCGGCGTACTGGCGCATCTTGACGTCCACGCCGAGCAGCCGGCGGATCGCCTTCTCCAGCGGGTTGCCGGCCTCGCGGCGGCGGTTGAAGCCGGCCCGGATCTGCTCCACGGTCGGGATGACCTCCGGCCCGACCCCGTCCATGACGAACTCGGCGTGCCCTTCCAGCAGGGTCATCAGCGCGGTCAGCCGGTCGAGTACGGCGCGCTGCGCCGGGGTCTGCACGATGTCCAGCACGCTGGCCCGGCTCTGCGGGTCGCGGATCGACTCGGCGAGGGTGCCGACCCCACGCCGAACCCGGTCGATGAAGTTGTCGCCCCCGGCCTGCGAGGCGTCGACGAACGCCTGAACCTGGCCGAGGAAGTGGCCGCGCATCCACGGCACGGCGGTGAACTGGGTGCGGTGGGTGACCTCGTGCAGGCAGACCCAGAGTCGGAAGTCGCGCGGATCGGCGTGCAGCTTCCGCTCGACCTCGACGATGTTCGGGGCGACCAACAGCAACTGACCGGGATCGCCGGAGAACACCTCGTACTGGCCGAGCACCCGACCGGAGAGGTAGCCGAGCACCGTGCCGGCCTGCACCCCGGTCACGCGGGAACCGATCGCGTCGGTGAGCGCACCGGGCTGGCGGTCCCCGGCCGCCCGGGAGACCAGCGGTGTGATCACGTCACGCAGCCCGGCGATGTTGGCGACGGCCCAGTCCCGGCGGTCGACCACCCGCACCGGTGGGTGTGCGACCTGGGCCTGCAGACCGGTGTACGCCACGACGTGTCCGGCCGCTTCGTCGGTCAGCCGGCGGAGGTCGTTGACCACCTCGGTCGCCTCGTCGAGCGAAGCCTTCGGCCCCGACTTGCTCAGCGCGCCGGCGGTTGCGGCGGCCAGATCCCAGTCCACGAACTGCGCCATGCACCCACCGTACCCGGGTGACGCCCGCCGACCCCGGTGATCGTGCCCCGGTCAACGGCAGCCGCACCCGGCCAGGGTCGCGGCGATCCGGTCCAAGCCGGCCTGGGCCTCGTCGATGAGCAACGGCACTTCGTCGGCCAGCACCGCGAACGCCAACAGCCGGCCGTCGGCGGTGGTCACCGTGCCAGCCAACGCGTTGATGCCGGACAACGACCCGGTCTTGGCCCGCACGACGCCAGCGCCGATCCGCTGCGGGGCGTCCGCCGTCTGGTACCGACCCTGCAGAGTGCCGGACCAGGCGGCGACCGGCAGACCGGAGAAGAGCCCGGTCAGCGCGGGGCGGTCACCGCTGCCGGCGAGCACGGTCAGCTCGGTCAGCAGCCCCGGGGTAACCCGGTTGCTACGGGACAGGCCGCTGCCGTCGTACAGGTCGCTCTGTCCGGCCGGCAACCCGAGTTCAGCCAGTACGGCGTCCATCGCGGCCGCCGCCCCGGCGAACGACGCGGGTTCGCCCCGGGCAATGGCGACCTGCCGGGCGAGCGCCTCGGCGAGGACGTTGTCACTGTCGGAGAGCATCATCTCGACCAGCCGGGCCATCGGTGGCGATTCGACCCGGGCCAGCTCGGCACCGGGGCCGCCCTCCGTCGGCTGGTCGGGGTTTGCTCCCGATGACTGGTCGGGGGTCGCCGGCTGCCCGGTCGCCGACGAGGTCGGTGCGCCGGCGACCGCGTCGGTGCCGCCGACGGGCTGCGCCGCCGAGCCGGAGAGCTGGCCGGTGTAGCCGGCCGGTGTGGTGTCCACCGCGTCCGCCGGCAGCCCGAGAGCTCGGGCGAAGGCCCGGCCGGCAGCCAGGTCCGGCGCCACCGAGCGCGGGGCCCAGCCCTTGGCGGCGGCGGGATCGGTCCGGGCACCGTCCACCATCAGGGCGGTGATCGCGGCCGCGTACCCGCCGGTCGGGATGTCGTCGTCCCACCCGGGCCCGAACGCCGGCCCGGAGAAGAGCGAACTGTCGATCAGCACCTTGGTCGGTGCCGTGTCGCCGAGGGCGGTACGGGTGGCGGCGGCCAGCACATCGAGCCGGGCGGCCCCCGGATAGAACCCGGTATCATCGATCGACAAGGTCGGATCCCCGCCGCCGATCAGCACCACCTCGCCGGGCGCGGATCCGGCGACCACCCGGGTGGTGATCCGGTGTGTCGGCCCGACCGCGGCCAGCACCGTCGCCGCGGTGACCAGCTTGGTGGTCGACGCGGGCACGGTCAGCACCGCCGGCTCGCGACCGTACAGGACCGCTCCGGTTGTCATGTCCCGGACCGAGACGTGCACCCGGTCGCCGAGGCCGGATCGGTTGATCGCCTTGTCCAGCGTCTCGGTCAGCCCGGCCGTGGTGGGAATCGGGGCGTCGGTGGTCAACCCGGCCAGCACCGGGCCGGGCGTCGGCTCGGCGGACATGCTCGGGCTCGGACTCACCTCGGCGGCACCGAGCCAGCCGGCCACCGGACCCGGCCGGAGTACCGCGATCGAGGTCCCACCGGCCAGCAGGACGACGACGGCGGCGGCGATCAGCAACCGGGCCCGGCGACGCCGGTCCGGTGACGACTGGCTGGCCGGTGACGCCGGCTGAGCCGGCGCGGGCTCGGCCGGCGCAGGCTCGGGCGGTGGTACCGGCCTGGCGGTGCCACGAGCCGGCACCGACGCGCGCCCCCGGTGGCCGCCCGTCGAGACGTCGACCGGAGCCGCGTCGGTGCCGCCGGTCGTGGACGGCACGGTGGCTCGGCCGGTCACAGGCGCCGACCCGGTGGCCGGCTGGGTCTCCGTAACAGATGCGGTACCGGTGGGCGGCAGCGGGTTGACCGACGACGGGTCGGCCCGACCCGAGGCCGTCGGATCCGGATTGCGGGCACCGGCCGGGGCGGCGGCGGAGTCCTCCGGCGGGGCCATCTGGCCACTTTCCGCAGGCAATCCACCACTCTGTGGCGCGGGGTCGGGCGCTTCGTCGGCCCGATCGGGTTCACCGACGGCCCCAGCGGACTGTGAGTCTTCCCTCCCCACCGGCCCCACCTCCCAACTGACGAACGGACTAGGCGACACTACTTGTGTTCACAAAGCGAGCGGGAGCCGAAACGGTCGGGCGGGGCAACGCCCGGACGGCGTACCGCTCTATTTCCGTAGCCAGCGCGGGCGACGAGGGAGCGTGAGTATGGATTTCGACGTTACGGTTGAGATCCCCAAGGGTCACCGGAACAAGTATGAGGTCGATCATGCGACCGGCCGGATCCGGCTGGACCGCACCCTGTTCACTTCGACGCAGTATCCAGCCGACTACGGTTTCATCGAGGGCACCCTCGGGCAGGACGACGACCCGCTGGACGCACTGGTGCTCGTACCGGAACCTACCTTCCCAGGATGCCTCATCCGGTGCCGGGCGATCGGCATGTTCCGGATGAAGGACGAGAAGGGCGCCGACGACAAGGTGCTCTGCGTGCCGTACGAGGACCCCCGCCAGGAACACCTGCGCGACATCCACCACCTCGGTGAGTTCGACCGGCTGGAGATCCAGCACTTCTTCGTCGTCTACAAGGACCTGGAGCCGGGCAAGTCGGTCGAAGGCGCGACCTGGGTCGGCCGGGTCGAGGCGGAGGCGGAGATCCAGGCGTCGTTCCGCCGCCGGGAGGCCGCCCTGGAGCGCGGCGAGTCGGCCCACTGACCTGATCAGGCGTCGGGCTGCTCAGCCGAGCAGCCCGACGGCCCACCGGTAGAGCCCGAAGACGGCACCGGCCAGCGGAACGACGCAGATCAGCGCGGTGATCTCCAGCAGGTCGGCCGCCCGGCTCAGGTACGGCGACGGTGACCGGTCGACGTACCGGGCACCGGCCGCGGCGGTCGACACCGCGACCACGCCTCCGGCCATCACCAACGTCGGCGCCGACACCGGTAGGTACGCGGGCAGCGCGCCGAACACGCACAGTGTCGTGGCCGCTGCCCCCGCGACGAGCAGTGGCAGCCGCTGCCGGGTGCTGACGAACGTCCGCGAGCGCAGCGACATCGCCAGCCCGACGACGCCGACCAGCACCACCCCGACCACCCCGCCGACCTGTGCCAGCACCACGCTGGCCGCGACGCCGACGGCGGCGTACCCGATCAGCATCCCGGTGAGCAGCCGCTCGGCCCGGACCACGGCACGCGGCACCAGGTCGCCCGTCCCGACGACCGTCGGCACCTGGCCGAGCCGGACGGCGAGTCGGGGCAGCAACCCGACCCCGCAACCGACCACCACCAGCAGTCCGGCCGCCGCGCCGGACGCCCCGGTAACCGTCGACGCGGCAACGGCCGCCATCGAGCCGAGCCCGGCCACGGTCGCCACGGCGACGAAGATCGGCCCGCCGGCGGCCACCGCGGCCCCAGCGGTCACCGCCGCGCCCAGCAGCACCAGCAAGCCGGTCGCCATCGCCGCGGCGGACGGCCAGTCGTCGGGACGGAGCCCGACCGGACCACCGTCGCCGGCGGCGAGCAGACCGGCGGCGAACGCGTACGGCAACGAGCCGGCCCCGAGCACGACGCCGGCCGGCGCGTCCCGCCAGACCCGCCCGGCCAGTACCCCGACGACCAGCACCGCGGCCCCGACGAGGGCCGCCGCCCTTGCCCGCTCGGCCGTCGCGGTGCCGGCCGCGACCAGCACCAGCCATCCCGCGCTGAGCCACAGTCCGGCCACGCCGAGCGCGTACCCTCTGGTCGTCGCGGCCGACCAGGTCCGGCCCTGCTGTCGGGCGGCGGCCGCGATCGCCTCGGCGACGTCGTCGTACTCCGGCTCCGGCCAGTACGTCCGCCCGGGCACCAGATGCAGCACGTCGCCGTCGCGGATCCCCTGCTGGTGCAGCGCCTGCCCGGTAGACACCGGTACCCCGTCCGCCCGACGCAGCACCCAGCCCCCGTGCCGTTCGCCGTCGTCGGCCAGCCCGTCCCCGTTGTGCCGCAGCAGTTCCGGCAGCAGCTCAGCGACCGGCACGTGTCCGGGCAGGGCGAGATCCAGCCGACGGCGCGGTCCGCAGACGGTGATCCTGGCCAGGCTCACGTTCATCGTGCCTCCTCGACGCCGCAACGGCCGAGCCGGTGCCGGCCCGGCAGCCGCATACCACCGCCGGTCCATTGCGGAACACTCTACGTAGGTGTTAGCTGACGCGATGGCGGGCATCGTCCTCACCAGATCCGAGCGTCGTCCGGCACCCGAGATCCCGGCCGGGGAGGTCCGCATCCCCCCGCCTCCGCAGGTCGCCGATCCGGACTCCGGCCGCTGGCAACGCCTGCTGGCCCTGCTGCCGATGGCCGGCGGATCGGTGGCAATGGCGGTGCTGCCGGGCCGCGACGGCGGGGTCTACCCGTACCTGATGGCCGCGGTGTTCGGGGTGTCGACGCTGGCCATGTTGGCGACCAGTTGGCACTCCGCACCTGGCGCCGGCGCGCGGTCCGCGACCGATTTGGCCCGGCGTCGCTACCTACGGCAGTTGGCCGGCCTGCGCAGCCAGGTCCGGGGGACCGTGGACCGGCAACGGACCGCGCTGAACTACCGGTACCCGGATCCCGGTCGGTTGTGGTCGACAGCGGCGAGCAGCCGGGTCTGGGAGCGCCGACCGCATGACCGAGATTTCGCGACCGTACGGGTCGGGGTCGGATCGCGCCCACTCGCCACCCCGCTCGTGCCGCCGGCCGACGACCGGCCGGTGGACGAGATCGAGCCGCTCACCGCCGCGGCGCTACGACGGTTCATCGACTCGTACTCGGTGGTACCGGGGTTGCCGATCGTGGTCGGGCTGCGCGATGTCGCCCGGATCTTCGTCGTCGGACCACCGGACGATGACGCCCCGGACCAGGCACCGGCCGCGCTGGTACGCGCGGTGCTGGCCCAATTGGCCGTCCTGCACGCCCCGGACGACCTGCGCATCGCGGTCTACGCGCCGGCCGACCGCCGCGACCGGTGGGAGTGGGTCAAGTGGCTACCGCACGCTGGTCATCCGCACCGCACCGACGCCACCGGCCCGCTGCGGTTGGTCGCCGGCAGCGCGGTGGAGCTGGCCCGGCTGCTGGACTCGATGTCCCCCGCGCACGTCGTGGTGGTGTGCGACGGCACCGATCCCAACGACGGGACAGATCCGAATGACGGGACCGGGACGCACGACAGGACCGGGGTACACGACAGGACCGGGGCCGGCGACGGCGGCCGGAACGGCGTCACCGTGGTCCAGGTGGGAGTACCGGCGCCACGGATACTCGACCGCGTCACCGTGGAGCTGTCGGTCGACCCGTCCGGTCGGCTGGTCATCCGTGGGTCGCCCGGGCCCATCGACACGGGGACGGCCGACGGGCTGGGTGTCGTCGAAGCGGAGGCCCTCGCCCGGCAGCTCGCCCCGCTACGGCTCGCGACGAACAGCGGGCCGGCCCGGTCCGCCGCAGTGGCCCAGGCGGACCTGGTCCAGCTACTCGGCTTCGGCAGCGGTGGTGCCGGTGCCCGCTGGTGGACGACGGCCGAACCGGACCGCAGCCCGTCAGTCGACTGCCACCTGCGGGTACCGCTCGGGGTCAGCTCCGAGGGGCACCCGGTCGAGCTCGATCTCAAGGAGTCGGCGCTGCACGGCATGGGGCCGCACGGGCTGGTGGTCGGCGCCACCGGCTCCGGCAAGTCGGAGCTGCTCCGTACGCTGGTCCTCGGGTTGGCGCTCACCCACCCGCCGGAGTCGTTGAACCTCGTCCTGATCGACTTCAAGGGTGGCGCCACGTTCGCCGCGCTGGACCGGTTGCCGCACACCGCCGCGGTGATCACCAACCTGGCGCAGGAGCTACCGCTGGTGGACCGGATGGCCGACGCGCTGCACGGTGAGGTGGTCCGCCGCCAGCAGCTGTTGCGCCGGGCGGGCAACCTGGCCAGCCGACAGGACTACCTGCGGGTGCAGCCGGCCGACGAGACCCTGCCGGCGCTGCCGTCACTGGTGATCGTCTGCGACGAGTTCACCGAACTGCTCACCGCCAAGCCCGACTTCATCGACATCTTCCTGCAGATCGGCCGGGTCGGACGGTCCCTGGGGATGCACCTGGTGCTCGCCTCGCAACGGGTGGACGAGGGCCGGTTGCGGGGGCTGGACACCCATCTGGCGTACCAGATCGGGCTGCGGACGTTCTCAGCACTGGAATCGCGGGCGGTCCTCGGCGTACCGGACGCCTACCACCTGCCCCGCGAGCCGGGCCACGGTTTCCTGCGGTACGGCACCGGGGCACCGGTCCGGTTCCGGGCCGCCTACGTCTCCGGGCCGTACCGCCGACCGGCCCCGCGCCGGGTCGGTGGTCCCCGTTCGACGCCCAGGCTGTACGGCTTCCGGACGTACCCGGTGCCGGCGGCCGCCACCCGGTCGGAACCGTCGGGAGCGCCGTCGGGCACCCACGCCAGCCTGCTCGAGGTGAGCGTCGACCGGCTGGCCCGGCACGGCCCACCGGCGCACCGGGTCTGGCTGCCGCCGCTGGGCGAGCCGCCCCGGCTGGACGACCTGCTCGGTCCGGTGCGGCTGGTGCCCGGTCGGGGTCCGGCCGTGGCCGACCCGGACCGGTCGGGGCGGCTGCGGGTGGCCGTCGCTGCCGTCGACAAGCCGTACGAGCAGCGCCGGGATCCCTTGTGGCTGGATCTGGACGGGGCGGCCGGGCACGTCGCGGTGGTCGGCGCGCCGCAGAGCGGAAAGTCTCAGCTGATCCGGACATTGATCTGCGCCCTGGCGCTGTGCCGTTCACCGGCCGAGGTGCAGGTGTACTGCCTGGACTTCGGTGGCGGGGCGTTGGCCGGGCTGCGGGACCTGCCACACGTCGGCGGGGTGACGGTCCGCACCGAGCCGGCGACGGTACGGCGTACCGTCGCCGAGGTCGCCGGCCTGCTCGCGAGCCGGGAGCGGCGGTTCGCCCGGGACGGGGTGGAGTCGATGGCCGAATACCGCGCCCGCCGCGCAACCGGGTCCGGATCCGGGTCCGGGTCTGGACCCGGACCCGGCAGTACGCCGGACGACCCGTACGGTGACGTCTTCCTGGTCGTCGACGGCTGGACCACCCTGCGCGGCGAGTACGACGACCTGGAACCGTCGATCACCGATTTGGCCACCCGTGGCCTGTCGTACGGGGTGCATCTGGTCGCCTCGGCCCCCCGCTGGGCTGACTTCCGGCCGGCGCTGCGGGATCTGTTCGGCTCCCGGCTGGAGCTACGACTCGGCGACCCGATCGATTCGCTGGTGTCGCACCGGTCGGCCGCCAACGTGCCACCGGGGTCGCCGGGCCGCGGGATCACCAGCGACGGCCTGCACTTCCTCGCCGCCGTGGCCACAGTCTCCACCCTGGTCGATGCGTTCGCTGACGGCTGGGCGGGGCCGGCGGCACCGCCGGTCCGGCTGCTACCGGATCTGCTGCCGTACGCCGCGTTGGACCGGACCGGCACGGCCGGGCTCCGGCTGCCGATCGGGCTGGCCGAGTCGGACCTACGGCCGGTGTCGATCGACTTCGCCGCTGATCCGCACCTGCTGCTGTTCGGCGACGCGGAGACCGGCAAGTCGAGTTTCCTGCGCGCCCTCGCCACCACCATCGCCGGTCGGTTCGCCCCCGAGCAGGCCCGGTTGATCATTGTCGACTACCGCCGCGGCCTGCTCGGCGCGGTGGACACCGATCATTTGATCGGCTACGGCGGCAACGCGGCGCATACCACCGACCTGATCGACTCGGCCGCGGATCATCTGCGTCGGCGGCTGCCCGGACCGGACGTCACCGCCGCCCAGTTGGCCGGCCGCTCCTGGTGGACCGGACCTGAGCTGTTCGTCCTGGTCGACGACTACGACCTGGTCGCGGCCGGGTCGGTGAACCCGATCCAACCGCTGTTGGATTATCTGGTGCACGCCCGGGACGTCGGCCTGCATCTGGTGCTCGCCCGCCGCGTCGGGGGTGCCGGGCGGGCCCTGTACGAGCCCGTGGTCCAGCAGTTGCGCGAGTCGTCCGCCGCCGGCCTGGTGCTCTCCGGCGACCCCAACGAGGGACAACTTGTCGGCGGGGTACGCGCAGAGCCGCTTCCGCCCGGCCGAGGTCGGCTGGTCACCCGCCGGGACGGCATCCGTATGGTGCAACTGGCGTACCTGCCGTCGGCCGATCCGACCGGGCCGATCGGCGGCGCGAACCGGCTATCGGCTTCCCCCAAGACTGCTTCTGACAGTGCAGAATCGCGGTAACCTCCGTGCAGCATGTGTCTGCTGGGGTGAGAAGGCCAGATTGTGACGTCGTTGCCGCGCCATCCACGCAGCGCCGCCCGTTGGCTCGTCGGGGTGGCGCTGGTCCTGGTGACCGCCGTCAGCGGCCCGGCCGCGCCACCCGGGCCCGAGCCGGGACGCACCGGCACGGGTTCCGCAGCGGCGGCGAGCGTCGCGCTTCCCGCCCGGTACGACCCGATCCGGGACGAACAGTGGCAGTTGCGGGAGTTGTCGGCGACCACCGCCTGGCAGTACTCCACTGGCACCGGGGTCACCGTCGCGGTGATCGATTCCGGGGTGGACGCCAGCCACATCGACCTCACCGGCCAGGTACTACCCGGGATCGACTTCGTCGACGACGGTGACGGCTGGTCCGACCCGGTCGGACACGGCACCACCGTCGCCGCGCTGATCGCCGGCCGTGACGACGACGAGGATGGGGTGCTCGGGCTCGCCCCGGACGCCCGGATTCTGCCGGTCCGGGTGCTCGACGAGGAGAACCGCTACGACGACGCACTGGTCGTCGCCAAGGCGGTCCGCTGGGCGGTCGACAACGGGGCCCGGGTGATCAACCTGTCGCTGGGCGGCAGCGGCGACAGCCCGGCGCTGGCCGCCGCGCTGGACTACGCGTTCGCCAGCGACGTCGTCGTGGTCGCCTGTACCGGCAACGTCTCGGCCAACGGCACGTCGCGGGTCTGGTATCCGGCCCGGGAGCCAGGCGTCGTCGCCGTCGCCGGGATGGACCGGGGTGGCGAGCAACTGTGGGCCGGTTCGATCACCGGGCCGGAGACGGTCCTCGCCGCACCCGCCACCGGGCTGATCGGCGCCCGACCGGACGGCTACTGGCAGGTGCAGGGTACCAGCTTCGCCGCGCCGCTGGTGGCCGCGACCGCGGCACTGATCCGGTCCCGATTCCCGGCGATGTCGGCGGGCACGGTGGTCACCCGGCTCATCGAGACCGCCCGCGACCTGGGCGCGCCGGGCCGGGACGACCGCTACGGTTTCGGCCTGGTCGATCCGGTAGCCGCGCTGACCGACGGGGTCGACGCGGTGCCGCGCAATCCGCTCGACGACAACCAGACCCCGGGTGTGGTCGGCTTCGGCCCAGCTCCCGGTCTGGAGTCCGCAGCGCCGACATTGGCCGGCGGCTCGGCCCGGATGGGCGGTCAGGACACCGGCGACCAAGGGGCCGGATGGGCGATCGGGCCGATCAGCGGACAACGCGGTGAAAGCGGCCAAGGGCTGCTCAGCAGCGGTCTGCTGCTGCTGGTCACGGCCGTCATCGGCACCTGGCTGGCCCGGCGGATGCGGGTGACCACAGCGGCTGCCCGCAGCGACGTCAGGCACACTCGCCGGTGGCGGTCCGGCGGGTACTCCGTACTCCCAGAACCGCCACCGACGACGCCTCCTCGGCGGTGACCGCGAATCCGGTGTTCGGGTCGTCCGCCGCCGCCGCGAAGATCACCCCGAGTACGAGTCCGTTGGCCGCGACCAGCGGGCCCCCGGAATTGCCGGAACGGACCAGCGCGCGGATCGTGTAGACGTCGCGGAGGACCTCACCGTCGTCATAGATGTTCGGGCCGGTGATCGGTCCGACGTCGCGGACCCGGGCGGACTGCGCGTCGTACGGCCCGTCCAGCGGGAAGCCGAGCACGATCGCGTCGGCACCGGTCGGGGCCGGACGGTCGGCGAACGGCATCACCGGAGCCGGCAGGTTCGGCACGTAGATGACCGCCAGGTCCCGCTCCGGGTCGTAGACCACCACTCGGCCGTTGTGCCGCTCGCCCAGAACCTCCACCGCCACGGTCTGCGTACCGGCGACCACGTGCGCGTTGGTCATCACCCGGTCCTCGGCGTAGACGAACCCGGAGCCTTCGATCCGGCGGGAGCAGCGAGGCGCGGAGCCGAGCACCTTGACCACCGACCGCTGGGCGTTCGCCACCACCTCGGAACCGGCCAGCGCGGGGTCCGGGGCCGGCACCTCGCGGACCCGGGTCGGGGTGAGCCCGCCGAAGACGTCAGGGAAGCCGCGGGTGTCGACGGTGTCCCGCAGCGCGTTGGACAATGCCTGCGCCTGCGGTGGCATCACCCGGTCGATGCCGTTGAGCAGGGCGCTGTTGCGTACCGCCCCGGCCAGGCCGGGCATCGCGGAGGAGCCCAGTGGCACCGCGACCAGCCAGGCCACGAGCAGCACCGCCACCAGCGAGATCGCCGCCCCACCGAGGTCGTCGGCCCGGCGCCCCACCGGGCTGGTGATGGCGTGCCGCAGCCGGGAGCCGGCCCAGCCGGCCAGTGCCTGGCCGAGGACGGCGAGGCCGAACACCGCGACCAGTGACACCACGACCCGGGCCACAGTGTCGACGAACTGTTCAGCCAGCAGCGGCCCGAGCTGCAGACCGACCAGCGCGCCGCCGATGAACCCGGCGAAGGACAGCACCCCGATCAGGAATCCCTGGCGGTAACCGCTGATCGCGAATACCAACATGAGCAGCAGCAGCACGACGTCGACGGCGGACACCCGTCAAGACTACGGGCACCCGGCGAGCGGCCCGGCCGGCAGACGGACGTGGCAGCCGGCGGTCAGCCCGACAGGCCGGCGGAGCCGTCCACAGTTGCCGCATCGCCGCCGGCCCGGTCACCGAGCGTGTCGGGCAGACCGGCGGCCGACGGATCGCCACCGGGCGACGGCTCGGGCGGCAGGTCGATGATCCGACCGGTCGGCCAGGCGCCGGCCCAGCCGGCCATGTCCAGCAGGGCGGACAGCACCCCGGCGGTGAATCCCCAGACCAGCATGCCGCGCACCTGGAAGGCTGGTGCCACCCAGCCGCTCGGGTGGCGTACCTGGAGTCGATTGTCCGGATCCACCAGCTCATCAACCGGCAACCGAGTGACATGTGCCACTTCTTCCGGTTGTCGGGGATGCACCGGATGCGGCCGGTGCCACCAGCCGAGCACCGGGGTGACCACGAAGCCGCTCACCGGGATCCACAGCCGGGGCAGTTGGGCGAGCACGGTGACGCTGCCGGGATCCAGCCCGACCTCCTCCTCGGCCTCCCGCAACGCGGTCGCCCGCGCGTCCCGGTCGCCCGGGTCGGCCGCGCCACCCGGGAACGCGGGCTGCCCGGCGTGGTTGCGCATGGTCGCGGCCCGCTGCAGCAGCAGCACGTCGGGCTCACCCGGCCGATGCTCGCCGAGCAGGACCAGCACCGCGCTCGGCCGACCACCCCGGGCCGGGGTCGCCACCCGGGTGAAATCGGCGGTACGGGCGGAGCGTACCCGGGTGAGCAGCGGCTGCCACCAGGCCGGCAACGGTTCGGGGGGCGGTGGGTCGGTCACGGGGCCACCGTCAGGCCCAACTCGCGCTCGACGAGGTCGGCGAGCGTGGCGTCGTCGACGGTGCCCTCGTACGTCCGACGGATCTCTCCGGCACCGTCGACGAACAGGGTCAGCGGCAGGCCGACCCGCTCGACCGCCAGCAGCAGCTGCCGGTCCCGGTCGACCAGGCTCGGGAACCGTAGCCCCAGATCCTCGGCGACGGCGACGGCTGGATCCCGGTCGTCGTAGGTGTTGACGCCAATCAGGTGCAGCTGTCCGGCGGTACGGTCGGCAAGGCGTTGCAGCGCCGGCAGCTCCTCCCGGCAGGGCTGGCACCAGGAGCCCCAGAAGTTGATCACAGCGGGTCCGCGTACCGCAGCGACGTCGACGACCGTCCCGTCGGCGAAGCAGGCCAAGCTGACGTCGGGCAGCGGGACTCCGCCGCCCGCCGCGGTACCGGCACCGGCCGACGGTTGCGGTGCCGCTGCGGGCGGCTGGGTCAGACCGGCGCAGTCGGCGAACGGGACCGGTCCCGACGCTCCGGCAGCGTCGGCCGCCCCGGCACCCGGGTCAGCGGTGCAACCGGTCGCCGCCAGCAGCAACGGCACCAGTGCGGCGGCGAACAACGGACCCGGCCTGAGCCGACGGCCGGCGCTCATGGCACCTCGGCGGCGACGGCCGCCGCCGGCACCAGGTCGGCGGGGATTCCGGCCTGCTCGGCCAGTTCCCTCGCGCGAGGGCCCTTGAGCAGCTTCACCGCTTCGGCCGCAGCGGTCGGACCGGTGCCGTACGCCGGGCAGAGCGGGGCGAGCGTACACGCACCGCAGGCCGGTCTACGGGCGTGGCAGACCCGTCGGCCGTGGAAGATGACCCGGTGCGACAGCATCGTCCAGTCCCGGCGTTCGATCAACGCGCCGACCGCGTGTTCGATCTTCACCGGATCGGACTCCTCGGTCCACGCCCAGCGGCGGACCAGCCGCTGAAAATGCGTGTCGACGGTGATGCCGGGCACGTCGAACGCGTTACCGAGGATGACGTTCGCGGTCTTGCGGCCGATCCCGGGCAACTCGACCAGCTGCGGCAGACGGCGTGGTACCGCGCCGTCGTACCGCTCGGTCAACGCCTGGCCGAGCCGGATCAGCGAGCCGGCCTTGTTGCGGAAGAAACCGGTCGGCCGGATCAGCTCCTCCAGTTCGGCCCGGTCGGCGGCGGCGTAGTCGGCGGCCGTCGGGTAGCGGGCGAACAGCTTCGGGGTGACCTCGTTGACCCGCTTGTCGGTGCACTGCGCGGACAGGATGGTGGCGACCGCGAGCTGCAGCGGACCGTCGTGGTCAAGCTCGCAGTGGGCGTCCGGATGGGCCTGGGCCAGGAGTCTCGCC
The DNA here is from genome assembly GCF_048060215.1 of Micromonospora sp. LOL_021. Lineage (NCBI taxonomy): Bacteria > Bacillati > Actinomycetota > Actinomycetes > Micromonosporales > Micromonosporaceae > Micromonospora > Micromonospora sp. LOL_021. The sequence continues at coordinate 20,980 of NZ_JBHMIN010000033.1, read as the reverse complement.
ATCCGCCGGGCACGACGTTTACGCCCCAGGTCGGTCTCGGTGCGCACGGCCCGGGCTGCCGCGGTTGCGGTGGCCGCGGCCGGTGCGGTCGCGGCTCGGGGGGCTGGCGGTGTCACACCGGCCAGCCTACGTCGGCGGGTCAGTCTGACGGTGGTGAGATGGTGCCGTCGTCGTCGAACGTGGCGCCGGTCTGCGGAAAGTCCGACCCGCTCAACTCGCGGACCAGGTCGAGCCCGCGGCGTTGCTCGTCGACGACGGGCAGTCCGTTGCCGTTCATGTACGTGGCGACGAACTCGCCGTCGACCCAGTCGCCGTCCGGGTCAAGGGTCACCTTCAGCACCCCGCCCCAGCCCAGCCGGCCGGTGTTGTTCAACGTGCCGCCGCCACCGGCGAAGTTGCCGAGGCTGTACGCGATCAGCCGACCCTGGTAGAACTCCATGCCGCGCAGCACGTGCGGGCCGTGGCCGACGATCAGGTCCGCCCCGGCGTCGATCATCGCCCGCCCGAAGGCCATCGGGTCGCCACGGTTCTCTCCGGCGAACAGCTCCGTGCCCGGGGTGACCCGGGTCATCTCCGCTCCCTCGGCACCCATGTGGACCTGCACGACGACCAGGTCGGCCTGCTCGTCGGCGCGCCGGACCACCTCCGCCGCGGCGTCCAGGTTGATCAGGCTGTTGTTCGGCGGGGAGTACGAGGAGAAGCCGGCCACCGCGACACTGACCCCCTCGACGTCCAGCACGGTGATCTGGTCGAGCGCGCCGGTGTGCCGCATACCGTGCTCCTCCAGCGTCTGCTGGGTGTTGCGGTAACCGGCCTCGCCGTAGTCGTACCCATGGTTGTTGGCCTGATTGAGCAGCATGAACCCGGCATCACGCAGGTGGGCCGCGTACTCGGGTGGGGCCCGGAACTGGTGGCACTGGGTAGCGCCCGGGGCGCACTTGCCGGTCCCGGTGTCGACCGTCAGCGGCTCCTCCAGGTTGCCCATCACCAGGTCGGCGGCGAGTGCCTCGGAAACCGAGTCGAAGAAGCCGGCACCGCCGTCGGGCGGCAGCCGGTCGGGGGCGTTGCCGAGCACGATGTCACCGGTTGCCGACATCGAGATCTCCTGCGGCTCCGGCGACGCGGTGGCGGTCGGCGACGCAGCTGTCGGCGACGCAGCGGACTGCCACTGCGGTTCGGATCCGGACCGGTTGATCCCACCGAGCGCGACGATGCCGACCAGCACGGCACCGAGCAGAACGGCGGTCAGCACGACGATCGACAGAACGGGTCGGCCTGCGGCGGGCTCCTGCCGCCGGTGCCCCCGGGCGGCACGCTGGGCGTCACTCACTGGCGTGACCCTACCGGCCGGGGGTCCCCGGCGACGACAACCGTCCGGCCGGTTTGCTGCTGTGTCCCATTTGCCGTCATTGCGGGTCCGGCGCGCCACCACGCTGGGCAGTGCCACCACGTACCGCCGCGTGCGCTACCCGGGCGAGCCGCCCGCCCCAGGTCGACCGGGGACCGCCGTACCGCTGCTCCGGCCCGTCGGGCGGGCAGAGCACCACCACCGCGTCGGTCGCCGTGCCGGTGGCCCGCAGTCCGAGCTCGACCAGCGCCTGGGTCTTCGCCTCGGTGATGGTGGCGACCGCGTTCACCAGGGCGGCCTCACCGAGCCGTACCGGAAGCGCCGCCACGATGTTGATCGTCCCGACCGGCGGCGGAGCGGGGCCGGCGGTGCTGGGTGCGGCGGCCAGCACCGGGGTGCCGAGCCCGACGGTCGCCCACACCTGCACGCCGGCCTCGTCGCGGGTCACCATCCGACGCACGTCCACCCCGGTTAGCAGGCCGACGCCGGGTCCGCGCAGGTCGGCCTGCTCGGCCAGACCGACGAGGTGGGTGTCGGGGTCGTCGCGGCGGTACGACATCGGCACGGTCGCGTTGATCACCCACCAGCGCAGTCCGATCCCGCCGCCGAGCGGAGCGGAGCTGATGGTCAGCAGCGGCTCGGTGAGCGCCCAGCAGGCGTACGGCAGGGTCCGGCCGTCCTCGGTGCGGGTGGTGAACCATGGGCGGGCGACGTCGGGAGACACCGGTCGACGATACGGCGTCCGCCGGTCGCACGGCGGTGACCGGTCGGCGTGCGTGGTGTTGCATATTAACGACGGATCCACCCTGTTGGGTTACGCTCCTGGATCAAGATTCGGAGGGTGCGCATCCGGCCAGGGGCGGAGTGCACCTAGACTGACTGCGCGCGGCTGGTCACGGCTGGGGTGCCGGGGAACGGACGCCGCGCAGGCGGAGGTGCGCGATGGACGAGGTGCTGGCTCGTAGCGGGATCTTCCAGGGCGTGGACCCGGAGGCCGCGGAGGCACTCGCCAAGGAGATGGAGACGATCGACGCCCGCAAGGGCGAGGTCGTCTTCAACGAGGGTGAGCCGGGTGACAGCCTGTACATCGTGCTCACCGGCAAGATCAAGGTCGGCCGACGGGCGGCCGACGGGCGGCAGAACCTGATCGCCGTGATGGGCCCGTCGGACATGGTCGGCGAGCTGTCACTGTTCGACCCCGGGCCGCGTACCGCCACCGCGACCGCCGTCACCGACACCCGCCTCGCCCGGCTGCGCAAGCAGGCGCTGCGGCCCTGGCTGAACAATCGGCCGGAGATCGCCGAGCAGCTGCTGCGGGTGCTTGCCCGACGGCTGCGCCGGACCAACGACGCCCTCGCCGACCTGATCTTCACCGATGTACCGGGGCGGGTAGCCAAGAATCTGCTGCAGATGGCCGGCCGGTTCGGCACCCGCGACGGCGGGGTGCTGCGGGTGACCCACGATCTCACCCAGGAGGAGATCGCCCAGCTGGTCGGGGCCTCCCGGGAGACGGTCAACAAGGCGCTGGCCGACTTTGCCTCCCGGGGCTGGCTGCGGCTCGACGGCAAGAGCATCATCATCCTCGACCCCGAGCGGCTCGCCAGGCGCGCCCGGGTGTGACCCGGCGGCGGATCTGCCCGGGGACCGGCGGCAGATCCGCCCCGGACGGGGCAACGGTTGGCTCACCTCACCGAGGCGGTCGCCCGGCAAACCGCGTCCACCGGGGTGACCGGTCGGACCTCCCGCCCCAACGCCTGCAGCAGCGAGTCCTCGATGTGGAACCCGTGCACCCAGAGGCGGTAGCGCGCTAGATCCGCCTCGCTCGGGCAGAGCACCTGCGCCTCCACGTCGTCGGTCGGCACGTACCGGACGCCGCCCTGTTCCTGCAGAATGGCCACGCTCGCGTCGTCGACCGCGATCACGCTGCCCCGGATGTGCTCGGTCTCCCCGCCCGGCACCTCGATGGTGGTCACTGTGCTGGGCAGCACCGGCGCGGTGGCCACCGAGTACGACGTCCAGGCCAGCGCGATCATGACGGTGAGCTGACCGGACGCGACCAGCAGGTGCACCGTGCCGGGCAACACCGGGCCGGTCACCACGAGGGCCAGCAGCGGCGGCGCGGCCAGGATCAGTACCACGAACCACTCTCCGGTGGTCGCGGCCTCGACCAGGGTCGGCGCGAGCAGACCGTAGTAGCCGAGCAGCAGCAGGGCGAACAGGGTCAGCCGGGTCGTCCGGCGGTCGTCCGGCAGGTCCCCGGCCGTGCGGCGCTCGTCCACCGTACGGGTCAGCAGCTGGGCGGTGGCCGCGATCGCCGGCAGCAGCAGTGGCAGATAGAGGATTTTCCAGGTCACTACCGCGACCAGCAGGGTGACGATCAGGAACCAGACGGGCACCACCCGCATCCAGCGGACCAGCAACGGCGGTTTCGGGCGGGCCCACCGCCGAGGATCGTTGTCGACGCTGACGGTCAGCACCGCGCTGATTGCGAAGAGGGCCACCATCGCACCCGAGACCACCCGGCTCGCGGTGCTGACAAAGGCAGCGACCAGGTTCACCGGGTTGACGTTGGCGGCCAGCAGCAGGGTGGTCTGCAGCTCGCCGCCGGCCTCCACGACCAGCCGGAGCACCGAGATGATCGCCGGGGCGCCGACCACCACGCTCCAGAACTGCTGCGCCGCCCGGTTCCGCCGGTCCGGATCGTCGGCCGGGCGCTCGACGGCGGTCACCGCCGGTTCTTGTCGTCGTGGTCCACCAGGTCGGGCGCACCGTCCGGCCGGGGCTGGCTCGCCTCACCGAGCCACTGGCCCAGATGGTTGTTGTACGCCGTCTCCCAGGCGTTCGCCTCGTCCCGCTGGTCCCGCTGGTAGCTCTTGTCCAGAAAGTAGCTGACCAGGTCACGGAGATTCTCATCCTCGACCGGGACGCCGATGCCCAACTCTTCCTCGACGCCGAACGGCATGTCGACGATGGCGAGTTCGTCGGGGTTCTCCGAGCGGAGTCCGGCGAGGATGGTCTCGTCGGAGACCATCGCCTGGAACTCGCCGGCCAGGATGCCGTCCCGACAGGCGGCCGGATTGTCGGCCTGCTGGTGCGGGATCCCGCGTTCCCTGAGCATCGCCTCTGTGGTGGAGCCGCCAGCGACGCAGACGGTGTACTCCTCGCTGTTCAAATCGGTGATCGTGGTGATCTCGTTGACGTACTCGGTGGCGACGAGCACCTCAGGTGTGGTGATCAGATACGGGCCGGCGAACCCGACCCGCTTCTCACGTTCCTCGGTGATGGAGAAGCTGGCCACCACGATGTCGACCTCGCCGCTGCGCAACTTCTCGATCCGGTCCTCGGTGTCCAGTGGCACCCACCTGATGCTCTGGTCGCCGAAGCCGAGGGAGTCGGCGATGTAGCGGGCGATCTCGATGTCGAAACCGTGGTACGCGTTGTTTCGCCGGAATGACATCAGCGGAATGTCGACATTGACGCCGATGCGCAACTCGGTCCGCTCGCTGATGGTCGAGGCCTCCCGGAGATCCCGCACGGTCGGCCGGTCCGGCGGCTGGTTGTCCTCACAGGCGACGAGAGCGACCAGGACCAGGGTCGCGGCAACCGCCAGGGTGGTCATCGTCTGCCGGGTACGGTGATCGATGTATGTGCGGAACTTGGTGGATTTGTCAGTCATGGCAACCTCACGACTGCGGCAGTCAGGATCGATTGCGTGTCGGGCAGCCGTCCACATTGCCGGCTCCGCTCAATGTAGTGGCTCCCGGCAATACTTGACACCGCCGAGTTGCGCCGCGCCGAATCAGGCGATCTTCGTGCCGGGCGGATCAGGCGATCTTCGTGCTGGGCGGGGTGGTCGACCGGGTACGGGCCGACGGGCGGTTGCGGGTGAGCAGCGCCAGCAGGCAGCCGGCCAGCGTCCAGCCGCAGAGCACGAACCACCGCGGCAGGGTCGGGGCGTCCGGAAAATACGAGATGCCGCGGATCAACGAGAGGGACGCCCCGGGTGGAAAGAACTGGCCGATGGCGCCCCACGGCCGGGGCAGGAACTCGACCGGCAGCGTAGCGGCGGAGATCGGGCTGCCGACCAGCATGATCAGTACGGTGCCGACGCCGACGCCGTGCAGCCCGAACAGGTTACGCAGGCCGATCACCGTTGCCGCGATGGACGCCACGGTCAACCCGCTCGCGGCCGTGTTGAGCGGAAAGGATCCGCCCAGGATCCGGAACGCGTACTGACCGATCACCGCCACCGCCGCACCCGCGATCATGGCGAAGACGGCCAGGGTGAGCAGCCGGCGGGCGGTGCCCTGGATGCCGATCGCGATGAAGATGCCACCTTTGAGACCGCCGAGCAGCAGCGGAAAGAAGAACGCGTTGAGCCCGGCACCCCGTTCGTCGTGCGGGGAGAGCGGTACGACGTCGGTGACCGGTGGCCGGTCGGCCGTGGTCTGCCCGGCCGGGTTCAGCACTCCGGTAGCCGCGCCGATCAACTGACTGGTTATGGTGCTGGCGCCGGAGGCGACCAGCAGTTCCGGGCCGCCGTCGACCACCACGGCGCCGTACACCTCGCGGTGTCGGATGGCCTGCACCGCCGCGTCGCGGTCGGCGTACCGGCGGACGGTGAACTCGTGCGGCCGGACCTGTTCCAGCGCCGCGACGATCGTCGTCGACTCCGGCTCCGCGGCCACCAGACCAACGGGTACGCCGTGCGGCTCGGCGTAGACCGCCGGCCAGGTGAAGGCCACCATGATCAGGGTGGCGACGGCGGCCAGGCTGGCACCGGTCACCAGACACCGGCTGAGCCGGGACGGCTGCCCCGGTTCCGGCTGCTCCATCGGTCACCTCGGCCGATTGGCGGTTGCAGAACTGCCAGGTCAGGTTAACCGCCCGGATAGTCGGACAGCCGAGACTTGCACCAAATGTTGGTTACCGGGCGGCCAGGGTCGGGCCGAACAGTTGCCCGGGCCCCTTGCCCGCCAGGCACCGGTACTGGTAGTCGCCGGCGGCGAGGTCCGCCGGATCCGGCAGCAGCACCGCGTACTGCCAGTCGTTGGCGTCCATCCGCAGGGTGAACAGCCGGAAGCTCTCCGCCCCGCAGGCCTCGACGATGGCCGGGTCGGACCGGATCGTGGCGTGGTCCGCGGCCCGCAACCGGGTCGGCAGCTCACCGACCGCGAACGTCTCCCAGGTGTGCCGGCCGGTGCAGGCGGTCGCGATCAGAGTACGCGGCGAGTTCGACACCCGGCCGTTGAAGCATTCAAGGTCGTCCGGACAGCGCAACTCCGGTCGCAGGGTCAGGTGGCAGTTCGGCAGCACCGAGCCCGCCGGACCGCCGCCGGTGGGGTCGCTGGCCGGGCTCTCACTGGCCACCGCACCGGTCGTCCGCTGGTCGGCTCCGATGATCGGGGGAAACGTGGTGGGACCAGAGCCCTTGGCCACGATCCAGGTCCCCAGGCTGGTCATCGCGAGCAGCACCAGCAGGCCGAGCCCGCCGGCGAGGGTCCGCAGCCAGGAGCGGACGGCGTTGCCGGGCGAGGTACCCGGTCGGCCGGACGACGGGCCGGCAGCCGGCTGGCCGGACGACGGGCCGGCAGCCGACGGCGGTGGGCCGGGCGGGCCGGGTCGTTGCCCGGGCACCGAGCCCGGTTCCGGCGGGGACGGCACCGGAACACTCCAGGACGAGTTGCGCTCCGGCCCGGACTGCACCGGGGTCGTCCGGTCGGCCCAGTTGCCCGCCCCGGTCTGCGGCCCGCCGGAGACCGGGGCGATCGAGAACGGCGGCCGGTGCGGGGCGGCCGGGCTCCAGTGCTGACCGAGCGGTACCGCCGCCAACATGTCGCGCAGCACCACCGCCGGAGGCCGGGCGGCGGGATCGTTCGCCATCCCCTGGCGCAGTACGTCGGTCAGCGCCGGGTTGACCCCGGGCAGGTCCGGCAGCGGCCGGTCGAACATCTCGAGGAGGGCCACCAGGCTCGGGTTGCGCTCGTCGTCCCACCGTGGTGGCTTGCCGCGCATGATGGCGTACAGGGTGGCGCAGAGCGCGTAGACGTCGGCGGCGGCCGACGGCGGGCGGTGCTGGAACGACTCGGGTGGCGCGTACGCCGGGGTCAGCACCTCCAGGGTGACCGAGGCGTCGCGGTGCTCGACCAGCACGGCCAGGCCGAAGTCGGCCAACGCGGGCTCGTTGAACCGGGAGTAGAGGATGTTGGCCGGTTTGACGTCCCGGTGCAGGACGCCGAGATGGTGGGCGTCGGCGAGCGCGTCCGCGATCTTGACTCCGACGTCGCGTGCCTCGAACGCGTCCAGCGGGGAGGTGCGCATCCGGTCGGCGTACGAGCCGTCGCACATCTCCATGATCAGGTACGGATGGAGATCCCCGGTGACACCGACGTCGAAGAGGTCCACCACGTGCGGATGGGACGACATCCGCCCGGCGGCACGCGCCTCCCGCATGAACCGGCGCTGGTCCCGCTCGTTGTCCAGAGCCCGGTTCTCCACCTTGACGGCGACCTCCCGGCCGACCGACTCCTGGACCGCACGGTAGACGGTGGCGTAGCCGCCTCTGGCAAAGACTGACAAATCTGACAGTCCAGGCACTGTGGGGAACGGCAGCGCACTCGGCAGTCTGTCGTTCACACGGTAAACGGTACCCAAGACCCCGGACAGCCGGGGCGACCCCGGGCCCGGGTCAGCCGTCGCCAGCCGACCGGCCGGTGCCGGACGACGGTACGCCCACCCGACGGCGACGTTCGGTCAGCAACGCCACCCCGGTCACCACCGCGCCCAGCCCTTCCCAGGCCGCCACCCCGACAAACCGCACCGGAGCCACCTCGGCGACCACGACCACGGTGAAGACCACCGTGGTGACCAGCCGGAAGATCACCGAGAAGAGAAAAAACGGCCGCCAGTCGGTGACCGCCGCCAACAGGTAGTAGACACCCATGTTGAACGAGGCCATCGACGACGCCGCCATGAACGTACGGGTGTAGTCGCCGGCGGCCCGCTCCCCGGTGGGCAGCGTGTCGAAGCCCAGCAGTACGAGCAGGACATCGGGCTGAGCCAGGCCGACCGCGCCCAGCAGCAGGGCCATCGCCCCGAACACGGCGACGGTCCACCCGGATACCGAACGGGGCAGCTTCATCGGATTCCCTCCGGCCACAGTGCGCCCTTGGTGGAGCACGGTGGGGGTCAGGCTAGCGAGGGCGTTGGCCGGCCGGCATCCCCGGGTCCGCCATGATCCACTCGACCGACCAGGCCACCGTCATCCACAGCGGACCTGATCGCCTCGGCGGACGCCCGCTCGCTGACCTGCTCGGTGCCGTACGCGAGGCTGACCGCCCGATCAGCTGCCTGCCGCGCCGCCACGCGCTCGCCGTTGGCGGCGAGCGCGGTGGCCAGCACACCGAACCCGACGACCTGGCTGCGGACGTCCTCGGCCGGCACGTCCAGCGCCCGCCGGGCCCAGTGCAGCGCCGGTTCCGGCTGCCCGTCGGCGAGCAGCGCCGCCGCATACCGGGCCAACGTCTGACGCTGGGAGAACAACACCGCCGGGCTGTCCATCGCGGTCGCGACCGGTGCCAGCAGCCCGACCGCGGTCGGCGGGTCACCCGCCGCCAACCGCGCCGACGCGAGCAGCACCCGTGGCGCCACCTGGACGGCGGCCAATGGGTTGTGCGGCTCGACCGAGGTCAGCACCGACTGCGCCAACCGCTCGGCACCGGCCACGTCACCGCGCTCCAGGGCGACAAACCCGCGCAGCGTCCCGGCCATCCCGATCAGCAACGGATGATCGATCCGCTCCCCCTGGGCCAGCGCGTCGGAGAGCAGATCGGCGGCGTGTTCCCACTGGCCGAGCCCGCGCGCCACCGCCCCCCGCGCCAGCAACGCGAAGCCCCGACCCCAGTCGTCAGCCGCGCTGTCGAAGTCCCGGTACGCGCGCCGCGCCGACTGGTCCGCCTCGGCCAGCTCGCCCAACTCGGCTGCCGCGAACGCCTCGACCGCCCGCAGCGTGCCGACCGCCCACGCCTCCCCCACCCGCTCGCCGAACGGCAGGAACACCCGGGCCAACCGGCGGGCGTCGGCCAACCGGCCGGAAAGCAGCCGGGCGAACGCGGTGGTACCCCGCAGCCAGGCCCGCCCCACCGGGTCGTCCAGCTCGACGAACAGCCGCGCCGCCCGGTTCAGCACCGCGTCGGAGCCAGCGAAGTCGCCGCGCATCGTGGTCACCCACGCCAGGCTCTGCAACGACCAGGCCTGCCCACGCCGGTCGCCAGCTGCCAGGTTCACCTGGTACGCCGCAGCGAACCGGCTACTCGCCCGGCTGAGCCGGCCGGCCAGGAAGTCGGCCATCCCGAGTCGGCGCATCGCCTCCGCCCGCTCGGCGGGCAGCCCTGCGTCGGTGGCCACCTGCAACGCCTCGCGCCACACCGCCACCGCACGGGCGGCGTCGCCCACCGCCCGGTGGGCCCGGCCGGACACCAGCAGGGCACCAGCCCGGGCCGCGACGTCCTCACCGGCGTTGGCGAGCACCTTCTCGGCGGTGGCCAGCGCCTCAGCCGGCCGCCCGGTCTGCAGCAGCGCCCGGGCGTAGACCAGCCGGTCGGCCTTTGGCACCGCGTCCCCGCCGAGCGCGGACGCCCGCTCGGCGTACTCCACGGCCAGCTCCGGTTCACCGACCGCGATCGACCGGCGGGCCGCCCGGCCCAGCGCCGCGATCCCCAGCGGCCCGACGGCGCGGGCCGCCGAATCCGGGCGCAGCCCGACCGCCTCGGCCAGGCCGACGGCTCGTTCGACATGATCGGCGACGAACACGTCCCGCAGCGCCGGACTCATCCCGCCCGGCCCACCGCTCGCCGGACCGGTGCCGACCGCAGCCGGCGCGTCGGCCCCGGCCGCCCACCGGGCCAGGCACGCGTGCCGCTCCGCCAGGTCGGCCTTGCCGATCCCGGCATAGGCCGCCTCCCGCATCAGCGGGGTCGGAAAGGCGAAACCGACCCGGGTGCGGTGCAGCATGCGCCGTTGCAGCAGCTCCTCCACTGCTCGGTCGAGCTCCACCGCCACCACCGCCGCCGGCCGGCCGTCCCGCCGGTCCCGCAACGACTCCAGGGTGCCGTCCGGCACCACGTCCCCTACCACTGCGGCGTCGCGCAGCACCGACCGGGCGTCGGCCGGCAACGCGTCGATCCGGGCGGCCAGCACCGCAGCCAGGTCCCGGGAGAGCAGCCGGCTACTCAGCGAACCGGGTGCCAGCCGCCAGTCCGCGCTGTCGCCGCCGGCGGCGTCGGCCGACGGACCGGTCCGGGTCAGCGCGCCCCGCTCGATCAGCAGGGTGACCAACTCGGCCAAATAGAACGGGTTGCCCTGGGCGGTGGCCAGCAGCCGGTCCACATCCGGTTGCGGCAGCCGCCCTCCGCCGAGGTACGAGGTGAGCAGCCGGGCCGCGTCGGCCCCGCGCAGCGGCGGCAACGCGTGCACCTCGGCGTCGGCCACCCCGGTCAGCACCCCGGCGGTACGCACCAGCTCGGGTCGGCCGAGCAGCAGCACCAGCACCGGACCGGTGAGCCGGGACAGCGTCTCGCCGAGCACCTCGACAGTGTCCGGCAATGCGTCGTGCAGGTCGTCCACCACGATCAGCAGCGGCGCTTCCCGGGCCAGGGCGCTGAGCAGGTCGGCAACCGCGCTCGGGATCGACTCCGCGTCGAGCACCGGAGCATCCGAGGTCAGGTCCGCCGGACCGGACGACGGGTGCGCGGCGGCCGGCGGCTCCGCGTACCCGAGCAGGGTCAGCAGCAGGTCGACGGAGAGCGGTGGCGACTCCGGACGGACCCGGGCCAGCCGTTGACCGAGGCGGCGCAGCCGCTCCTCGACCACCGGGCGGGTGACCGCAGTGGAGCTGTCCCGGGGCAGCCCGGCCGCGATCCGCACCAGGTCGGCCAGCGGGGCCAGCCGACGCCGCTCGCCGAAGGCGGCGCAGCGTACCGAGAGCACCCGCGCGCCGGTGGGTGCCGCGTACCGCCCGGTGCCGACGTCGTAGCCGGCGGCGTACCGCTCGACTTCGACGGCGAACCGGGACTTGCCGATCCCGGCCTCCGCGGTGAGCACCAGCACCCGGGGGTCGCCGTGGTCGATCACCTCGGTGAGCCGGCCGGCCAGCCGGCCGATCTCGGCCTCCCGCCCGACGAACGGGGCCTGGTCACCGATGCCCGACCGGGTGCCGGGCGCGTCGTGCAGGCCGAGCAGCTCGTACGCCTCGACAGGGGCGCGTTTGCCCTTCAGCCGTAGCGGACGCAGTTGCCGCCAGGCGGCGACGTGCCGGGTGCCGGTGACGGTGCCGGCCCCGGCGTACACCGCGCCGACCGCCGCCGCGTCGGCGAGCCGCGCGGCGGTGTTGACCGTGTCGCCGATCACCGTGTACTCGATGGCCGCCTGGATGCCGGCGACCACGTCACCGGTGTTCAGACCGACCCGCAGGCCGAGCGGGGCGCCGCCGCCGCGCTCGTCGTCGAGCACCCGGCGCACCGCACGTTGCATGCTGAGCGCGGCCCGTACCGCCCGCTCGGCGTCGTCCTCGTGGGCGACCGGGGCGCCGAAGACCGCCATGATCCCGTCGCCGGTCAGCTTGTCGACATGCCCGCCGAACGTCTTGACCGCCCCGGCCAGGGCGGCGAGCACCCGGTCGGTGACGGCACCGACCCGTTCCGGGTCGAGATCCTCCGACCAGGAGGTGAAGTCGGACAAATCGCCGAAGAGCACGGTGACCACCCGGCGCTCGGCGGCCGGCAGGAAGGCGGCCGCCGGCAGCGCACCGCCACAGTTGTGGCAGAACCGCGCGCCGGGTACCGCGACGGTTCCGCACACCGGGCAGGTCACTGCCGGTCCAACCCGGTCCGCCCCGGTGTCGATTCCCGGTCACCGGCCGGGTCGTCGGCCGAGGCTCGCAGGTAGGCGAGCTGCGCCCGGACCGACCACTCGGCGGCCGGCCACAACGCCCGGTCGACGCTGGCGTACACCTCGGCGACGACGGCCGCCGGGTCGGTCACGCCCCGGGCCACCACCTGCCGGACCTGGTCCAGCCGGGCCTGCCGGTGGGCCAGGTAGAACCGGGCGGCGGCGGCGCAGTCGGTCAGCGCCGGGCCGTGCCCCGGCAGCGCCGTCACCTCGTCGTACGCCGCGAGTCGCCGCAGACTGGCCAGGTAGTCGCCGAGGTCGCCGTCGGGCCAGGCGACCACGGTGGTGCCCCGGCCGAGGATGGTGTCCCCGGTGAGCACGGCCTGCCGCCCGTCCGGCCCGGCGACCAGGAAGCAGGCCGAGTCGGCGGTGTGACCGGGGGTGGCCAGCACGGTAACGGTCAGGCCGGCGACGTCCAGCACGGTCCCGTCGGCGAGCCGGTCCGGCTCCGCCGCCCGCTGGTCGCAGGCTTCCCCGTCGCGGTCGGCGGCTCCGCCCCGTTCGTCGGCGGCCAGGCCCCGGACCGGGGCCTGGAACCGGTCGGCGGCCGCCGGCACCGCGTCGACGTGGTCCGGGTGCCCGTGGGTCACCAGGATCATCGAGTACGGACCATGGGCCGCCAGCTGGTCGAGGTGGCCGGCGTCGGCCGGACCCGGATCGACGAGGACGCCGTACCGCTCGCCCGGCTGGCGCAGCACCCAGGTGTTGGTGCCGTCCAGCGTCATCGGCCCGGGGTTGGGTGCCCGCACCAGGGTCGCCCAGCCCGGCAGATCGCTGGCCAGGGCCGCAGCAGGGGTGGTGACGTGCGCGGTCATGGCTGCGATGGTACGGCCGCGCGGTGACTTCGCCGAGACGTCTTCTGCCCGTCCGGGTGCCGACCTCTGCCGGTCGGATTCCGCCCGGGTCACGAGACCTCGACGACGACCTCCACCTCGACCGGCGCGCCGAGCGGAAGCTCGGCCACCCCGACAGCGCTGCGGGCGTGCCGGCCGGCGTCACCGAAGACCTCGCCGAACAGCTCGGAGGCGCCGTTGATCACGGCGGGCTGGCCGGTGAACCCGGCGGCCGAGGCGACGAACCCGGTGACCTTGACGATCCGGGTCACGGCGTCGAGACCGACCAGGGCGTCGATCGCGGCGAGCGCGTTCAGCGCACACCGGCCGGCTAGCTCCCTGCCCTGCTCGGGGGCGACCTCGGCACCCACCTTGCCGACGGCGAGCAGCGCTCCGTCGGCCATCGGCAGCTGACCGGAGACGTAGACGTGCTGGCCGGAGCGGACCGCCGGAACGTAGGCGGCCACCGGCGGGACCACGGTCGGCAGGCTCAGCCCCAGTTCGGCGAGGCGGGCGTGCGGTCCGGCGGTCACGACTTCGGCCGCTTCAGGTACGCCACCAGCTGGTCCGGGTTGGGACCGGGAATCACGGTGACCAGTTCCCAGCCGTCCTCACCCCAGTTGTCGAGGATCTGCTTGGTGGCATGCACCAGCAACGGCACGGTGACGTACTCCCACTTCTGCATCGCGTTACGGCTCCTAGCTCTGATTCGCCAACCGCCACAGCCTACGGCCAACGGCCGGGACGGTGAGCCGGGTGCGTCGGCCAGATACCCTGACCGTCTGGTGGCGGCTACCGTCCGCCGACGACGAGACCTGAAACCTGGGGATGAGGATGACGCAACCGCCCAGTGGCGAGGCACAGCCACCGGACGCACAGCCACCGGCGCCGGACGCACAGCCGACCGAGGCGCAGCCGACAGCGCCGGGGCAGTCGATCCCGCCGCCGCCCTGGCAGCGTCCCGCCGCACCGCCGTTCACTCCGCCGCCGGACCGGTCGCCGTACGCCCCGCCGCCGGCCGGCGCACCGTTCGCGGCGGCATCGGGTGGCCCGCCGTTCCCGCCGCCGGGTCAGTCCGCACCGCCACCGGGGCAGCCCGTATCGCCGGGACAGCCCGTACCGCCGGTACCACCCGGCCAGCCCGTACCGCCGGGGCAGCCCGTACCGCCGGCTCCCGGCTCGCCGGCCGCGCCCGCCGCCGGCCGCCGACGCGGCCTGTTGATCACCTCGGTGGTGCTCGGTGTGGTGCTGCTGCTCTGCGGCGGTGGCGGCATCGCGGCGTTCCTGGTGATCAACAACCTGGAGACGGGTAGCGGCGCGGCCGAACCGGTCGCCGCCGTGGACGAGTTCCTCCACGCCATGTACACCGACCGGGACGTCACGGCCGCGGCCGACCTGGTCTGCCGGGAGGCCCGGGACGAGTCCGCGCTGATCGAGAAGGTGGAGGAGATCGAGGGCTACTCGTCGACGTACCGCAACCCGCAGTTCGAGTGGAACGTGCCGACCGTCGACGAGCAGGACGAAGAGCGGGCTGTCGTCTCGGTCACCGTGCGTATGGTCACCGAGGACGAGCGCAGCGCGGAGCAGGATCTCAACTTCGTGGTGGTGCAGAAGTCCGGCTGGTTCGTCTGCGACGTCAACTGAGCCGCGCCGCGCACTAGTCTGGTTGGACGTGGGGGTCACCGAGCAGTCACCTGTCGCCGCCGTACCCGGCTGGCCGTCCCGGTTGCACGTGGTGACCGGCAAGGGCGGGACCGGCAAGACCAGTGTCGCCGCCGCGCTGGCGCTCGCCCTGGCCGGCTCGGGCCGACGCACTCTGCTCGCGGAGGTGGAGGGCCGCCAGGGCATCGCGCAACTGTTCGACATCGGGCCGCTGCCGTATCAGGAGCGCCGGATCACCACCTCGGCCGCCGGTGGCGAGGTCCGCGCCCTGGCGGTGGACCCGGAGGAGGCGTTGCTGGAGTACCTCGACATGTTCTACAAGCTGGGCGCGGCCGGGCGGGCGCTGCGGCGCCTGGGCGCCATCGACTTCGCCACCACCATCGCTCCCGGGCTGCGCGACGTCCTGCTCACCGGCAAGGTGAAGGAGGCCACCACCCGGATGGTGGATCGGCGGCGCGTCTACGACGCGGTGGTGCTCGACGCGCCGCCCACCGGGCGGATCGGCCGGTTCCTGAACGTGACCGCCGAGGCTGCCCGGCTGGCCAAGGTCGGCCCGATCAAGACCCAGAGCGAGGGCGTCGCGGTACTGCTGCGCTCGCCGATCACCGCGGTGCACGTGGTGACCCTGTTGGAGGAGATGCCGGTGCAGGAGACCCTCGACGCGGTCGCCGACCTGACCGCGCTGGGCATCCCGGTGGGCAATGTGATCGTCAACTCGGCCCGGCCGCCGCTGCTCGCCGACGGGCCGGTCGGCCAGACGCAGCTGCGGCGTGGGCTGGCCGCGGCCGGGCTGCCGACCGACCGGGAGACGGTGACCGGCCTGCGGGCCGAGGCGCAGGAGCACCTCACCCGCCGCGCGCTGGAGGACTCGCTGCTGACCGACCTGGTCGAGTTGGGCCGGCCGATCGTCCGGCTGCCGCTGCTGCCGGACGGGGTCACCCGCGAGGGCCTGGACACGCTGGCCACGGCGTTGCTGACCGGTGCCGGGCCAGCTGCTGGAAGCGACCTCACAGCGACTTGATCGGCGGATCCTGGGCCGACCCCGATACGCTCGACAGGTGCCTCTTGATCACGCAGCGCCACCGCTGGACGTCGACCGGATCCTGGCGGATCCGGGCGTACGGATCGTGGTCTGCTGCGGTGCCGGTGGGGTGGGCAAGACGACAACCGCGGCGGCGCTGGCGCTGCGCGCCGCCGAGCGGCACGGCCGACGCACCGTCGTGCTCACCATCGACCCGGCCCGCCGGCTGGCGCAGTCACTCGGCCTGACCGAGCTGGACAACACCCCCCGACAGGTCAAGGGCATCGAGGTCGAGGCCAGCGGCGGCGAGTTGCACGCCATGATGCTGGACATGAAGCGCACCTTCGACGAGGTGGTGCTCGCGCACACCGACGCGGAGAAGGCCGCCGAGATCTTCGCGAACCCGTTCTACCAGGCCATGAGCTCGACCTTCGCCGGAACGCAGGAGTACATGGCGATGGAGAAGCTGGGCCAGCTGCACGCCGGTGGCGAGTGGGATCTGATCGTGGTCGACACGCCGCCGTCGCGGTCCGCGCTGGATTTCCTGGACGCGCCGGCCCGGTTGGCCCGCTTTCTGGACGGCCGGATGCTCCGACTGCTGCTGGCGCCGGCTCGGGCCGGCGGTCGGAGCATGTTCAGCCTGGTGACCGCGTCGTTCGGGGTGTTCTCCCGGGCGGTGCAGAAGATCCTCGGTGCCCAGTTGCTCAGTGACCTGTCCGGTTTCGTGGCGGCGCTGGACTCGATGTTCGGCGGTTTCCGGCAGCGGGCCGAGCAGACGTACCGGGTCCTGCAGGCCGACGAGACGGCGTTCCTGCTGGTCGCGGCGCCGGAGCCGGACGCGGTACGGGAGGCGGCGTACTTCGCCGGTCGGCTCGGCGCGGAGCGGATGCCGCTGGCCGGGCTGGTGCTCAACCGGGTACACGAGCCGGCCGTACCCGGGTTGTCCGCCGAACGGAGCCTGATTGCCGCGCGGGAGCTGGACCGCGACGGCGGGCATCCGGCGACGGCCGAGGTACTGCGGGTACACGCCGCAGTGGCGCAGCAGTCGGCGCGGGAGCGCCGGGTGGCGGCGAGGTTCACCGACGCGTTCCCGCAGGTGCCGGTGGCGACCGTCCGCGCGCAGCCCGCCGACGTGCACGACGTCGACGGGCTCCGGACGATCGGCCACGCGGTCGCCGGCTGAATCACTTGGTGGCGACGAGCACCTTCTCGCGGTCCCGCATGGCCGCTTCGAACATCTTGCGCCAGCTCGCCACCTGCGGGTGCCGGCGCAGCAGTGCCCGGCGTTCCCGCTCGGTCATGCCGCCCCAGACCCCGAATTCGATCCGGTTGTCGAGTGCGTCGGCCAGGCACTCGTACCGGACCGGGCAGCCCCGGCAGATGCGCTTGGCCACGTTCTGCTCAGCGCCCTGCACGAACAACGCGTCCGGGTCTCCGCTCTGGCACGCCGCCAGGCTGGGCCAATCAGCGATCATGCCCATCGTTCCACGTCCCCCCTAGCAATTTCCGCTTGCAACCGGTGGAGTCAGTCGGCAAGCCGGGCGGCTGACGCTGCTTTCCCCCGCAGCATGCCGCCGTGCGATCCTCGCCGGACCATCATGATCTGTAGTCGGATGATTACGCAACGTTATCGACGAAATCCACTTATCCGGACACAACGCCCTTGGCGGGCGCTCTGCCGGGCAGGGTTACCCGAGGCGGAAACGGGGAAACCCCGCCACCTGCGCCTTCCCGGGGGAAAGTAGGCGGCGGAGACCACAACCGCCGGACGGGTCTCTGCGTTTAGCACAACGAGGCCGGAGCCGGCAGGAAATGCACAGGTACGCCACACTGCGGCCTCTTCAGTCCCTCACGTACCCTGACTGGGTGACCTGGATGCGGAAGCGAGACCACAACCTACTGACCAACGCCGCATCGCTGCTGATCTGTGGGCTGCTGGCCGGCGTGGTGGTCGCCGCTGCCGCGTTCCCCGCAGTGGCGATGTCGGGCCTGGCAGCCAAGGCAGGCGCGGAGACCTTCGACAAGCTGCCCAGCGAGCTGACCGTCAAGCGGGCGCCGCAGATCAGCTACCTGTACGCCGCCGACGGCAAGACGACGCTCGCCGCGATGTACGACGAGAACCGCCGCGACGTCCCGATCGAAGACGTCGCCCCGATCATGCGGGCGGCGATCATCGCGGCCGAGGACCACAACTTCTACGAGCACAACGGTGTCGACGTCAAGGGCGTCGCCCGGGCCTTCGTCGCCAACCAGGGTGCCGGCGAGACCACCCAGGGCGCCTCGACGCTGACCATGCAGTACGTCCGGCTGGCCATCGCCTACTCGGCGACCCACCCCGAGGACGTGATCGCCGCCACCGAGGACACCAACGCCCGGAAGCTGCGCGAGATGAAGTACGCGATGCAGCTCACCAAGGAGATGTCCAAGGACGAGGTGCTGGAGCGCTACCTCAACATCGCCCCGTTCGGCAACGGCGCGTACGGTGTCTTCGCCGCCAGCCAGGTCTACTTCAGCAAGCAGCCGGCGGACCTCACCATCGACGAGGCCGCCATGCTCGCCGGCCTGGTCAAGGCCCCGACGGCGTTCGACCCGACCACGCCGGGCGGCTACCCGCAGGCCGTCGACCGGCGCAACTACGTCATCGACAACATGGTGAAGACCGGGGCGATCACCCAGCAGGAAGCCGACGAGGCCAAGGCCGTCGAGCTGGTCGTCAACGGCAAGCGCGCGCCGAACGGCTGCGTCGCCGCCAACAAGAACCACTGGGGCTTCTTCTGCGACTTCTTCTACCGCTGGTGGATGGAGCAGGAGACGTTCGGCGCCACCAGCTACGACCGGGAACGGCGGCTGAAGAGCGGCGGCTACCACATCGTCACCAGCCTCGACCTGCAGACGCAGGACGCGGCGAAGAACGCCGTCGAGGACGCGCTGAAGACCGGCAGCAAGCACGCGCTGATGGTGGCGGCGGTCGAGCCGGGCACCGGGTACGTACGCGGTATGGCGGTCAACCGCAACTACAAGCTCGACGACCCGGACAACCCGAAGAACAAGCTCTCCAGCGACCCGAAGAAGGCCGACAAGGGCATCCGGGGCACCTACCCGAACACCACGAACCCGCTGCTGACCGGTGGCGGTGACATCACCGGTTACCAGTTCGGCTCGACGTTCAAGATCTTCCCGCTGGTGGCGGCCCTCGAGAAGGGCTACCCGCTGGAGTACACGATCAACGCGAAGAGCCCGTACGAGTCGAAGTACATCGTCGAACGGGGCAGCCCGGCCGCCTGCGCGGGCACCAACAAGTACTGCCCACGCAACGCCAGCTCCAGCATGAACGGCGTACACAACATGTGGAGCGCCTTCGGCGCCTCGGTCAACACGTACTTCGTGCCGCTGCAGGAGCGGGTCGGCGCGGCCTCCGCCGTCGACGTCGCGCAGCGCCTCGGCATCACCTTCCGGGCCTCCAACGACGCCCGGTTCGCCGCCGACCCGGAGGGCGCCAACCAGTGGGGTGCCTTCACCCTCGGCGTGTCCAGCACCACGCCGCTGGAGATGGCGAACGCGTACGCCACCCTCGCCGCCGACGGCAAGTTCTGCAAGCCGATCCCGGTGCAGGAGATCCGCGACCAGGACGGCAACAGCCTGGACATCGCCCAGCCGCAGTGCAAGCAGGTGGTCTCCACCGAGGTGGCCCGGGCCGCGATCGACGCGGCGCGCTGCCCGGTCGGCGACCGGTCCAGCACCACCCGGTGCCGTGGCGGTACGGCGTCCGGCGTGCGCAGCGTCGTCGGGCACCCGGTGGCCGGCAAGACCGGCACCACTGACGCGGAGAAGACCGCCACCATGGTGGTGACCACCAAGCAACTCGCCGTCGCCGGGGTGCTGGCCGACCCGGACTGGGCCGACACCAACGCCACCATGTCGCACAACATCGTCAACCCGGCGGTCTACGAGACCCTGCGGGACGCGATGAAGGGCAAGGAGAAGCAGCAGTTCAAGGCACCGAGCGGCAAACTGGTCCGCGGCGAGCAGCGCTCCATCCCCGGTGTGCAGTGCCAGTCGATCGACAACGCCCGATCCCGACTGTCCGGTGCCGGATTCGAGGTCGAGGTGGACCGTTCCGGTGCGGTCGACTCCACCTGCCCGGCCGGCACCGCCGCCGGCACCAGCCCGAGCGGCCGCACCATCAAGGGCGGCGTGGTAATCATCCGGGTCAGCAACGGCCAGGGTGCCCAGCCGAGCCCGGGCGACGGTGACGGTCCCGGTGGGCCGGGCAACGGGCCGGGACGTCCCGGTAACCCGGGCAACCCGGACGACTGACCAGCGAAATCTAGTTACGGGCGGGCACCGATCCACATCGGTGCCCGCCCGTCCGCTTCAACCCCTGCTCGCTGTCTGACCATCGGTGTCGGGTTATTCGGCCGGTACGAGGACTTCCGAGCCGGACCAGTTGATGTCGAGGTTGCCAAGGTCGTTCTCGGGCTGGTCGTCCTCGTCGAGGGTGCTGAAGACGTCGTGGTAGCAGCCGAACCCGTGTCCGCCGGAGGCAAGGGTCGCGACCGCCCAGCCGCGCAGGTTCTCCCCCAGCTTCTTCGGCTGACGTGGGTCGACGGCGACCCGGATGACTCCGAGCAGGTCGTACGTCTGGTCGCGCGTGCCGGCATTGCCGATGCGGCACAGCGAGAACCCGTACCGCTCGCCTTCCTCCCTCGTCTTGAGCTCGGTTGAATAGTTCGGTATTGGGAGATTCTGGGGCGCGGCGAATCGCCGATCACGTGGTCGGCATGCTCCGGGGGTTGGGGCGGGGGTTCGTGGCCTGTGGTCGGGCCGCCTGGTGGGGCGTCGGTGTGCTGTGGTCAGCGGGTGTGGGAGTGTCAAGTTAACGGCTGATCTTGGTTGTTGAAGTGGTCAGAGGTTGGCCGGGGTAAGCCGGCCCTCGAAGGCGATCTGGAACGCGTTGAGAGGCGCCTTCCACCTGATGGTCCACCGACGCCGGCCGTTGCCGGTCGGGTCCAGACTCATCAACGCCATGTACACGCACTTGAGCGCGGCCTGCTCGGACTCCGCTGGCAAATTCGCTGTGTGTCGCTGCCAGGCGGGTCGGGCGTGGTTGCTCAGGCTGTTGTCTGGTGGTGACGGAGCTGATGGTCGGGAGTGGTGGCGATGTCGTTG